>NZ_JBEXYD010000013.1:0-162404 GCF_040630735.1 Kitasatospora sp. NPDC005748
GAGAAGCGAGGACGCCCCGAGGAACGAGGGGCGTTGGAGCGCCGACCGTCGGCGCCGGGTCGAAGCGCCCCGGAGGCGAGCGGGCGAGGACACTGGGCGCCGACCGTCGGCACCGGGGCCGAGCGCCCCGGAGGCGAGCGGGCGAGTAAGCAGTGGGCCGACCCCCCCTTTCGGGGGGCGGCCCACAGCCGTTCTCGGCTGACACTTTTGTGTCAATTCAGCCACGTATTCCGGTGCCATTCCGGCACGTATTCCGGCCAGAAACGGCAACACACCAGATCGAAGGCCCACGGGGTGTACCACTGTGGAACCTCTCTTCGATACTCTGGGTTCGGCCGTGTGGCACATGCCCCGGGTCCGACCCCTCCAGGGGTCGCGACGACGGCTGTGACCGCCCACCCCGATCGGGGCCCGCGGCCCCCTCCCACCCTCGCACCGACGCGCTTCGCGCCGCCCGATTTCCCCAGGAGAGTCCACCGCATGGCCGGTCCTGCGTTCCGTGCCGCCGCCGTCCGGGTCCGGGTTCCCGCGACCAGCGCCAATCTCGGCCCGGGCTTCGACGCCTTCGGACTCGCGCTGGGTCTGTACGACGACGTGGTCGTCCGGGTCGCCGACTCCGGGCTCACCGTCGACATCGCCGGTGAGGGCGCCGAGACGCTCGCCCGGGACGAGCGCCACCTGGTGGTGCGCGCGATGCGCGCCGCCTTCGACCGGCTCGGCGGCCAGCCGCGCGGCCTCGAAGTGGTCTGCGCCAATCGGATACCGCACGGCCGTGGCCTGGGCTCCTCCTCCGCCGCGATCTGCGCCGGCATCGTGGCCGCCCGTGCCGTCACCATCGGCGGCCCGTCCGCGCTGGACGACGACGCGCTGGTGGCCCTCGCCTCCGAGCTGGAGGGCCACCCCGACAACGTCGCGGCCTGCCTGCGCGGCAACTTCACGGTGGCCTGGACGGACGAGGAGTCGGCCAAGGCCGTCACCCTGGAGCCGTCCGACCGGGTCGTCCCGGTGGTCTTCGTCCCGGCGACCGAGGTGCTCACCGAGACCGCCCGCGGTCTGCTGCCCCGGACCGTCCCGCTGGCCGACGCCGCCGTCAACGCCGGCCGTGCCGCGCTGCTGGTCGAGGCGCTGACCCGCCGGCCCGAGCTGCTGCTCGCCGCGACCGAGGACCGGCTGCACCAGGACTACCGGGCCTCGGCGATGCCGGACAGCGCCGCCCTGGTGGGCGCGCTGCGCGCGGAGGGCATCCCCGCGGTGATCTCCGGCGCCGGCCCGACCGTACTCGCGCTCACCGACGAGGCGGGCGCCGACAAGGTGCTGGCCTTCGCCGAGGACGCAGGTCAGGGCGGTGCGGTGTTCGCCGCACACCGTCTGGAGCTCGACCGGGCCGGGGCCTCGGTGCTCCCGCTCGACGGCTGAGCACCGGTCCGGCGGCCCGGATCCGGCCGTGTCCGGGCCGGACCGTCCGGACACGATTGGCAAGCGCAAGGCTGGGGAATGTCTGAGGGGGTCGGTAGTGTTAACCTCATTGCTGCACCAGGTGCCCTCCGGGGCTCGGTGCGCCGCGTCCCGATCCCAGCACTCCGCCCAGGCGGAGTCCCGGCGATGTACGGGACGACGATTCTCCGGGAGCCCACCGCAGCGCGTACGCAGCCTGCCTGCGCGACTTGCGGCCGCATCCCGAAGCCGTGACGGCACCTGACTCCCACCCGCGGCCTCCCACCTTGAGGCAAGGACGGGCGGAGCGCGGGCCACCGTCACGCGACGGGGGCCCGGGATTCGCAGGCAGCGTGGGGGTACCACCCGGCCATGGCCGGCTGGGGGAGGGTCGGCATGCGACCGTCCCACCGCGCCAATCAGCACCACCGTGCATCACGCACCGCACCTCGCAGCTCTCCTCCGACTGGCTACCCGCCATCCGGGGGATCACCGCCTCGGACCGACGCAGTCGAGCGTTGGTCAGGACAGCACAACCGGTCGCCGAGCCAGACAGGCCGACGTCCGCTCCAGGGAAGGACCCTTAGTGAGCGACACCACCGATCTGATGGGCGCGCGCCCGGACGCCGAGGCGTCGGACGCAGCCGCCGCCCCCGCGGCCCCGGCCCGGCGCCGTCGCACCGCTGCCGCGGGCCTGGACGGCCTCGTCCTGGCCGAGCTGCAGAAGCTCGCCTCGACGCTCGGTATCAGCGGCACGGGACGCCTGCGCAAGAGCCAGCTGATCGAGGCCATCAAGGAGAAGAGCGGCGGGGACCCGCTGCTCGCCGCCGGTGCCGCTCCCGCCGCCGCTCCGGCCGCCAAGCGCACCGCCGCCAAGGCCGGCTCCGCCGAGCCGGCGGAGAAGCCCGCCCGCCGGACCAAGGCCGCCCAGGCCGAGGCCCCGGCCGCCGACGAGCAGGCCCAGATCGACATCCCGGTCCAGGCCGCCGCCGAGACCGCCGCGCCGGCCCGTGCCGAGCGCACCCGCCGCCGGGCCACCTCGGCCGCCGGCGCGCCGACCGCCGACGCGGTCGCCGAGGCGCCCGCCGCCGTCGCCACCGAGGCCAAGCAGGCCGAGGCCCGCCCGGCCGAGGCCCGCGGCTTCGAGGGCCGCGAGGAGGGTCGTACCGAGACCCGCCGGGACCGCCGGGACCGCCGCGACCGCCGCGAGGGCGGCGAGCGCGAGGGCCGCCAGGAGGGCGGCGACGCCCAGGCCGGCCAGGACGCCGACTCCCGCGAGTCGCGCCGTGACCGCCGCAACCGCCGGGACCGTGCCGACCGCCAGGGCGGCCAGGGTCAGGGCCAGGGTGGCCAGGGCCAGCAGCAGGGCGGTCAGGGCGAGAGCCAGCCGAGCCGCCAGAGCGGTGGCCAGCAGGCCCAGCCGCAGGCGCAGCAGGGCGGCTACGACGACGACGAGTTCGGCGACGGCCGCCGCGGCCGCCGCGGCCGCTACCGTGACCGCCGGGGCCGCGGCACCCGCCGCGAGGGCTTCGAGGTCGGCCCCGCCGAGCCGCAGGTCGGCGACGACGACGTGCTGATCCCGGTCGCGGGCATCCTCGACATCCTCGACAACTACGCGTTCGTCCGGACCTCCGGCTACCTGCCGGGCCAGAACGACGTCTACGTGTCGCTCGCCCAGGTCCGCAAGAACGGCCTGCGCAAGGGTGACGCCATCACCGGCGCGGTGCGCCAGCCGCGCGACGGCGAGCGCCGCGAGAAGTTCAACGCCATGGTGCGGCTGGACTCCGTCAACGGCATGGACCCGGAGAGCGGCCGCGGCCGTCCCGAGTTCAACAAGCTGACCCCGCTCTACCCGCAGGACCGACTGCGCCTGGAGACCGACCCGGGCATCCTGACCACCCGGATCATCGACCTGGTGTCGCCGATCGGCAAGGGCCAGCGCGGTCTGATCGTCGCGCCGCCGAAGACCGGTAAGACGATGGTGCTGCAGGCGGTCGCCAACGCGATCACCCACAACAACCCCGAGTGCCACCTGATGGTCGTCCTGGTGGACGAGCGTCCGGAAGAGGTCACCGACATGCAGCGGTCGGTGAAGGGCGAGGTCATCTCCTCGACCTTCGACCGCCCGGCGGAGGACCACACCACCGTCGCGGAGCTGGCCATCGAGCGCGCCAAGCGTCTGGTGGAGCTGGGCCACGACGTGGTGATCCTGCTGGACTCGATCACCCGCCTGGGCCGCGCCTACAACCTGGCGGCGCCGGCCTCCGGCCGCATCCTGTCCGGTGGTGTCGACTCGACCGCGCTGTACCCGCCGAAGAAGTTCTTCGGTGCCGCGCGCAACATCGAGAACGGCGGCTCGCTGACGATCCTGGCCACCGCGCTGGTCGAGACCGGCTCGCGGATGGACGAGGTCATCTTCGAGGAGTTCAAGGGCACCGGCAACATGGAGCTCAAGCTCGACCGGAAGCTCTCGGACAAGCGCATCTTCCCGGCCGTCGACGTCGACGCCTCCAGCACCCGCAAGGAGGAGATCCTGCTGGGCAGCGAGGAGTTGGCCATCGTCTGGAAGCTCCGCCGGGTGCTGCACGCGCTCGACTCGCAGCAGGCGATCGAGCTGCTGCTGGACAAGATGAAGCAGACCAAGAGCAACGCCGAGTTCCTCATGCAGATCGCCAAGACGACCCCCGGGTCCGGCGACTGACCGCTGCCGAGCGGCTCGTGAGCACAGAACCCTGGTCCGCGCGAGCGGGCCAGGGTTCTGTGCTTGTTCCAGAGTTGGGACATTTGGAACCCTATGGATCATGTTGTCCGATTTACTCTGGACCGTATGGCCGACCACAAGAGGATCCCGAGCCGCCGCCGCACGGTCCTGCGGGTGGCCGCGTGCGCGTTCGCCGCGCTCGTCGTCCTCGGCGCCGGTGCGGCCGGGTACGCGTACTTCAAGCTGAACGGCAACATCAAGAGCGTCGACATCGACGCCCGGCTGGGCACGGCCCGGCCGCCGTCCGCCACCGACGGCTCGTTCAACGTCCTCGTCCTGGGCTCGGATTCGCGGGCCGGCGGGAACGGCGCGCTGGCCGGCGGGGACACCGGCGACACCGCCCGTTCGGACACCGCGATGGTGGTGCACGTCGACCAGGGCCACACCCGGGCCGACGTGGTCTCCATACCCAGGGACACCCTGGTCACCCGCCCCGACTGCACGGACGGCAAGGGCAAGACCGCCGCCGGTGCCAAGCGGGCGATGTACAACAGCGCGTACGAGACCGGTGGCGCCGCGTGCGCGGTCAAGACCACCGAAGTGCTGACCGGCCTGCGGATGGACCACTACATCGAGATCGACTTCGCCGGCTTCGCCCGGGTCGTCGACGCGCTCGGCGGGGCCACCGTGACCACCACCGTCCCGATCGACGACAAGGACAGCGGGCTGAACCTCGCGGCCGGCGAGCACCACCTCGGCGGGCAGCAGGCGCTGGCCTTCGTCCGGACCAGGCACGGCGTCGGCGACGGCAGCGACCTCGGCCGGATCGAGCTGCAGAAGCAGATGGTGAAGTCGCTGCTCGGCCAGGCCGGCGGGATCGGGCTGTTCGGCAACCCGGTCAAGCTCTGGTCGGTCGGCGACACCCTGACCCGCAGCATCACCACCGACTCGGCGCTGGCCTCGGTGAACTCGCTGGTGGGGCTGGCCGAGGAACTCAAGGGGATCGGCCCCGACCAGCTCTCGATGGTCACCCTGCCGGTGGTGACGGCGCCCGGCGACGCCAACCGGGTGGTCGCCCAGCAGCCCCGGGCCGACCAGCTCTGGGCGGCTCTGAAGGCCGACCAGCCGCTCCCGCAGGCCGTCCTGGCCGAGCAGCCGCAGAACCCCGCCCAGGCCACCCCGGCGGCCCCCACGGCGGCCCCCCAGGCCTCCGGCAGGGCCTCCGCGCAGCCCGCCGCGGGTACCGCGGCGAGCCCCTCGCCGCGGCGCTGACCCGCCCGCCGACCGGCCGGCGGGCGGGCGCATGGCCGCCCCGTCGGTCCCGTCGGCCGGGCCCGGAATATCCCGGAACGCGACCCGGTTTGGGAAGAAGCGACCGGTCCTGGCAGACTGGTACGTCGGTCCCGGTTCACGTGCGGCATTCAAGCCGCCGACCCGGTGCCCTCCCGAACCTAGGAGATCCCCTTGAAGCCCAACGTTCACCCCGAGTACGTGGTCACCCATGTGACCTGCACCTGCGGCGCCGAGTTCACCACCCGCTCGACCGAGACCAGTGGCGAGATCCGCGCCGAGGTCTGCTCGCAGTGCCACCCGTTCTACACCGGCAAGCAGAAGATCCTCGACACCGGTGGCCGCGTGGCCCGCTTCGAGGCCCGCTTCGGCAAGCAGCACAGCGCGAAGGCCTAGCGCTCCCTCGGCGCCGGTTTCCGGTGCCCCCGTACTCGTTCCGGGGGCGCTGGAGACCGGCGCCGTTCGCGTCCCACGACTCGTCCGTGTCATCCCTCCACCGGTTCCCAGGGAAGAAGGCCCCTTCATGTTCGAGGCAGTCGAAGAGCTCCTCGTCGAGCACGCCGACCTCGAAACGAGGCTGGCCGACCCCTCCGTCCACGCCGACCAGGCCAACGCGCGCAAGCTCGCCAAGCGCTACGCCGAGCTGACGCCGATCACCCGGGTCTACCGGGCCTGGCGCCAGGCCGGCGAGGACATCGAGGCAGCGCGCGAACTCGCCGCCGAAGAGCCGGAGTTCCTCGCCGAGGTGAAGGACTCCGAGGCCCGGCGCGAGGAGCTGACCGAGGAGCTGCGCCTGCTGCTCGTCCCGCGTGACCCGAACGACGACAAGGACGTCATCCTGGAGATCAAGGCGGGTGAGGGCGGCGAGGAGTCGGCGCTCTTCGCCGGCGACCTGCTCCGGATGTACCTGCGCTTCGCCGAGCGGATCGGCTGGAAGACCGAGATCATCGACGCCAACGAGTCCGACCTCGGCGGCTACAAGGACGTCTCGGTGGCCGTGAAGACCAGGGGCAGCACCGAGCCCGGCCAGGGCGTCTGGGCCAAGCTGAAGTACGAGGGCGGCGTCCACCGCGTGCAGCGCGTCCCCGCCACCGAGTCGCAGGGCCGCATCCACACCTCCGCGGCCGGCGTGCTGGTCACCCCCGAGGCCGAGGAGGTCGAGGTCGAGATCGTGGCCAACGACCTGCGGATCGACGTCTACCGTTCGTCCGGTCCCGGCGGGCAGTCCGTCAACACCACCGACTCGGCGGTCCGGATCACCCACCTCCCGACCGGTATCGTGGCGTCCTGCCAGAACGAGAAGAGCCAGCTGCAGAACAAGGAGCAGGCGATGCGCATCCTGCGTTCGCGGCTGCTGGCCGCCGCGCAGGAGGAGGCCGAGCGGGAGGCCTCGGACGCGCGTCGCAGCCAGGTCCGCACGGTGGACCGCTCCGAGCGCATCCGCACCTACAACTACCCCGAGAACCGCATCTCGGACCACCGCACGGGCTTCAAGTCCTACAACCTGGACCAGGTCCTGGACGGCGAGCTGAACGCGGTGATCCAGTCCTGCGTGGACACGGACGCCGAGGCCAAGCTCGCCGCGGCCCAGCAGAACTGAGACCGGCCCCCGGGCCCGAATGCACCAGAGAAGCCGCAGCGCAGAAACAAGAGGTCGTTCGTGAACCTGCTGCTTGCCGAGGTGGCCCAGGCCACCCAGCGGTTGGCCGCGGCCGGCGTGCCGTCGCCGCGCTTCGACGCGGAGGAGCTGGCCGCGCACGTCCACAGCGTGAAGCGCAGCCAGCTGCACACGGTGAAGGACGCGGACTTCGACGCCCGGTACTGGGAGGCCGTCTCCCGCCGCGAGGCGCGTGAACCGCTGCAGCACATCACCGGCCGCGCGTTCTTCCGCTACCTGGAGCTGGCGGTCGGTCCGGGCGTCTTCGTGCCCCGCCCGGAGACCGAGTCGGTCGTGGAGTGGGCCATAGACGCCGTCCGCGACATGGACGTCGCCGAGCCGCTGGTGGTCGACCTCTGCTCCGGCTCGGGGGCCATCGCGCTCGCCCTCGCCCAGGAGCTGCCGCGCTCCACGGTGCACGCCTTCGAGCTGGACGAGGGTGCGCTGCGGTACACCCGGCGCAACATCGAGGCCAGCTCCGACCGGGCCCGGGTCACCCTGCACGCCGGCGACGCCACCAAGGCCTTCGAGGACGACCGTTCCTGGGACGGCCGCTTCGACCTGGTGATCTCCAACCCGCCGTACATCCCGCTCACCGAGTGGGAGTACGTCGCCCCCGAGGCCCGCGACCACGATCCGCAGATGTCGCTGTTCTCCGGCGAGGACGGGCTGGACACCATCCGCGGCATCGAGCGGGTCGCCGCCCGCCTGCTGCGCCCGGGCGGCGCCGTGGTGATCGAGCACGCCGACACCCAGGGCGGCCAGGTGCCGTGGATCTTCAACGAGGAAGGCGGTTGGACGGACACCGCCGACCACCGCGACCTCAACAACCGGCCCCGCTTCACGACGGCCCGAAGGGTCTCGCTGTGAACACCCGGTGCACCACCACCGGGCGCGGAGCCGCGCTGTGAACGCCGTCATGAGTCATCTCGGAAGGGGACCGCACCGATGAGCCGCCGCTACGACTGTGCCGATGCCGGAGACCGCGCCACCGGTCTGCGCGAGGCCGCCTCGGCCATCCGCCGCGGCGAAATCGTCGTGCTGCCCACCGACACCCTGTACGGGGTCGGCGCCGACGCCTTCTCGCCGGAGGCCGTCGCCGCACTGCTGGCCGCCAAGGGCCGGGGCCGCAACATGCCCTCGCCCGTCCTGGTGGGCTCGCCGACCACCCTGCACGGACTCGTCACGGACTTCTCCGAGCAGGCCTGGGAGCTGGTCGACGCCTTCTGGCCGGGCGGGCTGACCCTGGTCGCCAAGCACCAGCCCTCGCTGCGCTGGGACCTCGGCGAGACCCGCGGCACGGTCGCCGTCCGGATGCCGCTGCACCCGGTCGCGATCGAGCTGCTGAACGCCACCGGCCCGCTCGCCGTCTCCAGCGCCAACCTGACCGGCGGCCCGTCCCCCGCCACCTGCGACGAGGCCCAGCAGCAGCTCGGCGACGCGATCTCCGTCTACCTGGACGGCGGCCGGGCCGACCACGCCGTCGCCTCCTCCATCGTCGACGTCACGGGCAAGGTCCCGGTCCTGCTGCGGGCCGGCGCGATCAGCGCCGAGCAGCTGAGGGAGGTCGTCCCCGACCTGGAGGCCGGCAGTTGACGACCGCCTCCCTCCACTCCGGGCCCGGCATATCGCCGTACCTGAGCGTGGGCCCCAGGCCGCTGGACCACTTCCGCATCCTGTTCGTCTGCACCGGGAACATCTGCCGCTCGCCGATCGCCGAGCGGCTCACCCGGCGTGAGCTGGACACCCGGCTCAGCCCCCGGGTGGCCGGCCGGATCCTGGTGGAGAGCGCCGGCACCTGGGGCCACGTGGGCGCGCCGATGGAGGACCACGCCGCCACGGTGCTGGACGAGTACGGCGCCGACAGCGGCGGCTTCGCCGGCCGCGAGCTGCTCGACGAGCACGTGGTCGAGGCCGACCTGGTGCTCACCGCGACCCTGGACCACCGCGCCCAGGTGATCTCGATGGGTCACGAGGCGGGGCTGCGCACCTTCACCCTGAAGGAGTTCACCCGCCTGGTCCGGACGATAGACCCGGGCACCCTGCCCGATCCGCGCCGCGGCGCCGACGTCACCGAGCGGGCCCGCGCCCTGGTCCGGGCCGCGGCCGCGCTGCGCGGCTGGCTGCTCGCCGCCAGCCCGGAGTCCGACGAGGTCCACGACCCGTACGGGGCGCCGATCGGCATGTTCCGCAACTGCGGCGAGGAGATATTCGACGCGGTGGACCCGGTGGTCACCGCCCTCACCGGCATGCCCTCCCCGCGCTCCGTGCGGTGAGCCGCCGCCGGCCCCCGGGCCGCCGCCGGCCCCCGGGCCGGCGCCGCCCGGGCGGGTGCATCGGGTCCGCGTCGGCAGGCCGCGGGCGGGGCCCGGTCCTACGCTGGAGGCACCTGCCCGACGCTGCCCGGGAGCTCCGCCATGACCGTCACCGATGCCGCGACCGGTTCCTCCGAGACGACGGGGCGGTGGGCGTCCGAAGCGCTGCGCCGGGCCGACCCGCAGCTGGCCGATCTGCTGGCCGCCGAGGCCGAGCGCCGCGCCGAGACGATCCAGCTGCTGGCGGGGGAGAACCTCACCGATCCGGCCGTCCTGGCCGCCCTGGGCGGCCCGCTGATCGACAAGTACGCCGAGGGCTACCCCGGACGGCGCCACCACACCGGCTGTGCCCTGGCGGACGCCGCCGAGCTGCTGGCGATCGACCGGGCCCGTCAGCTGTTCGCCGCCCCGCACGCCAACGTCCAGCCCCGCTCGGCCACTTCGGCGATGCTGGCGGCGTACGCCGCGCTGCTGCGCCCCGGTGACGTGGTGCTGGCGATGTCGCTGGAGCACGGCGGCCACCTGAGCTGCGGCTCGCGCGCCAACTTCTCGGGCCGCTGGTTCGAGTTCATCGGCTACGGGGTGCGCGAGGACGACGGCCTGATCGACCTCGACCAGGTCCGCGAGCTCGCCCGCCGGCACCGGCCGAAGGCCATCGTGGCCGGCTCGATCTCCCACCCCCGGCACCCGGACTGGGCGGCCTTCCGGGCGATCGCCGAAGAGGTGGACGCCTATCTGATCGCCTCGGTCGCCCAGACCACCGGCCTGGTCGCGGCCGGTGTGGCGCCGTCCCCGCTGCCGTACGCGGACGTCACCGTGGCCGCCACCCACAAGCTGCTCCGCGGCCCGCGCGGCGGCCTGCTGCTCTCCACCGCCGAGCTGGCCGAGCGGATCGACCGGGCGGTCTTCCCGTTCAGCCAGGGCGGCGCCGCGATGAACGAGGTGGCCGGCAAGGCCGTCGCGTTCGCCCGGGCGGGCACCCCCGAGTACCGCGCCTACGCCCACCGCACGGTCGCGGGGGCGCGGGTGCTGGCGGCGGGGCTCGCGGAGGCCGGGATGCGCCCGTTGACCGGCGGTACCGACACCCATCTGGTGACGGCCGACGTCCGACCGCTCGGGGTCAGCGGGGCCGAGGCCGAGCGCCGCTGCGCCGCCGCCGGTCTGCTGCTCGGCAAGTGCGCGCTGCCGTACGACTCCGCGCCGCCGTCCGAGGCCTCCGGGATCCGGCTCGGCAGCGGGACCGTCACCACCCAGGGCATGGGGGAGGCCGAGCTGGCCGAGATCGCCGCACTGGTCGGTCGCCTGCTCGTCGAGGGCACGGACGTCCGGATCGGGGCCCGGGTCCGTGAGCTGGCGGGCGCCTTCGCCGCCCCGGGCCGGGGGGCGTCGCACTCTCCTACCCGGTAGGGCGAACCGCGATGCACGCGCCGGGCGTCCGACTCAATAAGGTGTGTGCCGTGGCGACGCACCTCGAACCCCGGACAGGCACGGGAGTACCTTCGGTACCGACCCGTCGGACAGTGACGCAGGAGGCCAGTAGTGCGTGAGTATCTGCTGGTGCTGTTCTGCACTGCGGCCGTCACCTATCTGCTGACCGGCCCGGTCCGGAAGTTCGCGATCGCGGCCGGCGCGATGCCGCCGGTCCGCGCCCGTGACGTGCACCGCGAGCCCACGCCCCGGCTGGGCGGCATCGCCATGTTCGGCGGGCTCTGCGCGGGCATCCTGGTCGCCTCCCAACTGGACAACCTCAGCAAGGTGTTCTCGCAGGGCACCGACATCCGCGCGCTGCTCTCCGGCGCCGGGATCATGTGGCTGCTCGGCGTGCTCGACGACAAGTGGGGCGTGGACGCCCTGGTCAAGCTGGGCGGTCAGATGATCGCCGCCGGCGTGATGGTCTGGCAGGGCGTCACCGTGATCACCCTGCCGGTGCCCGGCGTCGGCGCGGTCGCGGTCAGCCCCACCCAGGGCATGGTCATCTCGGTCACCATGGTCGTCGTCATGGTCAACGCGGTGAACTTCATCGACGGCCTGGACGGTCTGGCCGGCGGCATGGTCTGCATCGCCGCGATGGCGTTCTTCCTCTACTCGTACCGGCTCTGGTACGGCTACACGATCACCGACGCGGCGCCCGCCGTGCTGTTCAGCGTGCTGCTGATCGGGATGTGCCTGGGCTTCCTGGCGCACAACCTGCACCCGGCGCGGATCTTCATGGGCGACTCCGGCTCGATGATGCTCGGCCTCATGCTGGCCGTCGCCGCGATCTCCATCACCGGCCGGGTCGACCCGGACCTCATCACCAGCGAGACCGGTTCGCAGACCGCCACCGTGCACGCCCTGGTCCCGATCTACATCCCGCTGCTGCTGCCGCTGACCGTCATCGCGCTGCCGCTGGCCGACCTGCTGCTCGCCGTGGTGCGCCGCACCTGGGCCGGCCAGTCACCGTTCGCCGCGGACAAGCGGCACCTGCACCACCGGCTCCTCCAGGTCGGCCACTCGCACAGCCGGGCCGTCCTGATCATGTACTTCTGGGCCGCGCTGATCGCCTTCGGCACCGTGGCCTTCTCGGTCACCAACACCGGCCGCACGGTCGCCCTCACGCTGGCGGGGCTCTGCCTGGTCGGCCTGGTGGTGCTGCTCACCCCGCGCTTCCGCCCGCGCGCGCCGCGGGCCGTGCAGGCCTTCGTGCCGCCGCGCTACCGCCGCCGCAAGCCGGTCCGCGCCGCCGCACCGGTCGCCGAGGGTGAGGCCCCGGCCGCCGCCGCGGCCGCCTCGGAGCCGATGGCCGAGCTCTCCGCGAAGGACAAGGAGCTGCTCGGCGGCCTGGGCAAGGGAGGCTCGTCGGCGGTCGGCGGCCGGGGTCACGGCAGCGGTCGCGGCCACTAGTCCGAACGGCGGGTCCGACACCTGACACGTCGTCAAGGTGGTTCACCCGTACGGAGGCACCCTTGGGCCGTCAGTGTGACAGGTGCCACACAATCATGGTAAAGCTCTCATCAAATAGTTTGTGATACCGTTCACGAGTACCGAGAACACGCCGAAAGACCTGACAGGTGGAGGACTTCCGTCCCCGGTCGGTCTCCCTCGACGGACTCGCCGCAGAGCGGCCGGTCCACGGCGGTCCCTTGGTCGGTACCACCACCACGTTCTGTGCCCGTCCCCCTGCCACATCGACATGCCGCCGGAGCTGCCGACATGCCGTCCAACGACGCCCGGATCCTCCGAGGCGCCGCGATCCCCACTGCGGTCGCCGGAGTCATCGCCATGGCGATCTCATTCGCCGTCGCAGGTGGCAAGGGACTGCTCGGCGCCTTCTTCGGCGCGCTGCTGGTGGTGGCGTTCTTCAGCTTCGGCCAGGTCGCCCTCGACCGGCTGACCAGGTCGAACCCGCAGATGATGATGGCTGCGGGGCTGCTCGTCTACACCACGCAGATCCTGCTGGTCGGCATCGTCCTCGCGGTCTTCAAGAACACCGAACTCTTCAACCGGCAGGCGTTCGCCTTCACCCTGCTGGGCTGCGCCCTGATCTGGACGGGCTTCCAGGTGCGCGGTGCGCTCAAGGCCAAGACCTTCTACGTCGAGGCCGACGCCTCCGAAAACAAGGGCGACAAGCCCTCGGACTCGGGGCGTCAACAGTGACGAGGCCCGGCTGTCCCCCCAACGAGGGGGGCAGTGTTTATGCCGCACTGACGGACTGCTATCGTCCGTCGCAACAACGGAGTACGGGAAGAGGCCAGGTCTGTCCGCACGATGGACGGATCGCCCCCCGGATCCTTGCAGTCTTCGATGATCCCGCTGTGGTGCAGCGCACCGCCGTGCGGGATCGGCGAGAAACCCATCAAGTTCCAGTGCCGCACCGTGGCCTCGGGCCACGCCGACACACCGAGGTTGCCGTAACCATGCGTCACGACGAAGGAGTCCGTGGTGAGTGCTGAACTCACGTCTTCGCTCGCCTCAGGCAGTTGCCACTTCGGGGACGCTGGCTGCGGCTTCCCGGCCCCGGGCCTGAACGAGTTCCAGTTCGAGCCGATCTTCACGATCGGCAGCGTCGAGTTCAACAAGCCGATGCTGCTGTCGATCATCGTCTCGCTGCTGGTGGTCGTCTTCTTCTGGGCCGCCTTCGCCAAGCCGCGCCTGGTCCCGGGCAAGCTGCAGCTGGTCGGTGAGATCGGCTACGACTTCGTCAAGCGGTCCATCGTGCTGGAGACGATCGGCAAGAAGGGCGAGAAGTACGTCCCGATGCTCGTCTCGATGTTCTTCTTCATCTGGCTGATGAACATCATGTCGATCATCCCGTTCGCCCAGTTCCCGGTGACGGCCGCGATCGCCTTCCCGGCAGCCCTGGCCGGCGTCGTGTGGATCACCTACATGACGCTGACCTTCAAGAAGCACGGCTTCGTCGGCGGCTTCAAGAACCTCTGCTGGCCCTCGGGTATCCCCGGCTGGGTCATGTTCATCCTGGTGCCGATCGAGTTCTTCTCGAACATCTTCGTGCGTCCGTTCACGCTCGCGGTCCGAGCCTTCGCGAACATGTTCGCCGGCCACCTGCTGATCGTGATGTTCTCCATCGCCTCCTGGTACCTGCTCAGCCCGACCCTGGGCGCGCTCTACGGCTCGGCGTCGTTCATCGTCGCCGTCGCGCTGACCGCCTTCGAGCTGCTGGTCCAGTTCCTGCAGGCCTACATCTTCGTGATGCTGGCCAGCAGCTACATCGCCGGTGCCCTCGAAGAGGCGCACTGAGCCAGGGGGCCTCGGCCCCTCTCTGAACCAACCTCCCGGATCGCCCGGTGGCCAATCACCACCGGTTCACCACCCTGCAAAGGACAACTGCAATGAGCTTCCTCGCTGAGGGCACTGTCTACGGTTCCGTCGCTTCCATCGGCTACGGCCTGGCCGCGATTGGCCCCGGCATCGGCGTCGGTCTCATCTTCGGTAACGGTGTCCAGGCCATGGCCCGTCAGCCCGAGGCCGCCGGCCTCATCCGCTCCAACATGTTCATCGGCTTCGCGCTGACCGAGGCGCTCGCCCTCATCGGCATCGTCATGCCGTTCGTCTTCGGCAACAAGTAATCCCGCCGTAGACCCTTTCGAGGAAGGTCCAGATATGACCATCGCGGCTCAGTTCGCGGCTGAGGAGAAGATGAATCCTCTCCTCCCCGCGTGGCCCGAGATCATCATCGGCCTGCTCTGCTTCTTCATCGTCTTCGGTCTGCTCGGCAAGAAGCTCCTCCCCAGCATCGAGAAGGTGCTGTCGGAGCGTCGGGACGCCATCGAGGGCGGCATGGAGCGCGCCGAGGCCGCTCAGGCCGAGGCCCAGGCCCTGCTTGAGCAGTACCGCGCCGAGCTCGCCGAGGCGCGTCACGAGGCTGCCCGCATCGTCGAGCAGGCTCGCGAGCAGGGCGCTGCCCAGCTCACCGAGATGCGCGAGGAGGGCCAGCGTCAGCGCGAGGCCATCGTCGCCGCCGGCCACGCGCAGATCGAGGCCGACAAGAAGCAGGCGACCACCGCCCTGCGCCAGGACGTGGGTTCGCTCGCTTCGCAGCTGGCCTCCCGCATCGTGGGCGAGTCCCTTGAGGACCACACGCGGCAGAGCGGCGTGATCGACCGGTTCCTGGACGAGCTGGAGGCCAAGGCCACCGTTGCTCCGGGTGCGGCCAAGTGATCGGCGCTAGCCGCGAGGCCCTCGCCGCCGGGCGGCAGAACCTCGAAGCCCTGACCGACTCCACCTCGGTGGACGCGGTCAAGGTCGCCGAGGAGCTCACCGCCGTCACGGTCCTCCTGGACCGTGAGGTGTCGCTGCGCCGCGTCCTGACCGACCCGTCCCGGTCCGGCCAGGACAAGGCCCAGCTGGTCTCCTCGCTGCTGACCGGGCAGGTCTCCGGCGAGACCATCGACCTGGTCTCCGGCCTGGTCCGCTCCCGCTGGTCGGGGTCGCGCGACCTGGTCGACTCGGTCGAGGAGCTGGCCGCGTACGCCGAGGTCATCGCCGCCGACAAGGCCGGTGTCCTGGACGACGTCGAGGACGAGCTGTTCCGGTTCGGCCGGGTGGTGAACGGCTCCACCGAGCTGCGCTCCGCGCTGACCGAGCCCAAGGCCGGCGCCGTCGCCAAGGCCGAGCTGATCAAGAAGCTGCTCGGTGGCCGCGCCAACGCGGGCACCGTCCGGCTGATCACCGCCCTGGTGAACCACCCGCGTGGCCGTAGCCTGGAGCAGGGCCTCGAGTCCTACTCGAGGCTCGCCGCCGCACGGCGCGGGCGCGTGGTGGCCCTGGTCACCACCGCGGTGCCGCTGTCCGACAGCCAGAAGGATCGCCTGGAAGGCGCTCTCGGCCGGCTGTACAGCCGCCGGGTCCACCTGAACATCGACGTCGACCCCGAGGTCGTCGGCGGTGTCCGGGTCCAGATCGGCGACGAGATCATCGACGGCACCGTGTCGAGCCGCCTCGAAGGCGCTCGCCAGTCGCTCGAAGGCTGAGCACCGAAGAACATCCGACCCTCGGTCGGGAACCGGCTCCACCGGAGCCGGCAAATCGTACGGCCGGTTCGAGAGACCCGGCCGAGAGTCGAATACTTGCGGCCCTCAATGGCGGGCCGAGGATCGCAAACTAGGAGAGCAGGGAAGCCTGATGGCGGAGCTTACGATCCGTCCGGAGGAAATCCGGGACGCGCTGGCCGACTTTGTCCAGTCGTACCAGCCGGACGCCGCCTCGCGTGAAGAGGTCGGCACGGTCACTGACGCGGCGGACGGCATCGCCCATGTCGAGGGTCTGCCCTCGGTCATGGCGAACGAGCTGCTGAAGTTCGAGGACGGCACGCTCGGCCTCGCGCTGAACCTCGACACCCGTGAGATCGGTGTCGTCATCCTCGGTGAGTTCGGCGGCATCGAGGAGGGCCAGACGGTGCGCCGCACCGGCGAGGTCCTCTCCGTGCCGGTCGGCGACGGCTACCTCGGCCGCGTCGTGGACCCGCTGGGCAACGCGATCGACGGTCTGGGCGACATCGCCTCCACCGGCCGTCGCGCCCTGGAGCTGCAGGCCCCCGGCGTCATGGTCCGCAAGTCGGTCCACGAGCCGATGCAGACCGGTATCAAGGCCATCGACGCGATGACCCCGATCGGCCGCGGCCAGCGTCAGCTGATCATCGGCGACCGCCAGACCGGCAAGACCGCGGTGGCGATCGACACGATCATCAACCAGCGCGACAACTGGCGCTCGGGCGACCCGAAGAAGCAGGTCCGCTGCATCTACGTCGCCGTGGGCCAGAAGGGCTCCACCATCGCGTCCGTGCGTGGCGCCCTGGAGGAGGCCGGCGCGCTGGAGTACACCACGATCGTGGCTGCTCCCGCCTCCGACCCGGCCGGCTTCAAGTACCTCGCCCCGTACACCGGTTCGGCCATCGGCCAGGAGTGGATGTACGACGGCAAGCACGTCCTCATCATCTTCGACGACCTGTCGAAGCAGGCCGAGGCGTACCGCTCCGTGTCGCTGCTGCTCCGTCGTCCGCCGGGCCGCGAGGCCTACCCGGGTGACGTCTTCTACCTGCACTCCCGCCTGCTGGAGCGCTGCGCGAAGCTCTCCGACGAGCTGGGCGCCGGCTCGATGACCGGTCTGCCGATCATCGAGACCAAGGCCAACGACGTCTCGGCGTACATCCCGACCAACGTCATCTCGATCACCGACGGCCAGTGCTTCCTGGAGTCCGACCTGTTCAACGCCGGCATCCGCCCGGCTGTGAACGTCGGTATCTCGGTCTCCCGCGTCGGTGGTTCGGCCCAGATCAAGGCCATGAAGTCGGTCGCCGGCCGTCTGCGTCTGGACCTCGCCCAGTACCGTGAGCTGGAGGCCTTCGCCGGCTTCGGTTCCGACCTGGACGCGGCCTCCAAGGCCCAGCTGGAGCGCGGTGCGCGCATGGTCGAGCTGCTCAAGCAGGGCCAGTACCAGCCGTTCCCGGTCGAGGAGCAGGTCGTCTCCATCTGGGCCGGCACCACCGGCAAGCTGGACGACGTCCCGGTCGCGGAGATCCGCCGCTTCGAGCGCGAGTTCCTGGACCACCTGCGCCTTCAGCACAAGAACCTGCTGGCCGGCATCGTCGAGACCTCCAAGCTGGAGGACGGCACCATCGACGCGCTGACCTCCGCGATCGAGGCCTTCAAGCAGGGCTACACCACGGCTGACGGCAAGCTGCTCTCCGAGCAGGCCTGAGTCCGGTAGCGAGGGAAAGGACGTAACGACCCATGGGAGCACAGCTTCGGGTCTACAAGCGCCGGATCCGCTCTGTCACCGCGACGAAGAAGATCACCAAGGCGATGGAGATGATCTCCGCGGCGCGCATCGGTAAGGCGCAGCGCGCGGTGGCCGCCTCCACTCCGTACGCCGATGAGCTCACCCGGGCGGTGACGGCGGTGGCCACCCGGTCCAACGCCAAGCACCCGCTCACCAGCGAGAACCCGGCCGCCACGCGCGCCGCGGTACTGCTGATCACGGCGGACCGCGGTCTGGCGGGCGGCTACTCGTCCAACGCCATCAAGGCCTCGCTGGTGCTCGCCGAGCGCCTGCGCGGCGAGGGCAAGGACGTGGTGACGTACGTCGTCGGCCGCAAGGGCGTCTCGTACTACAGCTTCCGTGACCTCGCGGTCGCGGAGTCGTGGACGGGCTTCTCGGACAAGCCGACGTACGGCGACGCCAAGGCGGTCTCGGCCGCTCTGATCTCGGCCTTCACGGCCGAGACGGACGGTGTCGACGAGGTCCACGTGATCTCGACGCGGTTCGAGTCGATGCTGACCCAGACCGCGGTGGACGCCCGGCTGCTGCCGCTGAAGCTCGACGAGGTCGAGCTCAGCGACGAGTCGAAGGCCACGCACGAGATCTTCCCGCTGTACGACTTCGAGCCGTCGGCGGAGGGCGTCCTCGACGCACTGCTGCCGCGGTACGTCGAGAGCCGGATCTACAACGCCCTGCTGCAGTCCGCCGCATCGGAGCACGCCGCTCGCCGGCGCGCGATGAAGAGCGCGACGGACAACGCCGGAGAGCTCATCAAGTCGCTTACGCGGCTTGCCAACTCGGCCCGTCAGGCCGAGATCACCCAGGAAATCAGCGAGATCGTCGGCGGTGCCAACGCCCTCGCCGACGCTAGCCGCGGGAGCGAATGAGAATGACCACCACTGTTGAGCCGACCACGGCGACGGGCCGCGTCGCGCGGGTCATCGGCCCGGTCGTCGACGTGGAGTTCCCCGTCGACGCGATTCCGGAGATGTTCAACGCCCTGCACGTCGAGGTGGACAACCCCGACGGCTCGGGCAAGAAGGTCCTGACCCTCGAGGTCGCGCAGCACCTCGGCGACGGCATGGTCCGCGGCATCTCGATGCAGCCGACCGACGGCCTGGTCCGTGGCGCGCAGGTCTCCGACACCGGCTCCGCCATCTCGGTGCCGGTCGGCCAGATCACCAAGGGCAAGGTCTTCAACGCCCTCGGTGAGGTGCTGAACGTCGACAAGGCCGAGTTCGAGGCCGAGGTCAAGGTCCGCTGGCCGATCCACCGCAAGGCGCCGGCCTTCAAGGACCTCGAGTCCAAGACCGAGATGTTCGAGACCGGCATCAAGGTCATCGACCTGCTCACCCCGTACGTCACCGGTGGCAAGATCGGTCTGTTCGGTGGTGCCGGTGTCGGCAAGACCGTTCTGATCCAGGAGATGATCTACCGCGTCGCCGAGAACTTCGGTGGTGTGTCGGTCTTCGCCGGCGTCGGCGAGCGCACTCGTGAGGGCAACGACCTCATCCACGAGATGGTGGACTCGGGCGTTCTGGACAAGACCGCGCTGGTCTTCGGCCAGATGGACGAGCCGCCGGGCACCCGTCTTCGCGTCGCGCTCTCCGCGCTGACCATGGCGGAGTACTTCCGTGACGTCGAGAAGCAGGACGTGCTCCTCTTCATCGACAACATCTTCCGGTTCACCCAGGCCGGTTCCGAGGTGTCGACCCTGCTCGGCCGGATGCCCTCCGCGGTGGGTTACCAGCCGAACCTGGCCGACGAGATGGGCCTCCTCCAGGAGCGCATCACCTCGACCCGCGGTCACTCGATCACCTCGATGCAGGCGATCTACGTCCCCGCGGACGACCTGACCGACCCGGCCCCGGCCACCACCTTCGCCCACCTGGACGCGACGACCGTTCTGTCGCGCCCGATCTCGGAGAAGGGCATCTACCCGGCCGTCGACCCGCTGGACTCCACGTCCCGCATCCTCGACCCGCGGTACATCGCGCAGACCCACTACGAGACGGCCATCCGTATCAAGGGGATCCTGCAGAAGTACAAGGACCTCCAGGACATCATCGCCATCCTCGGTATGGACGAGCTGTCGGAGGAGGACAAGATCACGGTCCACCGTGCCCGTCGCATCGAGCGCTTCCTCTCGCAGAACACCTACGTGGCGAAGCAGTTCACCGGCGTCGACGGTTCGACCGTGCCGCTGTCGGAGACCATCGAGGCCTTCAACGCGATCGCGGACGGCAAGTACGACTCCGTCCCCGAGCAGGCCTTCTTCATGTGCGGTGGCATCGAGGACCTCGAGAAGAACGCCGCCGAGCTCGCGAAGAAGTAGTCGCGTCCGGTAGCAGCCGAGTGTGATCGTGAGGGGTGGGCCCCAGCCCTGGGACCCACCCCTCACGTCGCACCGGCTGTGATTCCGGTCAAATCCGTGCCGCCGGTTTCATGCCGGGGGCGCGGGCCCGTTATTCTTACCGAAACTCCCGAGTAATCGGGGGTTGCATGAGCCTAGGAGCCCACGTTGGCTGAGCTGCACGTCGAGCTGGTCGCAGCCGACCGCAAGGTGTGGTCCGGTGCGGCCACCATCGTCGTCGCCCGTACGGCCTCCGGTGACACCGGCATCATGCCGGGGCACACCCCGGTGCTGAGCGTGCTGGAGACCGGTCCGGTCACCATCCGCACCGTGGACGGCGGCACCGTGATCGCCGCTGTGCACGGCGGCTTCATCTCCTTCGCCGACAACAAGCTGTCTCTGCTCGCGGAGATCGCCGAGCTGGCGGACGAGATCGACGTCGCGCGCGCCGAGCGTGCACTGGAGAAGGCACAGTCGGACCTGGACGAGCACGCCGAGCGACGCGCCGAGGTGCGTCTGTTCGCGGCGCGCGGTCTCAAGGCCCACGCCTGAGTGCGCAGGACCCTCGCTTAGCGGGGTCGACCGACGGTCCCGGGGACGCGCGAGCGTGACCCCGGGACTGTCGTCTCAGTTGGTAGGTCAACGCGGTCGCCTGATACGACCGATACGGGGAACGCGGGTAGCGAGGAGGTAGGTGAGCATGGTCCTCGCCCTTGTGGTGTGCGCGGCGGTCGTTGCGCTGGGTGTGATCGGCCTGGTGGCGTTCGCGGTACGGCGCCGTGTGATCCAGCGGGTCGGCGGAACGTTCGACTGCAGTTACCGGCTCAAAATGCCCGCCGACGCCTCGACGCAGCCCGACCTCGACGAGAACGGCAAACCCACCTCGGCCCCGGTCCCCCAGACCGATGGCAAGGGGTGGGTTTTTGGTATCGGGCGCTACAGCGGTGACTCGATCGAGTGGTTCCGGGTCTTCTCGTACGCCCCGCGCCCGCGCCGGGTGCTCCCCCGCCGGGAGATCGAGGTGCTCGGCCGGCGCTACCCCGAGGGCCAGGAGGAGCTGGCGCTGCTCTCCGGCTCGGTCGTGCTGCGCTGCCTGCACAACGGCGCCCCGCTGGAGCTGGCGATGAGCGACGACGCCCTGACCGGCTTCCTCGCCTGGCTCGAAGCCGCCCCGCCCGGGCAGAGGGTGAACGTCGCGTAGCGACGACACGCTCGGGGTGGGGGCACCTCCCGGCCGGAGGCTGGGGGAGAGTGAACGTCGCGTAGCGACGACACGCTCGGGTTGGGGGCACCTCCCGGCCGGAGGCTGGGGGAGGGTGAACGTCGCGTAGCGACGAGCCCCTCGGGCCGGGGGTTAACGCGGCCTAACCCGGCTCGCTAGGCTGGGCGGCATGGTCAATCTGACGCGCATCTACACCCGTACCGGCGACGACGGCACCACCGCGCTCGGTGACATGAGCCGCACCACCAAGACCGACCCGCGCCTGATCGCGTACGCCGACACCAACGAGGCCAACGCCGCGATCGGCGTGGCGATCGCCGTCGGAGGCCTCGCCGAGGACGTCACCGCGGTGCTCGTCCGGGTGCAGAACGACCTCTTCGACGTCGGCGCGGACCTGGCCACCCCGGTGGTGGAGGACCCGAAGTACCCGCCGCTGCGGGTGCTGCAGTCCTACATCGACAAGCTGGAGTCGGACTGCGACCACTACCTGGAGTCGCTGGAGAAGCTGCGCAGCTTCATCCTCCCCGGCGGCACCGTCGGCGCGGCCCACCTGCACCTGGCCTGCACGGTGGTGCGGCGGGCCGAGCGGGCCACCTGGGCGGCGATCGAGGAGCACGGGGACACCGTGAACCCGCTGACCGCCAAGTACCTCAACCGGCTGTCCGACCTGCTGTTCATCCTGGCCCGGGCGGCCAACAAGGAGCGTGGCGACGTGCTCTGGGTGCCGGGCGAGAACCGCTGAGCCGACCGCCCCGCCGGTCGGCGGGGCGGTCGGGCGTCCGGCGGCGGGCCGCTACTGCTGCTGGGGGATCTTCCAGCCGACCACGTGCCCGTCCTCGACGATCGCGCCGGCCGGCGCCTCCTTGGGCCAGAGCGAGTAGCAGCCGGCCACGATCACGTTGATCCCGGCCGCCATGCCCAGCCGCAGGTACCAGCCGGTGAAGGTGCCGAAGCCGGCGGCGCCGTCGGAGAGCGGGACGAGCGCGGTGATCAGCGCCAGCGTGATGGCGGCCGAGACCACGGTGCGGCGGCAGACTTCCCACTCGTGGCGGGTCCGCGCGGGCCCGTACTTGGGGGCGCCCTTGGGCTTGGGGCCGCCGGCGAAGCGGTACGGGAAGTGCCGGTCGGCCCAGCGGACCAGGGACGGCCCGAAGCCGATCGAGAAGCCCGCGTAGCTCGCGGCCAGCGCGTGCGTCCAGCTCGCGGTGGCGCCGCCGCGCAGGTCGAGCACGGTGAGCACGAAGAGCGTGAGGTCCACCACCGGCAGGCCGACCAGCAGCGCGGTGCTCACCCCGCGCAGCCGCAGCAGGTAGCGGGTGGCGAGCCCGAGGGCGAGGAGCACCCAGAAGGCGACCTCGGCCCCGATGACGAGGGTGACGATCATGGTGACTCCCGGACTTCTCGGCGGTACCCCCAGCCTTGCCGCCCGGGGCGCCCCCGTCGTCGTCGCCGACGCCGAACCGGGCCTGCACCTTTCGATGTACGGCGGCTCCTCCCTGGACCGGAGCCGGGGACCGGCCGGGGATGATCTGATAGGGGAGTGCGCAGACCGACACTCACCCCGCGGCAGGAGGACCGGGCGATCGCCCTCTTCGGGGTGCTCGGCGGGCTGGTGCTGATCGCGTCCAAGGTCTACGACCACTCCTCAACCGTGCCGCGCTGGCTGGTGCTGCCGCCGCTGCTGGTCACGGCCGCGCTGGAGCTGTTCCGGCGCACCCGCCCGATCCTGACGGTGACGCTGGGCGGGGCGGTCTTCGCGGCGAGCATCTTCAGCGGTGCGCTGATCGCGACCACCATCATGTACACCGACCTGCTCTACGCGGCGGTGGTCTACGGGCGCCCGCGGATGTCCCGTGTCCTGCACCTGTCCGGCGCCGCCTCGGTGCTCGTCCTGAGCAGCCTGTCCTTCCTGTACAGCGACGCCCCGACGGCGCTGGCCGTCGTGGTGCTCACCTCGCTGATCTTCCTCGGACCGGTGTGGACCGGGGACCTGGTGCGCAGGCACCGTGAGGAGGCGGAGAGCCAGCGGCTGCGCGCCGAGCAGACCGCGCTGCTCTCCGAGATGGACCGGCGCGAGGCGGTGGTCGCCGAACGGGCGCGGATGGCGAGGGAGTTGCACGACGTGGTGGCCAACCACCTGTCGGCCATCGCGATCCACGCCACCGGCGCCCAGTCGGTGGCCCGGCGCCAGCACCGGACGGCGGAGGATCCGCTGGTGGCGGCGCTGGGGGTGATCCGGGAGAACAGCGTGCAGGGATTGGCCGAAATGCGCCGCATGATCGGGCTGCTGCGCGACAGCGGCGGCGGCGAGGCCGACGCGTCGTACGCCGCGCCCGACCTGGGTGCGGTGGACGCGCTGCTGGCCAAGGCCGGGGACGCCGGGCGGGCCGTGGGGCTGGAGTTCGAGCTCGCGGAGCACGGCGAGCGCGGGGAGCCGGCGGTGCCGGTCGGGCTGGCGGCGTACCGGATCGTGCAGGAGTCGCTCACCAACGCGCTCAAGCACGCCGGCCCGGGCCGGGTGCACGTCCTGCTGGAGTACCTCCCGCAGGAGCTGCGGATCACCGTGGACAGCCCGTACCGCACCGACGTGGGCCGGGAGCTGCCCGGCGCCCGGGCGGGGATGGTGGGCATGCGGGAACGGGCCGGGCTGCTCGGCGGCAGCTTCGAGGCCGGTCCGGTCGGGGACCGCTGGACAGTACGGGCGGTGCTGCCGCGGGAGCCGGTGGCGGCGGAAGGGGAGCGGCGGGCATGACGATTCGGGTGCTGGTGGCCGAGGACCAGGCGGCCGTCCGGGCGGCGCTGGTGATGATCCTGCGGGCGGAGCCGGACCTGGAGGTGGTCGGGGAGGCCGCGGACGGCGAGGAGGCGGTGCGGCTGGCCCTGGAACTGCGGCCCGACGTCGTCCTGATGGACGTGCAGATGCCCCGGCTGGACGGCGTCTCGGCGACCGGCCGGGTGGTGGCCGCGGGGGCCGCCCAGGTGCTGGTGCTGACCACCTTCGACCTGGACGAGTACGTCTACGGCGCGCTGCGGGCCGGGGCGGCCGGCTTCCTGCTGAAGGACCTGGAGGCGGACACCCTGGTCGAGGGCATCCGCACGGTGGCGCGCGGGGACGGCATGCTGGCGCCGTCGGTGACCAGGCGGCTGATCGGCACCTTCGCCCGCCCCGGCCGCGCGGTCGGACCCGAGACGCGGGAGTCGGTGTCGGGGCTCACCCCGCGCGAGCGGGAGGTGCTGGCCTGCATCGGCGCGGGGATGTCGAACGGCGAGATCGCCGAGCGGCTGGAGATGGCCGAGGCGACCACCAAGACGCACGTCAGCCGGATCCTCGCCAAGCTGCGGATGCGCAGCCGGGTGCAGGCGGCGATCCTCGCGCAGGACCTCGGTCTGACGATCTGAACAACGGCCTTCCGGTATCGGGCCAGGTCAGTCGCAGATCACACTCCCGGATGACACCACGGCGGGCGGAAGGGCATTAGAGTCCGGCGCATGAGCGGCGCGGCTCATGAGCGGGTGACCCCTGCGCTGAGCCGCCTTCAGGGCCCGCCCGCAGGGCGGCGACGGCATCCGGGAGACCCAGCCATGAGCAACGCGTCCAGCAAGCAGATCGCCGTGATCGGTGCCGGCCTGATGGGTGCCGGTATCGCCCAGGTCTCCGCCCAGGCCGGACACCCGGTGGTGCTGCGGGACGTCACCGAGGCCGCGCTGCAGCGCGGTGTGGCCGGTATCCGGGCCTCGTACGAGAAGTTCGTCGCCAAGGGCCGGCTGACCGCCGAGGACGCCGAGGCGGCGCTCGGCCGGATCACCACCACGACGGACCTGGGCGCGGTGGCCGAGGCCGACATCGTGGTCGAGGCGGTCTTCGAGCAGCTGGACGTCAAGGAAGCCGTCTTCAAGGAGCTCGACAAGCTCGCCAAGGACGGCGCGGTGCTGGCCTCCAACACCTCGGCCATCCCGATCACCCGGATCGCCGCCGCCACCGGGCGCCCCGAGTCGGTCGTCGGCGTGCACTTCTTCTCGCCGGTGCCGCTGATGCGCCTGGTGGAGCTGGTGCGCGGCTACAAGACCAGCGACGAGACGCTCGCCACCGCGCGCGCCTTCGCCGAGGGGGTCGGCAAGGAGGTCGTGGTGGTCAACCGCGACGTGGCCGGCTTCGTCACCACCCGCCTGATCATGGCGCTGGTGGTCGAGGCCGCCAAGCTGTACGAGTCGGGCGTCGCCAGCGCCGAGGACATCGACACCGCCTGCCGACTCGGTTTCGGACACGCCATGGGCCCGCTGGAGACCGCCGACCTGACCGGCGTCGACATCCTGCTGCACGCCGCCCGGAACATCTACGCCGAGACCAAGGACGAGAAGTTCGCCGCGCCGGAGATCATGGCCCGCATGGTCACCGCCGGTGACCTGGGCCGCAAGAGCGGGCAGGGCTTCTACCCGTACCCGGCCAAGTGACCCGCCGGGGCCGCTGACCGACCGGGCCGTGCGGTCGCGGCACCGTACGGCCCACCTCGCCGGGGGCGGGTGAGTTTCCTCACGCCGGGTGCCGCAGACGGGTGATTTGGGCGGTAATCGAGCGTAGGTGTGGAGACTTCCTGCGTATATTCCCTCGGACGAGTGAAGTTGCTTCAGATCTGGCCGGAACCAGCAACCTGCGGACCTGGTTCACCGTCAGATGAGGGGGACCCGGCCCACGCCGACGATGCTGCGGCCGGCCCGGGCGCGGGGCTCCACGCCCGCCCGGTGGACACCCGATCCGGGCCCGCGCGGCCGGGGCGGAACGACCCGTACCAGTGACCGCCAGGCGGAGGAGGAGACCATGCGCATCACGGGCGACCAGACGGCGCTGGCCATCGAGGGCCGCCTCGACGTGCGCACCGCCGCCGACGCGCGGGTCCGGCTGCACCAGGCCGTCGACGGCGGTCGGGGCGACCTCGTACTGGACCTCACCCGGCTGGAGTTCTGGGACGCCACCGGCCTCGGTGTGATCATGGGGACCCACCGCCGGGCCGGCCGCATCGGCCGCCGGCTGGTGCTGCGCTCCGTCCCGGCGCAGCTCCAGCGCCTGCTGGTGGCCACCCGGCTGCACCGCATCCTCGCCGTCGAGGGCGTCGTCCCCGAGCCCTACGGCGCCACGCTGCCCGCCCTCGGCCCGGTGCTCTAGGGCTCCCGCGCGCCCTCCGGGGAGGGACCGCCCTGCGCGGTCCGGACCGGATGTGCAAGAGTCTGCCGTCAGAAGACGGCCGCCGGGGACAGGACCGGCTCCTTCCCGCCCCGGCGGGGTGGGGGTCCCCCCGGCCGGAGGCAGGGGCGCACCCCCGGTCCGGAACGGCCGTACCGAGTCGTCGGCCGACCAGGGGCGGAGCAGATCGTGGGACAGCCATCCGGTGAGTTCCGGCAGGAAGCCGTCCGCACCCGGGGCGGTGAGCTGGTCTCCGGGGCCCTGCTGGTGACCGTCGGCACCCCGGAGGGGTCCGAGGTCCGGCCCTGCCCCGAGGAGTGGCGGCCCCGCCCGCGCCGGATCGGGCGCACCGAACCCGCCCGCGGACCGGTCGGCGGCCCCGGCCGCGCGGTCGGACCGCTCGCCCTCGGCGCCGGCCCGGCCGACCTGCCGCTGCTCGACCGCGAGGCCGACATCGCCCACCTGCTCGGCCTGCTCGCCGAGGGGCGTTCGATACGCCTGGTCGGCCAGGCCGGCTCGGGTCGCAGCGCCCTTCTGTCGGCGGTCGCCGAGGCGGCGGGCGACCTCGCGCCCGGCGGCGTCGTCCAGCTCTGCGGTCACCGCCGCACCGGCGACGACCTGCTCCAGGACCTCTTCGCCGCCACCCACCAGGCCCCCGGCTTCCGGCCCGACCCGGGGCAGCTCGCCGAGCACCTCGCGCAGGTCGGCGCGGTCGTGGTCGTCGACGAGGTCGAACCGGTCGGCGCGGAGCTGGAGCGGGTGCTCGCCGCCGCCCCCGACTGCGCCTTCCTGATCTCCGTCGCGCCCGACAGCCCGCCGCTGTCCGCCGACTCCCGGCTGCGGGACCACCTGGTGGCCGGGCTCTCCCGGTCCGCCTGCCTCGCGCTCGCCGCCCGGCTGGCCGGCCGGCCCCTGGACGCGGCCGAGAAGGCCTGGGCGGTCGACCTCTGGTTCGAGTCCGAGGGGCTGCCGCTGCGCTTCGTCCAGGCCGCCGCGCTGCTGCGTCAGCGGGACGTCGCCGTGGACGCGCTGGTCGCCGCGGAGGAGGACCGGCTGGACGTCTTCGGCGCGGTCGAGGAGCCCGACCGGCACCCCGACCCGGCGGTCCGTGAGAGCGAGCTGCGCGGGGCCGTCCCGCTGCCGTCGGTGGCCGAGAGCGCCTCGCCCGCCGTCCGGCTCGCCGAGGGCCTCAGCGAGCCGGCCCAGGCCGTGCTGAGGCTCGCGGTGGCGCTCGGCGGCGAGTGCCCGACCGCGCCGCACCTGCCCGCGCTGATCGACGTCGGCCAGGGCGAGAGCGCGCTGCACGAACTCGCCGACGCCGGGCTGGCGGTGTCCATCGGCGGCCACCACCGGCTCACCGCGGGCGCGCTGGACCTGCTCGCCCCGCACTGGCCGGCCCGCCGCAGCATCGACGGCGCCGCCCAGCACTTCGCCTGGTGGGTCGGGCACAGCTCGGTCTCCACGGAGCAGATCGCCGCCGAGGCGGAGGTGGTGATCGGGGTGCTGCTGGCCGACCGGGCCGCCGGCCGGCACGCGGCCGTCCTGCGGCTGGCCCGGGCGGCCGGCCCCGCGCTGGCCCTGGCGCTGCGCTGGGGCGCCTGGGAGCGCGCCCTGCTGCTCGGCCTGGAGGCCGCCCGCAACACCGGCTCCCGGGCCGACGAGGCCTGGTTCCACCACGAGTTGGGCGTCTACGCGATCTGCGTCCGGGAGCCCGGGCGGGCCGTCGCCGAACTGGAGTCCGCCCTCACCCTGCGGGCCGCGCTCGGCGAGCCGCGCGGGGCCGCCGGCGCCCGCCGGATGCTCGATCTGCTGCGCGCCGACGGCCGGCAGCTGCCCGCCGCGGCGACGACCGCCCCGGCGCCCGTCCGACGTCCCGTCATCCGGGCCATCGCGCAGGTGCCGTGGCGGTTCAAGACCACCCCCGGCACGGCCGGCGGCACCCGGCGCACGGTGATCGCCGCCTCGGCGGCCGTCCTCGCGCTCGGCGTGCTGGGGACGGCGGTCGGGCTGAGCGTCACCGGGCCGGACGAGCACCGCGGCAACGACCCGCTCAGCAGTACGGACGACGGCACCGGCCTGCCGGCGGGGCGGCCGGCGCCCCGGCCGAGCCTGAGCCCCGAACCGACGCTGTCCGACGACGCGTCGGGCTCGCAGGGCCCGCAGACCCCGCCCGCGCAGGACCCGGCGGGCCCGGAGTCGTCGGCGGGCGGCGGGACTTCGCACTCGCCCTCGGCGTCCGGGTCGGCGTCGAAGAAGCCGAGCAAGTCGCCGACCGCGACCGGCTCGCAGTCGCCGTCCCCGGGCCAGTCGCAACCGCCGGTGGTCCCGTCCGTGCCGCCGCCCGGCGGTTCGGGGCCGGGGGGTGGCGGTGGCAGCGCCGGCGGTCAGCCCGGCGGGAACAGCCCGACGGCCCCGGCTCCGACCACCACCTCGGCCTCGCCCTCGGCGACCGTCAGCCCCTCGAACAGCGCGACGCCGTCGGGCTCGACGAGCCCGACGGCGCCTCCGTCGTCGTCCTGACGGATCAGGGCGCGGCGGTCAGAACAGCTTGAGCTTGTCGTCGTCGATGCCGCGCAGCCCGTCGTAGTCGAGCACCACGCAGCCGATGCCGCGGTCGGTGGCGAGGACGCGGGCCTGCGGCTTGATCTCCTGCGCGGCGAACACGCCCTTCACCGGGGCGAGCAGCGGATCGCGGTTGAGCAGCTCCAGGTAGCGGGTGAGCTGCTCGACGCCGTCGATCTCGCCGCGGCGCTTGATCTCGACGGCGACGGTCGTGCCGTCGGAGTCGCGGCAGAGGATGTCGACCGGGCCGATCGCGGTCGGGTACTCGCGGCGGATGAGCGACCAGCCGGCGCCGAGCACCTCCATCCGGTCGGCCAGCAGCTCCTGGAGGTGTGCTTCGACACCGTCCTTGATCAGGCCGGGGTCCACCCCGAGTTCGTGGGAGGAGTCGTGGAGCACCTCCTCCAGCGTGATGATGAGCTTCTCGCCGGCCTTGTTGATCACTGTCCAGACCCCGTCGCCCACCTTGAGGGTGCACGGCGGGGACATCCAGTTGAGCGGCTTGTAGGCGCGGTCGTCGGCGTGGATGCTGACGCTGCCGTCGGCCTTGACCAGGATGAGCCTGGTGGCGGAGGGCAGATGGGCGGAGAGCCGACCGGCATAGTCGACTGAGCAGCGGGCAATTACGAGACGCACGGTCGACCACGCTAGCCCACCGGGGCCAGTTGATGCGATTCCGCGACGGCCGGGTGAAGAATCCGCGAACCCCGCGAACATGGAAGTTCGGCGATCCCGCGAATGCCTGTCGGCACTCTGGCGCCCATTCCCACGGGCAGCTACGGTGTGTGACGGCTTGCTTGCAGCGGAGCTGTCAACGGGGACGGAGACTTCAGATGAACGATCCAGCAGGATCCGGCCAATCTGGTGCAGCAAGGCGTATTTACGGAGCAATCCACAGGAATCCCCGGCCTCGCCCCCGATCGGCTGCCACGCTGTCCTGAGCGGCCGGTGCCCCCGACGCGTCCTCCGACGCGGCCTCGGCGCCGCCGCCTCCGCGCGGTGCCGGAAACAGCCGTCCGACGGCGTTCCGGACATCACGCGCGTTTCGCCCACCCTCACCCTCAGCTTGGACTACGCATCACCACCCGGGCGCCGCGCGGGTGGACCGCGAGAGGAGAATCCATGTCGCTCGACGTCTCACCGGCCCTGCTGGAAAAGGCCGAGCGGGGCGAGGTCGACGAGCGGGAATTCGTCGACTGCGTCCGCGTCTCCCTGCCGTACGCCTGGGAGCTGATCAGTTCGCTGGTCGCCCAGGCGAAGGTCGACGGCACCGACTTCGCCGACAACCACGTTCCGCCGCCCAGCGAGCAGGCCCGCGGCCAGCTCCTCCGGGCCCTCGCCAGCGACGCCATCCGGGGTGCGCTGCAGCGCCACTTCGGCGTCCGGCTGGCCTTCCAGAACTGTCACCGGGTGGCGGTGTTCCTGCCGTCGGACTCCAACGAGGCGCGGTTCGATCGCTTCACGTCCGTCCGGGAGCAGTTGCTCAACCAGTCTGAGGAACTCCGGGACTGCTGATCGCGCGGGCCGACCGTGCCGTTCGACGGCGCGGGGAACGCCGGTGCCGCCGCCGCGGCACCGGAACCGCCACCGGGCCGCCCCACTCCGCTCAGGGGAGGGGCGGCCCGGCGACGTCAGCCCAGCTGCGGCAGCACCTCGGAGCCGAGTCGGGCGATGTTCCGCAGGGTGGCCTCACGGTCGCCGCTGCCCTCGGCGAGGAGGGCGAAGCGCCGGATGCCGGTGCGCTCGGCGGTGGCCAGCAGCCGGTCGGCACACTGCTTCGGCGTTCCCACCGCGTGCAGGTCGCAGAGCAGTTCGGTGTACGCGTGCGGGTCGCGCATCTTGCGCTCCCGGCCGTCCACCGTGCGGTGGGCGCCGAGCCCGTACTCGAACCAGCCGGGCATCGCGCGCAGCAGCGTGGCCCGGGCCGTCGAGGTCCGGTCGTCGACCTGCGCCACCCCGGCCGCGACGTGCTGGCGGCCGATCCGGCGCAGCTGCTCCTCGCCGCGCCCGGCGGCCAGCCAGGCGGTGCGGTAGAGCTCCAGCATCCGCAGCTTGTCGTCGTCCCCGGAGTGCATGCCGAGCAGCATCGGCAGGCCGCGTTCGGCGGCGAGCCGGACCCCGCCGGGTGAGGTGCAGGCCACCACCAGCGGCGGGCCGGCCACCGGGCGCCCCGAGGCGGTGAGTTCGTCGACGGGCGCGTCCGCCTCCACCCGCTGGCGGGGGAAGCGCAGCAGCCCGGACTGGTCGCCGAGCCCGAGCCAGGCGCCGAGGTCGGGCCGGCGGGGCGGTTCGGTGGCACGCGGCACCACGGCCACCTCGGGGAAGCTGAACTGCGGGCCGTCCGCGCCCACCCGGGAGCCGCGCAGCCAGCGCAGCAGCAGGTCGAGCCGCTCCGGGAAGCCCTGCTCGAAGGCCTCCACCCCGCCGCCGAAGACATCGAGGTCGATCCACGGACCGCCGCGCCCCACCCCGAGCGTGAAGCGCCCGCCGGAGACCAGGTGCAGCATCGCGGCCTGCTCGCCGAGGGCCACCGGGTGCGCGGTGGAGAGCACGCTGACCGCCGTGCCGATCCCGATCCGGCGGGTGCGGCCGAGCAGCATCGCGGCGAGCGTGGCCGCGTTCGGGCAGACGCCGTAGGGGACGAAGTGGTGCTCGGCGAGCCAGACGCTGTCCAGGCCGGCCCGTTCGGCCTCGACGGTGGCCCGGACCGTCCGGTCCAGCGCCTCGCCGTGGGTCTGTCCGGGGAACTGGGCCGAGAGCAGGAAGGCACCGACCTTGACCGGTGCGGTGTCCGCGGGGCGTGCGGCGGAGCGCTGGGGCGCCGGCAGGGGGGCGCCGGTGGCGGTGGCCGGGCCGGCGGTCGTCGATGCCGGGCCGACGGTGGGCGGCCGGACTCCGACGGGTCGGCGGGTCTCGGCGCGGGCGCTGGTCTTGGTCATCCTTGGGCCTCCTCGGGTGCGCGCAGGGTCTGCGGGCCCCGCCTCTCCCCTTGTGAGTAACCGATGTCATGTGCCAATGGCACGCCGAACCACGAATTTCACAGAAGAACGGGTGGATATCACGGGAAACACCGAAGCGCCGGGCGGCGCCGTGATAGTGGCTTCGAGTGGTGCGCGCCGGCCGTAACCTGGAACGGTCACGAGCCCCCGTAGAGAGGTAGCCAGACGTGTCGCCCCGCCGCAACCGGATCAAGAGCGCAGCCGATCACGAGGACTCGGCGCCGGCCGCTCCGCTCGGCGGCGCGCTGCGCCGCACCGAGAGCTACCGGGGGGACGAGTGGGTGGTGCAGACGGTGGCCGGCACCGCCGGCCGGCACTACCGCTGCCCGGGCTGCGACCAGGAGATCCCGCCGGGCGTGGGCCACGTGGTGGCGTGGCCGATGTACGGGGCCGGGGTGGACGACCGCCGGCACTGGCACCGGGCGTGCTGGGGCGCCCGCGACCGCCGGGCCTCGAACATCCAGCGCGGCCGCGGCGCACCCCGGTACTGAGGGCGCCGCGGCCGCGTCGGCGAGCCGGTCAGGCGTCGCGGTTCTTCAGCACCAGCGCGCCGCCGACCAGCGCGGCCACCGTCCAGGCCAGGCAGATCGCGAAGCCGGCCCACGGCCCGTACGGCTGGTTGTGCTGCTCGTAGACGAGCATCATCCGCGAGCCCGCGTAGTCGGGGAAGTAGTGCGCCAGCGTCTTGACCTTCGGCACCGCCGAGAGGATCGGCGAGAGCAGGAAGAAGAACGGCACCAGCACGCCCAGCGCCAGCGTCTGGTTGTGCAGCATCGCGGTGACGCCGGCCGAGAAGAGGCAGAGCAGCGTCAGGTACATCGCCGCGCCGAACACCGCGCGCAGCACGTGCGGCTCGCCGAGGCTGGTGGAGTGGTCGCCGAGCAGCGCCTGGCCGACGAAGAACGTGATGAACGCGGTGACCAGGGAGACCGCGAAGGCCAGCGCGCCGAGCACCACCGTCTTGCCGGTGAGCAGGGTCCCGCGCTGCGGGACGGCCGCCAGGGTGACCCTGATCATCCCGCTGCTGTACTCGTTGCCGACCGCCAGCACGCCGAAGACGATGATGGCCAGTTCGCCGAGGATGATGCCGGAGAAGGCCGTCCCGGTGGCGTCGAACGGGCTGTCCGCGTCGCCCCGGAACTCCTCGAAGTTGTTGTTGGTGAGCAGCGACAGCAGGGCGCCGATACCGAGGGTGACCACGAAGGCCAGCGCGAGCGTCCAGACCGTCGACCGGACACTGCGGATCTTCGTCCACTCGGAGCGCAGCACCGCGGGGAAGGACGCCATCTCAGTTCTCCTTCTGCTGTACGGCCGCCGGCTCCTGCTGCGCCGCCGCGCCCTGCCAGTTCGCGCCCCAGGTGCCGGGCGCCCCGGCCGCGTCGCGGCCCTCGCCGCTCCCGGCGTGGTACTCCACCGAGTCGGCGGTCATCTGCATGAAGGCCTCCTCCAGCGAGGCCTGCTGGGGGCTCAGTTCGTGCAGCACCACCCCGTGGGCGGCGGCCAGGTCGCCGAGCGCGGCGAGCTCGCCGTCGACCACCTCGTAGGAGCCGTCCGGGCCCGGTTCGCCGCGCAGCCCGGCGCCGGCCAGGACGTCCAGCAGCCGCTCGGGCTGGGGGCTGCGCAGGCGGACGGCGGTGCGGGAGTTGCGCCGGATGAACTCGGCCATCGGCAGGTCGGCGAGGAGCCGGCCCCGGCCGATGACGACCAGGTGGTCGGCGGTGACGGCCATCTCGCTCATCAGGTGGGAGGAGACGAAGACGGTCCGGCCCTCGGCGGCGAGGCGCTTCATCAGGTTGCGGATCCAGAGGATGCCCTCCGGGTCGAGCCCGTTGACCGGCTCGTCGAACATCACGATCTCCGGGTCCCCGAGCAGGGCGGAGGCGATGCCGAGCCGCTGGCCCATGCCGAGCGAGAAGCCGCGGGCGCGCTTGCGGGCGACCGGGGTGAGGCCGACCAGGGCGAGCACCTCGTCGACCCGCCCGGTGGGGATGCGGTTGCTCTGGGCGAGCCAGAGCAGGTGGTCGCGGGCGGTCCGGCCGGGGTGGACGGCCTTGGCCTCCAGCAGTGCCCCGATGTACTTCAGCGGCTCGCTGAGCTGCCCGTATCTCTTGCCGTCGATGGTGACGCGGCCACCGGAGGGCCGGTCGAGGTCCAGGATCATCCGCATGGTGGTGGACTTGCCGGCGCCGTTGGGGCCGAGGAACCCGGTGACCACACCCTGCGGCACCTGGAAGCTGAGCCGGTCCACCGCGAGCGTCTTGCCGTAACGCTTGGTCAGTTCGTGCAACTCGATCATTCGCGCTCCCTCACTCTCCGTCAGGCTATGACAAACCGGACAGGGTGGCCCGCTGAGTGGGCCCGCCGGGCGCACCGAACTACGGTGGGCGCATGACCCAGCTCCCCTCCGCATTGTCGGTCCGCGAGAGTGGTACCGGAATGCCCCTCGTGCTCCTGCACGCCTTCCCGCTCGATGCCTCGATGTGGTCCGCCCAACTGGACGGGCTGCCCGGGACGACCGGCCACGAGGCCCGGGTGCTCGCGCCCGACCAGCGCGGCTTCGGCAGTACCGAGCTGGGCACGGACGAGCCCTCGCTGGACGCGGTGGCCGACGACGTCGCCCTGCTGCTGGACGCGGCCGGGATCGACCGGGCGGTGATCGGCGGTCTCTCGATGGGCGGGTACGTGGCGCTCGCCTTCGCCCGCCGCCACCCGCGGCGGATGGCCGGTCTGCTGCTGGCCAACACCAAGGCGACCGCCGACACGGACGCCGCCCGGGCCAACCGCGAGCGGATCGCCGCCGCCGTCCTGGCCCGGGACAGCGTCCAGCTGCTGCTCGACGAGCGGATGGCGGCGGGCCAGCTCGGGCCGGACTCCGGGCACCTGGTCGACCGCGTCCAGGGCATGATCGCCGCCGCGTCGCCGGCGGCGGTGGCCTGGGCGCAGCGGGCGATGGCGGCCCGGCCGCAGACCCTGGACGTGCTCGCCGGGGTACGGGTGCCGACCGCCGTCGTGGCGGGGGAGCTGGACGGCCTGATGCCGCTCGAAGAGGCCGAGCTGATGGTGCGGGCGCGGCCCGACGCCGAGTTGACCGTCATCCCCGGCGTGGGGCACCTGAGCGCGCTGGAGGCGCCGGAGGCGTTCGACGCGGCGGTGCGCGGGCTGCTGGCGCGGGTGACGCGATGAAGGAGGAGCGGGCGGAGACCGGCGGCTGGGACTTCTCGGCGCTGGAGGTGACCGGCCGGGTACCGGTCACCAACCGCGGGGAGGGGCTGCTCGAACTGACCCTGGAGCCGCTCGGCGAGGACTACTGGATGCGTCCGGGGGAGACCTTCATCGTCACCTCGTACGGCGACTACGGCTCCGGACACCCCTTCGAGGTGCAGTACTGGCGGGACTCGGTCTCGGTCTGGTGCACCTCGTGGTTCGGCACCGTCTCGGACGACGACGGCAACCAGCTGAGCTGTGGCCACCAGCGGCCCGACGGGGCCTATCCGCGGTGAACCCGGGGAGTGGGGAGTCGGGCCGGCCGACTTCCCGCTCCGGGCCGCCAGGGGCCGCCAGGGAGCCGCCCCGGGGCCGTCGCCGGGGGACAGCAGGACGGGCCCCCACCCGCAAGGGTGGGGGCCCGTCCTGCCGCGGCGTCAGCGCGACTGCTGGGCGGGCACGCCCATGGTGTCGTCGTTCGGCAGCGAGGCGGCGGCCACGGCCGCGCCGGTCAGCGTCGCCAGCATCTCGCGGACGTTGGTCAGCTGGGCGTTGATGCTGTCGCGGCGGTTGGTGAGCGCCGCCAGCTCGCGCTCGGACTCGCTGCGGATCCGGTCGGCCTTGGCGTTGGCGTCGGCCACGATGTCCTCGGACTGGCGCTGGGCCGTCTCCACCGTCTGGCGGGCGCGGCGCTCGGCGTCGGTGCGCAGCTTCTCGGCCTCCAGGCGCAGCTGCTCGGCCCGGTGCTCGATCTCGGCCAGGCGCTTCTCGGCCTTGGCCTGACGGGCGGCCAGGTCGCGCTCGGACTGCTCGCGGCGCTTGGCCAGGTTGGTCTCGAACTCCAGCGCGGCCTGGGCGGCCTTGGTGCGGGTCTCCTCGAAGAGGGCGTCCGCCTCCTCGCGCTTGTTCTGGGCGTCCTTGTTGGCCTCGGCGCGCAGCTGGGCGCTGTCGCTCTTGGCCTTGTCGACGATCCGCAGACCCTCGTCCTCGGCCTTGGCCTTGCGGTCCTTGGCGTAGTTCTCGGCCTCGGTGCGGACCTGCTGGGCGGCGGCCTCGGCGAGCTCGCGGTGCTGCTCGGCAGCGCGGTGCGCCTCGTCGCGCAGGTCCTTGGCCTCCTCCTCGGCGAGTCGCAGGATCTTCTCGACCCGGGCGCCGAGACCGGCGTAGGAGGGCTCCGCCTCGGTGACCGCCGCCTGCGCGGTCTGGGTCTCCAGGTGGAGCTCCTCGATGCGCTTCTCCAGCGCGCTGATCCGGGTCAGGGCACTGTCACGGTCGGCCACCAGCTTGGTGATCCGCTCGTCGACCTGGGCGCGCTCGTACCCACGGCGCACCAGGTCGAAGCCGTGAGGGGAGTGACTGTCGCTCATGGGGTTCTGGGCTTCCTGTCGTCAAACCGCTGAGGTGGTTGAGGGAATCCTGACACGGTACCGGAGTGTCGTCGGCGAAATGCCGTTGTCTTGCGGAGAATGTCCGCTCAATCGGGTGGTGCGCTGCCGGAACGATTGCCACCCGACCGGGGGGAGCCGACTCCGGCACCCGCCTTGGCCCCCCCGTCTTTCTTGCTCGTACTTCCCCCGTTTGCCTGCACGACCGGTGACGGTGCTTCGAACGCCTCCAGCGCGGACAGCACGTCCTGCACCCTGGAGATCTCGGTGTTGATGTCCTTGCGGCGGCGCACCAGCTCGTCCAGCTCGCGCCGGCCCTCGTCGGTGACCCGCTTCGCCTCGGTCCGTGCCTCGGCGAGCACCCGCTCGGCCTCCGCCTTCGCCAGCTCGATCTGCTCGTCGGCGGCCTCGTCGGCGGTCCGCAGGCGCTTCTCCGCCTCGGCCGCCGCCGTCTCGATCCGCTCCTCGGACTCCTCCTGGGCGGACTTCAGCTTGGCCTCGGCCTTGATGATCAGGGCCTCGGCGCGGTCGGTCGAGTCGGCCAGCTTGGTCTCGGCCTCCTTCAGCAGGCCCTCGGCCTTGCGGACGGCCGAGATCCGGACCTTGCTGGCCTCGGCGGACGCCTGCGAGTTCAGCTCGTTGGCGTGCTCCTCGGCGGCCGCGATCAGCGCCGCCGCCCGCTCCTCGGCCTCGGCGACGGCGGCCACCGCCTGCTCCTCGGCCTCGGTCAGCTGCTCCTGGGCGGCCGTCACCAGCGCGTCCACCCGCTCGCCGGCCGACTTCATCGCCTGCGCGTTCTCCTTGCGGGCGCGCTCGTGCAGGGCCTCCACCTCGGCGTCGGTGCGCTCGCGCAGCTCCTCGGCGCGCTCGCGGATCGCGGTGGCGTCCCGGCGGGCCTCGGAGAGCAGGGCGTCGGCGTCGGCCCGGGCCTTCTCGACCGCGGCCTGCCCGGCCGCCTCGCCGGCCGCGACCAGCCGGTCGGCCTCCTTGCGGGCGGCCGCGACCATCGCGTCCGCCTGCTCCTCGGCGGCGGCGGTGGTGGCCAGCGCGGTGGTCTGGGCGTCCTCGCCGAGCGCCTCGGCGTCGGCGAAGGCCCGCTCCAGGACGGACTTGGCCTGCTCGCGGGTGGCCTTGTCGAAATGCTCGGCGGCCTCGCGGATCTCCGCGTCGAAGGCGTCGGCGCGGGCGTGGGTGTCCGCGTCGTAGTCGTCCGCGAGGGACCGGGTGGCCAGCGCGTACTCCTCGGCCTCGGCCCGCAGCGCGGCGGCGAACTCCTCGGCCTCGGCGATCGTGGCGGCGGCCCGCTCCTCGCCGGCGGCCACCGTCCGGGCGGCCCGGTCCTCGGCGGCGGCGCGCTGCTGCTCGGCGTTCTCCCGGGCGGCGTGCAGTTCGGCCTCGGCCTCGGCGCGCAGCTGCTCGTCGTAGGCCTGCGCCTCGGCGCGGCGGCGGGCCAGCTCGGCCTCGGCGGCCTGGCGCTCGCCGGCCAGCTCCAGCTCGGTCTGCTCGCGCAGCGCGGTCGTCTCGGCGGCGGTCCGGGCCCGCAGGTCCGTGGTCTCCCGGTCGGCCAGGGCCCGCTGTTCGGCGGTCTCCCGGTCGGCGCTCTCGTGCTGCTCGGCGATCGCGCGGGCGGTGCGCTCGCGCAGCTCGGCGGTCTCCCGGTCGGCCAGCGCGCGCTGCTCGGTGGTCTCCCGCTCGGCGGTGTCGCGCAGTTCGGCGGCGGCCTGCTCGGCCTCCCGGCGGACCTCGGCGGCCTCGCGCTCGGCGGTGGCCCGCAGCTCGGCGATCTGCAGGGACGCGGCCTCGTGCATCCCGGCCACCGACTGGCGGACCTCGGCGGCCTCGTCCTCGGCGTTGGCGACCAGCTCGGCGGCCTCGGCCCTGGCCGCGGCCGTCAGCTTCTCGCCGTCGACGCCGGCCTGCTCCAGCACCGCCCGCGCCTCGGCGCGGATCGACTCGGCGGTGGCCCGCGCCTCGGACAGCTCCCGGCCGGCCTCGGCCCGGACGGTCTCGGCCTGCTCGGAGGCCAGGGCCAGGTCGGCCTCGGCCCGCTCGCGCAGCGCCGAAGCGGCGGCCTCGGCCTCGGCCGTCCGCTGCTCGGCGGCGGCCCGGGCGGCCTCCAGCGCTTCCTCGGCCTCCGCCCGCAGACGGGCCGTCTCGGCGGCGGTGTACTCGGTGAGTTCGGCGGCGGTCCGTTCGGCTTCGGTGCGGAGTCGGTCGGCGTGGGCCTCGGCGGCTTCGCGGAGCGCGGTGGTCTCGGCGGCGGTGCGCTCGGTGAGTTCGGCGGCGGCCGTCTCGGCCTGCTCGCGGGCGGTCCGGGCGGCGGCCAGCTGCTCGGCGGTCTCCTCGCGCTCGCGGAGCAGACCGGCGGCGGCCTCCTCGCGCTCGCGCCGGCTCTCCTCGCGCAGCGCTTCGGCGGCGGCGTCGGCCTCGGCCCGGGTCCGGGCCAGCTCGGCGTCGGCCTCGGCGCGCAGCCGCTCGGCGTCGGCGACCGCGGCGTCCAGCACGGCGGTGGCCTCGGCCTGCGCGTCGGCCCGGACGGCCTGCGCGTCGGCGTTCGCCCCGGCCCGCACCCGCTGATCGAACTCGGTTGCCTCGCGGCGCAGTTCGGCGGTCTCACGCTCGGCGGCGGAGCGGTTCTCGGCGGCCGCGGCCTTGGCCGCGGCGAGCGCGTCCTGGCCCTGCTGCTCGGCACCGGCGACGATCTTCTCGGCCTCGGCGCGGGCCCGGTCGAGGGTCTGCTCGGCGCGGCCCTGGGTCTCGGCGGCCTGCTGCTTGGTCTGCTCGCGCAGCCGCTCGATCTCGGCGGCCGCGCCGGCGCGCAGCTCGTCCGCGTCGGTCTTGGCCCTGGTCAGCAGCTCCTCGGCGGTCTTCGCCGACTCCTCGATCTGCACGACGGCCTGCCGGCGGGCCTCGCCGCGGACCCGGTCGGCCTCGGCGGCGGCCTGGGCGCGCAGCTCCTCGGCCTCGGCCCGCAGCCGGGCGGCCTCGTCCTGCATCTGCCGGACCCGCTCGCGGATGCCGGCCGCGTCGTCCAGGGCGGCGTTCTGGGCCTGCTCGACGGCGGCCTGCGCCTGCTCGCGCAGCCGCTCCGCCTCGGCGGCGGCCTCGGCGCGGATCCGCTCGGCCTCCGTGGTGGCCTCGGCCCTGGCGGTCTCGGCGTCCTGGTTGGCCCGGCCCAGCATCTCCTCGGCCGTCTTGGCGGCCTTGGCGAGGTGGACGGTGGCGTCCTTGGCGCCGGCCGCCCGGCCGGCCTCCTCGGCCTCGCTGCGCAGCTGCTCGGCGGCGGCCTCGGCCTGGGCCCGCAGCTCGGCGACGTCGCGCTCGGCCTGGGAGCGCAGCTCCGCGATGGCGGCCTCGGCCTCGGACCGCAGCTGGCCGGCGACCGACTCGGCGGTGGCGCGCAGCCGTTCGCTCTCCTCGGCGGCGGCCGCCTTGGCGGCCTCCGCCTCGGCCTGCTTGGTGGCGGCCTCGGCCCGGATGGCCTCGGCCTGCTTGGTCGCCTGGGCGACCATCCGGGCGACCTCGGCGCGGGCGGTCTGCGAGCGCTGCTCGCTGGCGGCCTCGCCGTCGGCGACCTTGCGGACGGCGGCGGCCTCGGCATCGGCCTGGAGCTGCTCGGCGGCGGCCTCGGCCTGGGCGCGGAGCTCGGCGGACTCCCGACGGGTGCGCTCGGCCTCGGCGATCGCCTCGGCGCGCAGCCGCTCGATCTCGGCCTGGGCGTGGGCGAGCGCCTCCTCGGCGCGGGCCTGCTCGGCGCTGGCGTGCTCCTTGAGCCGGCCGATCTCGGCCTGTGCGGCGGCGAGCTGCTGTTCGGCGGCGGCGTGCGCGGCGGCCAGCTGCTGCTGGGCCTCGCCGCGGGCGGCGTTCACGTCGGCGGCGGCCTGGGCGCCGGCCTGCTGGGCCTGCTCGGAGGCGGCGCGCAGCAGGCGCTCGGCGTCGGTCTGGGCACGGTGGAGGGCGGCCTCGGCGGCGGCCTGGGCCTCACCGCGGGCGGCGTCGACGTCGGCGGCGGTCTGGGCGCGGGCGTGGTCGGACAGCGCGGCGGCCTCGGCGCGGGCCGCGGCCATCATCCGCTCGGCCTCGGCGCGGGCCTCCTGGAGCAGGCGCTGGGCCTCCTGCTCGGTGCCGGCCCGGGTCTGCTCGGCCCAGTTGACGTTCTCGTTGACGTGCTGTTCGGCGCTGCGCCGCAGCTCGGTGAGCTCGTCCTCCAGCTGGCGGCGGCGGGCGGCCAGCTCGGCCTCCAGCCGGGCGGTGCGCTCGGCGGCCTCGGCCATCAGGCGCTGGGTGGCCTGCTGGGAGTCGCGCAGCTGCCGCTCGGCGTCGGCACGCAGCTGCTGGGCCTGCATCTCGGCGGTGCGGAGCAGCTGCTCGGCCTGGCCGGAGACGGCGTCGAAAGCACGCGGCTGGGCGAGCATGCGACGGGACTCGTGCAGCTTGGCCCGGAGCACCTCCACCTGGTAGGCGAGGTCCTCGGCATGCTCGACGGTCTTGTCCCGCTCCTTGCGAGTCCGATCCATCTCGGCCTCGAACTGGGAGAGGTGATCGTCAACCTCGTAGCGGTCGTAGCCCCGCACTCCGCGGTCCCATCCATCTCCTGGTCGCGTCCTCGACCCGGCCGCACCCCGGCTCCCGTGTCCGGGGCCCCGGTCCGACTGGTCCTTGCATCCGCAGCCGGTGGACGGCCCCTGTTCTGGTCGGGGGCGTCCGCCACGGTTGTCGAAGTCCTGGGCGTCGGAGCGCGGTCGTGCCGCGTTCCCCCGTCCGGGTGGACTCCTGGGCGAACTCTTGCCTTGTGGAGAATGGTGACAGATCCGAACTGCGACTGTTCAGCCGTGCCCGCGTAATGGACTCCCCTGCGACGGGCCGGTCCACCGCTGGGCGGACAGGCCTGTCATCGGCCGTGCCCGTCGCCTCCGTCCCCCGGAGTCTTCGCGCACCTGGGCATTGTAGTGGGAGCGTCCCACGGGGGAATGGCCGCGTAGGGGTTTTCCGGGCATCGGGCGACATTACTGACGGGTCATGAGGGCCGCGGGCCCCTCGGCGGGCTCTGGGCGGACCCCCGGCGGGTGCCGTCGGAACCCGACGGCACCCGGGTGCGGGTCAGTGCTCGTCGTGCTCGCCGGGCTCTGCGGCGGTGACCAGCTCGGTCAGCACACCGCCGCAGTCCTTGGGGTGCAGGAAGGTGATCCGGGAGCCCATCGAGCCGATCCGGGGCTGCTCGTAGAGGACCCGGATGCCCTTGGCGCGGATGGACTCGGAGTCGCCGTCCACGTCGGCGGTGCCGAACGCGATGTGGTGGACGCCCTCGCCGTTCTTCTCCATCCACTTGCCGACGGCGGAGTCGGGCCGGGTGGGCTCCAGCAGCTGGAGGTAGGAGGCGCCGCCGTCACCGGTGTCGTTGATCTTGAGCATGGCCTCGCGCACCCCCTGCTCCTCGTTGACCTCGCTGTGGAACACCTCGAAGCCGTAGGTGGCGCGGTAGAACTCGACCGTCTTGTCGAGGTCTCGGCAGGCGATGCCGATGTGGTCGATGCGGGTGAGCACGGTGGCCTCCGGGTCTGGGCGGGCTACGGGACGGCAACAGTGCAGCGCATGCGGCCGGGGTGCGCCAGCGATCCGGGTGCGAGCCTGCTCACACGGGCGGGGTTCACCCGGACCGGGTTGACACGGTGTTGACTGGATCGTGCCAGTGCGCTCGATCACACCGTCGGTCCGGTGACGGACGGGTAGCAGGTCAGTACATTGAGCGGAATCCTCACCTGGCCACGACGTGCGAAGGGGCTCGTCCCATGACCAACACCACCTCTGTGATCGTTGCCGGTGCGCGGACCCCGATGGGTCGCCTGCTCGGTTCGCTCAAGGGTTTCTCCGGCGCCGACCTCGGGGCCGTCGCGATCAAGGCCGCCCTGGAGCGGGCCGGCGTCGCGGGGGACCAGGTCCAGTACGTGATCATGGGCCAGGTGCTGCAGGCCGGCGCCGGCCAGATCCCGGCCCGCCAGGCCGCCGTCAAGGCGGGCATCCCGATGAACGTCCCGGCGCTCACCATCAACAAGGTCTGCCTCTCCGGCCTGGACGCCATCGCGCTGGCCGACCAGCTGATCCGGGCCGGCGAGTTCGACATCGTGGTGGCCGGCGGCCAGGAGTCCATGACCAACGCCCCGCACCTGCTGCCGAAGTCCCGCGAGGGCTACAAGTACGGCGCGATCGAGCTGCTGGACGCGATGGCGCACGACGGCCTCACGGACGCCTACGAGAACATCCCGATGGGCGAGTCCACCGAGAAGCACAACACCCGCCTGGGCATCCCGCGCGACGTCCAGGACGAGATCGCCGCCGCGTCCCACCAGCGGGCCGCCAAGGCCCAGCAGAACGGCGTCTTCGAGGCCGAGATCGCCCCGGTGGAGATCCCGCAGCGCAGGGGCGAGCCGCTGGTCTTCAGCCAGGACGAGGGCATCCGGGCGGACACCACCGTCGAGGGCCTGGCCAAGCTGCGCCCGGCCTTCACCAAGGACGGCACGATCACCGCCGGCACCTCCTCGCAGATCTCCGACGGCGCCGCCGCGGTGGTCGTGATGAGCAAGGCCAAGGCCGAGGAGCTGGGCCTGAGCTGGATCGCCGAGATCGGCGCGCACGGCAACGTCGCGGGCCCGGACAACTCGCTGCAGTCGCAGCCGTCCAACGCGATCAAGCACGCGCTGGCCAAGGAGGGCCTGGAGGTCGGTGACCTCGACCTGATCGAGATCAACGAGGCGTTCGCGGCCGTCGCCCACCAGTCGACCAAGGACCTGGGCGTCTCCTCCGACATCGTCAACGTCAACGGCGGCGCGATCGCGCTCGGCCACCCGATCGGCATGTCCGGTGCCCGCGTGGTGCTGCACCTGGCGCTGGAGCTCCAGCGGCGCGGCGGCGGCATCGGCGCGGCCGCGCTCTGCGGCGGCGGCGGCCAGGGCGACGCGCTGATCGTCCGCGTTCCGAAGGAGCAGGCCGCGAAGGCCTGATCATCCGACTTACCTCAGGGGCTGCGGACCGCCACCAGCGGTCCGCGGCCCTTCGGCGCTAGGAGCTCCTGATGATCGATGTCGCGACCCTGGTCGAGCAGGCCCGCGCGGGCCGGCCGCGTGCGGTGGCCCGGCTGATCTCGCTGGTCGAGAACGCCGCCCCGCAGCTGCGCGAGGCGATGGCGGCGCTGGCCCCCTACACCGGCCGGGCCTACACCGTCGGGCTGACCGGCTCGCCCGGCGTGGGCAAGTCCACCTCGACCTCCGCCCTGGTCACCGCCTACCGGCGGCTCGGCAAGCGGGTCGGGGTGCTGGCGGTGGACCCGTCCTCGCCGTTCTCCGGCGGCGCGCTGCTCGGCGACCGGGTCCGGATGCAGGACCACGCCACCGACCCCGAGGTGTTCATCCGCTCGATGGCCACCCGCGGCCACCTCGGCGGCCTCTCCTGGTCGGCCCCGCAGGCGCTGCGGGTGCTGGACGGGGCCGGCTGCGACGTGATCCTGGTGGAGACCGTCGGCGTCGGCCAGTCCGAGGTGGAGATCGCCGCCCAGGCGGACACCACCGTGGTGCTGCTCGCCCCCGGGATGGGCGACGGGATCCAGGCCGCCAAGGCCGGGATCCTGGAGATCGGCGACGTCTTCGTGGTGAACAAGGCGGACCGGGACGGCGCCGACGCGACCGCCCGGGAGCTCAACCACATGCTCGGCCTCGGCGAGAGCCGCGAGGCGGGGGACTGGCGGCCCCCGATCGTGAAGACCGTGGCGGCCCGCGGCGAGGGCGTCGACGAGGTGGTCGAGGCGCTGGAGAAGCACCGCGCCTGGCTGGAGGAGCACGGCGAGCTGGCCGTGCGCCGCCGCCGCCGGGCCGGCGACGAGATCGAGGCGATCGCGCTGGCCGCGCTGCGCTCCCGGATCGGCGACCTGCACGGGGACCGCCACCTGGCCACCCTGGCCGAGCGGGTGGTGGCCGGGGAGCTGGACCCGTACGGCGCCGCCGACGAACTGGTCGCCGGACTCACCCAGGGCTGAACACGACGAGGGGCCCGGTCACCCGTCGCACCGACGGCCGACCGGGCCCCGGCACAACCGGCCCACTCCGATCCCGCCCTGCCACCCACCCGACCCGCCCCGAGCCGAAGGGGCGCGCCGGTGCCGGCCTTCCGTAGCCGCGCCACCCACCCGACCCGCCCCGAGCCGAAGGGGCGCGCCGGTGCCGAAAGGGAGAAGCGAGGACGCCCCGAGGAACGAGGGGTGTTGGAGCGCCGACCGTCGGCGCCGGGTCAAGCACCCCGGAGGCGAGTGGGCGAAAGTACAGCGAGCGGGCGAAGTTACGCCCGGCCGCGGAGGTCCCGCAGGTGTTCGGCGACGGGGGCCAGGGCCTGGTACATCGCGTCCAGCTGCTCGGGGCTGAAGCGGTCGATGAAGTGCGTCCGGACGCTGCGCACGTGGTCCGGGGCGACCTTCTGCATGGTCTCCCAGCCCTGCTCGGTGAGGTGGGCGTAGAGGCCGCGCCGGTCGCCCGGACACTCCTGCCGCAGGACCAGCCCGGCCGTCTCCATCCGCGTGATCTGGTGCGAGAGCCGGCTCTTGGACTGCAGGGTCGCGGTGGCCAGGTCGGTCATCCGCATCCGCCGCTCGGGTGCCTCGGAGAGCACGACCAGGATCTCGTAGTCGTTGATCGCGAGGTTGTGCGGCTGGAGTTCGCGGCTGAGCTGGTAGTCCAGCAGCTTGGAGACCTCCAGGTGGGCGCGCCACAGCCGCTGCTCCCGGGCGCTGAGCCACGGAGTCCCCTCCTCCGGCTGCGAGGGGGGGACGTCGGCGGCGTCGATCGTGCGCGTATCCATGGTGCGAGCATACCGCATTTAGTTCAATCTTGTACGACTTTACAGGCCGAAACGCCGCCCGAGGTCGCCCAGGTTACCGAGCCCGGGCACGTTGAGGTTGCCCCCGCCGTGGCCCGCGGCCGCGGGCTGCGACGGCACCCCGCCCATCGGCACGCCCGCCTCGGCGTGCACCTGGCCGACGTTGCGGTCGGCCATCAGCACCTCGGTCGACTGCAGCAGCACCTGGCCGGCGCCGATGAACTCGAACTGGTGCTCCTCGCCGGACGCCCCGCCCAGGCCGGTCAGCCGGCGGATCCCGCCGATCACCCCGTGCATGTAGTCGTGGTCGTAGTGGTGGCACGGCGCCGGGCAGTCCGCCCAGCCGACCAGCGCCTGCGGGTCCACCCGGATCGGCGGCTCGACGAAGTGCACCGGCCCGTTGGACGCGGCCACGAACTTGCCGCTGCCGATCAGCGTGAGGAACCCGGGGATGATCGACTGCTTGAGCCGCAGCGTGGGCTCGTACGCCAGGAGGTTGCCCGAGCGGACGGTCAGGTTCCCCTCCTCCAGGTCGTAGGAGTTGAGGTCGAAGGCGCGGTCGGCCAGCAGCAGCTTGCCCCGGCCCTCGGCGACCACCCAGTCCGCCGCGTGCATCGGCGAGTTGAAGTGCTGACCGAGCATCCGGTCGATCGCCCCGGCGCCGACGCCCTTGAAGGAGATGTCGCCGTAGTAGGCGATCATCTTGCCCTTCTGCAGGAAGTACGACCCGTTCAGGTCGACCGAGAAGGCGTACGGGTTGACGTTGTCGTTCGCCGGCAGGCTGTGCACGTCGTGCACCACCGGGCCGGAGCCGTCCGGTGCCTTCGGCAGCGGGGCCTGGGCGCCCCCGTACTGCTCCTGGGCGTACTGCTGCGGCTGCTGCTGCGGGTAACCCTGCTGCGGAGGCGGCGGGTAGCCCTGCTGCGGGTAGCCCTGCCCGGGCGGCGGGCCGTAGCCGGGCGGCGGCGGGGCGGCCGGGTAGCCGGGCTGGGTGGGCTGGTTGTACGGCGACGGCTGGCCGTACGGCTGCGGCTGGCCGTACGGGTCGTGCGGCTGCCCGTAGGGGGGCTGCGGCGGGTAGGACATCAGAGCTTCTCCTCGCTCGCCTGCACGAACACCGTGCCGTTCCCGGACAGCTCCAGCTGGAAGGCCTCGCCGGAGCCGCGTCCGATCATGTCGCGCCACCCCAGCGCGGTGGACAGCTTGTTCTGGACCTGGCCGCGGTGCGCGACGTAGGCCTGGGGGTCGACGTGGACCGGCTGGTGCGGGGTGATCGGCAGTTCGAAGACGCCGCCGTGCGCCATCACCGCCACCGCGCCGTGGCCGTCCAGCTTGGTGGTGAACAGGCCCTGCCCGGTCACCTGGCCGCGGACCATGCCCATCACGCCGCCCTGCGACCCCATGAACATCGTGGACTGCTGCAGCGAGCCCTCGAAGGCCAGCAGCCGGTCCGCCTCGACGTACAGGGTGTCGCCGGCCAGGTCGATCACGTGCACGTGGTGGCCGCCGTGGCCGAACATCACGGTGCCCTGGCCCTCGACGGTCATCAGCGGGGTGTCCTCGTTGGCCACCCGGCGGCCGATCATCGACATGACGCCGCCCTGGCCGCCGGTGAGGTTCGGCGTGAACCGGACCTCGCCGGTGTACGCGAGCATCGCGCCGCGCTGGCTGAACATCCGCTGCCCGGGGACGACCCGGGCCTCGATCATCTTGTTGTTGATCCTGGTGAACGGCATCAGACGTCGCCCCCGATGGTGATCTTCTCGGACGGCTGAACGTAGACCAGGCCCTCGCCGGAGAACTCCACCTGGACCGCCTCGCCGCCGCCCTCGCCGATGAAGGTCGACCAGCCGGCGCCCGACTTGAGGCTGCGGCTGAGGTTGCCGGTGTGCGCGACGTACGCCCCCGGGTCCACCCGCAGCGGCATGCCCTGGGAGACCCGCAGGATGATCGCCGGCCCCTTGGAGGTGAGCGCGGCCCAGCCGTGGCCCTCCACCTTGGTGGTGAACAGGCCGTTCCCGGAGGAGATGCCGTTGAGCCCGGTGAAGCTGGTGCCGGTCTTCAGCGTGCCCTCGGTGCAGAGGAGGTTGTCCGACTCGACGTAGAGCGTCTCGCCGTTCAGCCGGACCAGGTTGATTTCGGTGGCTCGGTCGGCGAAGTAGCAGGTGCCCTGCCCCTTCACCTCCATGACCGTCATCTGCTCACCGGTCAGCCGTCGGGTCACGACGCCGCGCAGCCCGTCACCGCCGCCGCTGAGCTTCTTGAAGTTCATCTGGCCGGTGTACGCGACCATCGAGCCGTTTCTGGCTTTCACGCCATCGCCCGTCATGTCGACGGCGAGCGTCTTGGACCCTTGGAGTCGAAACTGTGCCACCGCCGCAATGTAGCGGGATCCGGCAGCTCGGGGGGAGGGGGCGGGGTCGTTCTGGTACCTGTCTGCGACAAAACCGGCCCGTCGGACACCGGCTGTACCGGCTCCGTATCCCCTGCGTGTCCGCCGCCGGACCCCGGGCCCGTCGGCGCCGCACCCCGGGAGCGGGGTCGGACATGTGCTCGGTGATAATGGCGGGGATGCTTGTGAGCCGGTTCACAAGCGATCTTCGACTCCTGACTGAGGTGCCCATCGTGAACAGCAGTGCCGTCCACCGCCTGCGTCTGGTCTCCGGCCCCGAGGGCCTCTCGTTCCTCCTGCTGCTGGTCTGCTCGGTGCTCAAGCGCACCACCAGCTTCGACGCGGTGCCGGTGATGGGCATGATCCACGGGATCCTGTTCGTCCTGTACGTGGTGTTCTGGATCATGGCCTGGCAGGCGCAGAAGTGGGACGCCAAGCGCGGCATCCTGCTGTTCGTCCTCTCGGTGCTGCCCACCGGCGGCTTCTTCGCCGAGCGGACCCTCGCCAAGGAGGAGCGCGGCGAGCTCGCACCCGCCCGCGAGCCCGCCACCGCCTGATCGCCGCCCGAACGACCGCGGGCAGGCCGACAGGCTGCCGGGGCCTCCTCTCCCAGTGGGCCCCGGCAGCCTGTCGCCGTTTCCAGGTGTGGTTCCGGTGGTGACTAGTTGACGTTCACCGCGCTCCAGGCCGCGGCCACCGCCGCGTACTGGGTGCTGGTGGTGCCGTAGAGGTCACCGGCCGCCTTCAGGGTCGCCGTGCGGGCGGCCTTGTAGTTGGTGGTGGAGGTGAAGTAGACGGTCAGCGCGCGGTACCAGATCGCGGCGGCCTTGTCCCGGCCGATGCCGGTGACGGTGGAGCCGTTGGAGGTGGGGCTGTTGTAGCTGACGCCGTTGATGGTCTTGGCGCCGCTGCCCTCGGCCAGCAGGTAGAAGAAGTGGTTGGCCACGCCGGAGGAGTAGTGGACGTCCACGTTGCCGACCCCGGAGTACCAGGAGTCCTTGGACGCGCCGTCCTTCGAGGGCTTGTCCATGTAGCGCAGCGGGGTGCCGTTGCCGTTCAGGTTGAGCCGCTCGCCGATCAGGTAGTCCGGCACGTCCGAGGGCAGGTTGGCGTACCACTCGACCATGGTGCCGAAGATGTCCGAGGTGGCCTCGTTGAGGCCGCCGGACTCGCCGGAGTAGACCAGCCCGGCGGTGGCGGAGGTGACGCCGTGGGTCATCTCGTGGCCGGCCACGTCGATGGCGGTCAGCGGGTGGGTGTTGCCCGAGCCGTCGCCGTACGTCATGCAGAAGCAGGAGTCGTTCCAGAACGCGTTGACGTAGTTGGAGCCGTAGTGCACCCGGCTGCTCGCGCCGACGCCGTTGTTCTTGATGCCGCTGCGGCCGAAGGTGTTCTTGTAGTAGTCCCAGGTCGCGCCGGCGCCGTACTGGGCGTCCACCGCCGCCGACTGGGTGTTGGAGGCGAGCCCGTTGCCCCAGACGTTGTCCGCGTCGGTGTACAGCGCGTTCCCGCTGGCGGCGTTGCCCGTCCACTGGTTGCCGCGGGAGGCGTCCTTGAGCTGGTAGGTCGAGCCGCTCTGGGTGGTGGTCAGCGGGACGCTGCCGACGAAGACGCCCTTGCCGCTGCCGTTCGCGGTCTGGAACTCCTCGTGCGTGGAGAGCACCTCGCCGGTGGCCGCGTCGGTGACCAGCCGCTGGCTGCTCGGCGTGCCGTCGGCCCGCTCGCCCTTGACGACGGTCTGGTACGCCAGTCGCGGGTTGCCGTCGGCGGCCCAGACCACCAGGGTGGCCGTGCCCGCGCCGTCGACCCGGCTGATCGCCGACTCGTCCTTGTCCGCGGCGATGCCGACGGTGGCCCGGACGGCGCCGAGCGCCTGGGCGCCGGCCTTGTCGGCGGAGAGCGCCGGGGTGAGGCTCGGCAGCGAGAGCTGCCCGCCGAACGCCCGGTCCACCGAGGTGATCGCGCCGTTGGCCTTCTGGTGCACCACCAGGTCGCCGCCGAGGACCGGCAGGCCGCCCAGGGTCCGCTCGTAGCGCAGGTGACGGGTGCCGTTGGCGTCCACCACGGCGTCCTTGGCGACCAGCCGCTCCTGGCTGCCGAGCGCGAGCGCCTGCGCCACCGGCGCGGCCTCGCTGCCGGCCAGCGAGATCAGCGCGTCGTGCTGCTGCACCACCGAGGGCGCGGCGGCCTGGGCGGGGGCGGCGGCGACCTGGATGGCGCCGGCGAGCAGGGCGGTGGCGGAGAGTACGGCTCCGGCTGTCAGCTTTCGCTTCACGTACGGGGTTCCTTCCACGAAACCGCGTGTGCGCGGTCACGCCGCGTACCGGGGCGCCGGGGTTGGCGCCGTGGGGCGGTAGGGCGCTGACGTGCTGCTCCCGTGCGGTTCCGACGGCCGGTCGGTGGGTGGGGCGACAGCCGTCGAACGGGGCTTTGGTCAGAAGCATGACAAGCGCAGGTCGTGAAAGGACAGGGCGCCGCCGGCGATTGGCCAGGTCTCGCCAGCCGTCGGGTACGGGTGGTTCCGGTGTGCCGGGTGACCGGTTCGGGGCGTTTCGTCCCGCTGGCGGGATCCCGCCAGCGGCCGCCCTTGTCGCCCGCCGCGGCCCTTGCTACGGCGCCGCTCCGGCCCTCCCCGGCCCGGCGCGGACGCGCGAACGCCCGGGGCCTCCCCTCCCAGTGAGGCCCCGGGCGCTGTCGAGCGGACGTCAGCTGACGTTGACGCCGCTCCAGGCCGCGGCCACCGCCGCGTACTGGGTGCTGGTGGTGCCGTAGAGGTCACCGGCCGCCTTCAGGGTCGCCGTGCGGGCGGCCTTGTAGTTGGTGGTGGAGGTGAAGTAGACGGTCAGCGCGCGGTACCAGATCGCGGCGGCCTTGTCCCGGCCGATGCCGGTGACGGTGGAGCCGTTGGAGGTCGGGCTGTTGTAGCTGACGCCGTTGATGGTCTTGGCGCCGCTGCCCTCGGCCAGCAGGTAGAAGAAGTGGTTGGCCACCCCGGAGGAGTAGTGGACGTCCAGGTTGCCCACGCCGGAGGACCAGGAGTCGGCCGAGCCGCCGTCCTTGGAGGGCTTGTCCATGTAGCGCAGCGGCGTCCCGTCGCCGTTGATGTCGATCTCCTCGCCGATCAGGTAGTCCGGCTTGTCGGTCGCGAGGTTGGCGGAGAACTCGACCATGGTGCCGAAGATGTCCGAGGTGGCCTCGTTGAGGCCGCCGGACTCGCCCGAGTAGTTGAGCCCCGCGGTGGCGGAGGTGACGCCGTGCGTCATCTCGTGGCCGGCCACGTCGATCTCGGTCAGCGGGTGGGTGTTGGCGTCACCGTCGCCGTACGTCATGCAGAAGCAGGAGTCGTCCCAGAACGCGTTGACGTAGTTCTTGCCGTAGTGGACCCGGCTGGTGGCGCCGACGCCGTTGTTCTTGATGCCGTTGCGGCCGAACGCGTTCTTGTAGAAGTCCCAGGTGGCCGCCGCGCCGAACTGCGCGTCCACCGCCGCCGACTGGGTGTTGGAGGCGAGGCCGGTGCCCCAGGCGTTGTCCGCGTCGGTGTACAGCGTGCCCGAGCCGGAGGTGCGGCCCTTGAGGTCGCTGGTGGACTGGTTGCCGCGGGAGGCGTCCTTGAGCTGGTAGGTCGAGCCGCTCTGGGTGGTGGTCAGCGGGACGCTGCCGACGAAGACGCCCTTGCCGGTGCCGGTCGCGGTCTGCACCTGCTCGTGGGTGGAGAGCACCTCGCCGGTGGCCGCGTCGGTGACCAGCAGCTGGCTGCTCGGCGTGGAGTCGGCGCGCAGGCCCTGGACGACCGTCTGGTACGCCAGTCGCGGCTTGCCGTCGGCGGCCCAGACCACGAGCTTGGCGGTGCCGGCCTGGCGCACCTCCCGCAGCGGCGACTCGTCCTTGTCGGCGGCGATGCCGACGGTCGACTGGACCGCGCCGGAGGCCTGCGCGGCGGCCTTGTCGGCCGGGATCTGCGGGGTGAGGCTCGGCAGGTCGATGGTCGCGGCGACGGCCTTGTCCACGGCCTCGACCGAGCCGTTCGCGGCCTCGTGCACCACCAGGTCGCCGCCGAGGACGGGCAGGCCGGCGAAGGTGCGCTCGAAGCGGAGGTGGCGGGTGCCGTCGGCGTCCACCACGGCGTCCTTGGCGACCAGTTGCTCCTGGCCGCCCAGGGCCAGGGCCTGCGCCAGCGGGCCGGTCTGACCGCTCGCCAGGGCGATCGCCGCCTCGCGCTGCTGCGCGGCCTGCGCCTGCGCGGCGGGGGTCGGGGCGGCCTGGGCGGCGGTGGTGCCCACCTGGATGACGCCGGTGAGGAGGGCGGTGGCGGAGAGTACGGCGCCGGCTGCGAGCTTTCGCTTCACGTACAGGTCCTTCCAGGGAAACCGCGGATGTGCGGTTGCGCCGCGTCCCGGGGTGCCGGGGTTGGCACCTGAGGGGCGGGACGGGCGCTGACGTGCTCCTGCTCCGTGCGGTCGAGCGGCGGTGCCACCGGTGAGTGGGGCGGTGGCTGCCGAACGGGGCTGGGCGAAAGCATGACAATCCAACAAGTGAAATGACAGGTCTTGTTCATCGATTGGCCAGGTCTCGCCAGCCCGGCGGAAGGTAAACGGGGCGACAAATCCGGTCGAACCACCCCGCCTTGCAGCGGGTTACCGCCCGAACCGAGGCCTGACTACGGGCCGAACGCCGGATCGGCGGCCAACGGGCGGCCGGCGGCGGGCGATTGGCGGTGGTTCACACCCCCGCAATGTGCTGGTACGGACCTGTGCGTCCCACTGGCGTGATCCCGCCACGTGTCGCGCTTGTCCACCATCAGGACGCCTGGTAACACCCTGGCCACCCGCCGGTACGGTAAGGGGCGTGGCCAAGCCCCTCGCACTCGACTTCGACCCGATCGCCCGCGCCGACGAGCTCTGGACCCGCCGCTGGGGCGGAGTCCCCTCGATGGCGGCGATCACCTCGATCATGCGCGCCCACCAGATCCTGCTCGCGCGGGTGGACGCCGTGCTCAAGCCGTACGGGCTGACGTTCGCCCGGTACGAGGCGCTGGTGCTGCTCACCTTCAGCCGGACCGGGGAGCTCTCGCTGTCCAAGATCGGCGAGCGGCTGATGGTCCACCCGACCAGCGTGACCAACACCGTCGACCGCCTGGAGCGGGCCGGCCTGGTCGGCCGCCGGCCGAACCCGCTGGACGGCCGCGGGGTGCTCGCGGCGATCACCGCCCGCGGCCGTGAGGTCGTGGAGGAGGCCACCCGGGAGTTGATGGCGATGGAGTTCGGCCTGGAGGAGTACGGCCCCGACCAGTGCCGTCAGGTGTTCGACCTGCTGAGGCCGCTGCGGGTGGCCGCCGGGGACTTCACCGAGCCGGGCGCGGAGCCCGCGGAGTAGGGCGCTGCACGGCCCACCCGTAAGCGGCGGCTACCCTCGTGGGGAGCGGTGCGCGGATCCGGGCGTACCGGCCCATTCCGGCGAGCGAGGCGATGAAGAGTATGAAGGCGAACCCCCTGCTGGGCTGGTACCGGGCCCTGGCCATTGCGACCGGTGTGGCCCTGCTCGTGTTCTGCGGTTTCATGGTCGCGAAGTACGGCTTCGACACGGCCGAGGACCTGACCACCTACGTCGCGATGCTGCACGGCTACCTCTACGTCGGGTACTTCGTGGTGACCTTCCTGCTCGGCCAGAAGCTCAAGTGGCCGCTGGGCCGGATGCTCCTCACGCTGGCCGCCGGCTGCATCCCGTTCGCCTCCTTCGTCGCCGAGCGCCGGGTGGTCCGCGAGGCCGGCGAGCGGCTCCCCGCCGACGCCGCCCGGCAGGCCGCCGGCGTCTGAGCCACGCGCCGTCCACCGCGCCTTCGAGGGCGCCCCTCCCCGCGCCGGGGAGGGGCGCCCTTCGTTTTCCGGAGCCGCGAACCGGCCCTTCTCGTGCCCGAACCGGCCCTTTTCGGCGTTTTCCGGCGCGTTCGCCCCCGGCCGGGCCCCGGCTCCATCGACAATTACTAGGACGTCCGAGTAAATTGATAGGACGTCCTAACAGTTGTGCCGTCCACGTGCCGTGGCGGCCGTACGGAGCGGAGTTCGGGGTCATGGACGCCGAGGAGATCGAGCGCGGACGGCAGCGCTGGCAGCAGCGGTACGACAGCTCCCGCAAGCGGGACGCGGACTTCACCACCCTCTCCGGTGACGAGGTCGAGCCGGTCTACGGCCCGCCCGCGGGCCAGCCGGTCGAGGGCTTCGAGCGGATCGGCTGGCCCGGCGAGTACCCGTACACCCGGGGGCTGCACGCCACCGGCTACCGGGGGCGGACGTGGACCATCCGCCAGTTCGCCGGCTTCGGCAACGCCGAGCAGACCAACGAGCGCTACCGGATGATCCTGGACTCGGGCGGCGGCGGCCTCTCGGTCGCCTTCGACATGCCCACCCTGATGGGGTACGACTCCGACGACCCCAAGTCGCTCGGCGAGGTCGGCCACTGCGGCGTGGCGATCGACTCGGCCGCCGACATGGAGGTCCTCTTCAAGGGGATCCCGCTCGGCGACGTCACCACCTCGATGACCATCAGCGGCCCGGCCGTCCCGGTCTTCTGCATGTACCTGGTCGCCGCCGAGCGCCAGGGCGTCGACCCGGCGGTGCTCAACGGCACCCTGCAGACGGACATCTTCAAGGAGTACATCGCGCAGAAGGAGTGGCTCTTCGCGCCCGAGCCGCACCTGCGCCTGATCGGCGACCTGATGGCCTACTGCGCCGAGGGCATTCCGGCGTACAAGCCGCTCTCGGTCTCCGGCTACCACATCCGCGAGGCCGGCTCGACGGCCGCGCAGGAGCTGGCGTACACGCTGGCGGACGGCTTCGCCTACGTCGAACTCGGCCTCTCCCGGGGTCTGGACGTGGACGTCTTCGCGCCCGGCCTCTCCTTCTTCTTCGACGCGCACCTCGACTTCTTCGAGGAGATCGCCAAGTTCCGCGCCGCGCGCCGGATCTGGGCCCGCTGGATGCGCGACCGCTTCGGCGCCCGGACGGACAAGGCGCAGTGGCTGCGCTTCCACACCCAGACCGCCGGGGTCTCGCTGACCGCCCAGCAGCCGTACAACAACGTGGTCCGCACCGCGGTCGAGGCCCTCTCGGCGGTGCTCGGCGGCACCAACTCGCTGCACACCAACGCGCTGGACGAGACCCTGGCGCTGCCCTCGGAGCAGGCCGCCGAGATCGCCCTGCGCACCCAGCAGGTGCTGATGGAGGAGACCGGCATCACCAACGTGGCCGACCCGCTGGGCGGTTCCTGGTACGTCGAGGCGCTCACCGACCGGATCGAGGAGCAGGCCGAGGCGATCTTCCAGCGGATCCTGGACAAGGGCCGCGAGGACCACGAGATCGGCCCGATCACCTCCGGCATCCTGCGCGGGATCGAGGACGGCTTCTTCACCGGCGAGATCGCCGAGGCGGCCTTCCAGTACCAGCAGGGCGTCGAGAAGGGCGAGAAGCGGGTCGTCGGCGTCAACTGCCACCCGCGCAGCGTCACCCCCGAGCTGGAGATCCTCCGGGTCAGCCACGAGGTCGAGCGCGAGCAGGTGCGCGTGCTGGCCGCGCGCAAGGCCGGCCGGGACGAGGCGGCGGTGCGGGCCGGGCTGGACGCGATGCTGGCGGCGGCCCGCTCGGGCGCGTCGATGATCCCGCCGATGCTGGACGCCGTCCGGGCCGAGGCGACCCTGGGCGAGATCTGCAACGCGCTGCGCGACGAGTGGGGCATCTACCGGGAGACGGCCTCCTTCTGACGAACGGGGCAGCCCCCTGGACGCCGAGAACCGCCCCGCGCGACTGCGCGGGGCGGTTCTCGGCGTCCGCTCAGCCGGTGAGGAGCCGCGGGAACGGTCCGAGCAGCAGCTCGGTGAAGCGGCGGATCCACTCGGCGGTGATCGGCTCGCCGCTGACCAGCACCCGGTGCTCGACCGTCCCGGCGATGATGTCGAAGATGATGTCGATCTCCTCGGCGGCCGCCGCCGGGTCGCCGTCCGGGGCGAGTTCGCCGCGCGCCTGGGCGGCGGCCCGGCCCTGGCGGACCAGGCGCTTCTGCGGGTCCACGATCGCCTCCCGGATCCGCCGCCGCAGCTGCCGGTCCCGGGTGCCCTCGGCGAACAGCGCGAGCAGCGCGGCCTGCGTCTCCGGGCGGACCAGCAGACCGGCGAACTGGGCCACCACGGCCTCGATGTCGGCCCGGAGGCTGCCGAGGTCGTGCATCACCAGCTCGTCGAAGAGGCTCGCGACGGCGTCCACCACCAGCTCGTTCTTGGAGGGCCAGCGGCGGTACAGGGTGGTCTTGGCGACCTTGGCGCGGGTGGCCACGTGGCCCATGGTCAGCCCGCCCCAGCCGAGTTCGGCCAGTGCCTCGCGGGTGGCGTCGAGGATGGCGGTGTCGGCGGCCGCGCTGCGCGGGCGGCCCTTGGCCCGGGCGGTGGTGCTCTCGGCGCCGTCCGGGGCCTGTGGGGGGTCTTCACGGCCCGCCGGGCACGCCGGGGTCGCGGGGGGCTGGGGGGCCGGCACCGGGCCTCCTTGCGATGTACTGGTAAGTAACATGGGTGGGGCAGGTAACGGTAGCGACTGTTCCCCGTCGGGGTCAGCGGATGCGGGCGGGAAAGTGGGGCAGCTCACGTCCCGGGACGCCGGGATGGGGTTGCGGCGGGGGGCCTCGGTCCAGTTACGCTACGACTCGTAGCGAAAGCAGTGACGACCAGGCGCCGTGACCCCGTGGGACGGGGACGGCGAGGGCGCGGATGGGGATCCGCGCCGAACGGTTCAGGTTACCGGGGGACGGGCCGTCCACCTGGGGAATCGCCGCCGCGCAGCCCGCGCGGTGCGACTTTCCGGAGGTTGGTGCCCGTCAGCGGCGCGGACGGGGGAGGATAGTGCCATGCAGCCACGGAATTCGCGTCTCAACAGCTCCGCCCTGCGCGGTGCGGTCGACCTCGCCGCAGTGAAGGCAGCCGGCGAGGCCGCCCAGAAGGCCGAGCAGGCCAGGGCCGAGCGGGCCCGCCAGGCGGCGGCCGCCGAGGCGGCCGGGGTCGCCCCGGCCCAGCCCGCGTACCCGCTCGTCATCGATGTCACCGAGGACACCTTCGAGACCGAGGTCGTCCAGCGCTCCACCGAAGTGCCGGTGGTCATCGACTTCTGGGCCGAGTGGTGCGGTCCGTGCAAGCAGCTCAGCCCGATGCTGGAGCGGCTGGCCGAGGAGTACGCCGGCCGGATCGTGCTCGCCAAGATCGACGTCGAGGCCAACCAGCTGCTCACCCAGCAGTTCGGCATCCAGGGCGTCCCGGCCGTGATGGCCGTGGTGGCCGGCCAGCTGGTGCCGCTGTTCCAGGGCGCCGAGAGCGAGGCCAACGTCCGCAAGGTGCTGGACCAGCTGATCCTGGTGGCCGAGCAGCGCTTCGGCGTGGTCGGCGGGGCCGGGGCACCGGCCGAGGCGTCGGGCGAGGCCGAGACGTACCTGCCGGAGGACCCGGCCCTGGCGGCCGCGCACGAGGCGCTGGACCGGGGGGACCTCGGCGGCGCCGTCCAGGCGTACCGGAACGTGCTGGCCGACGAGCCGGGCAACACCGAGGCCCGGCTCGGCCTGGCACAGGCGGAGCTGCTGCGCCGGGTGGAGGGCCTGGACCTGGCGGGCGTCCGCGCGGCGGCCGCGGCCGACCCGAAGGACGTCGCGGCCCAGCTGGACGCGGCCGACCTGGACCTGGTGGGCGGTCACGTCGAGGACGCCTTCGGGCGCCTGGTGGCCACCGTCGGGCGGACCTTCGGCGAGGACCGGGACACCGTCCGGCTCCGGCTGCTGGAGCTGTTCGAGGTGATCGGCACCGACGACCCGAGAGTGACGGCGGCGCGCGGCGCGCTGGCCCGCGTGCTGTTCTGAGGACCGTCCAACGGCCGGTTCTGGCACGGCGGATGACCTGCGGTGTCGCTGACGATTTGGCGACAATCCGGTCATCGGTCCAGAGGTTTACCAAATCTTGACAACACCCGTGGGCGGTCACTTCAGGTGACCGCCCACGGGTGTTTCGCTGGTGTTTCCGGCGGATTTCGTCCTCACCGTTCCTTCAATTCATCACTCTGGGTGTGCGGGCGGCCATTTCCATGATCGCCGCCGTCCGATGTTGGATTACCCGTCAGTAATGAACCCCTTGTGCTTCGCCCGGGATTCAAGCAGCATCGGCGACGCCCGGTCCCAGCGTTCAGCCCCCCGACAGCCGGTCGGTGGGCGGAGCCAGGGATCCCCACCGGGTGAGCCGCCGGCCGAGGCCGGCGGTGGGAGGGCAGGGGGGTATCCGCGGTCCCACGGCGGTTCCTGTCCTTCGAACCGGCCGCGCGGCCCGCGCGGTCGCTGGTTGTCGCTCGGGGGTGATCGCCGATGTCGTCGGTCCTGCCCGCCGCCCCGCAAGGGCGGTCGGTGAAGGGACGGGAGTGCCGCTGTGTGCCGGCCGCTCCCGCGTCCGACGACGCCAACGGCGCTCTCCGCTACCGAGGACGTAGCTCTCTCCCATCCCAGGCCCCCACCGGTGCGCGACGCACCGCCGGGGAGCCGGAGATGTACGTCCTAGAAGGAGGACTCGCATGTCCCAGACCTACGGCAAGACCCGCTGGAAGCGCTTCGCCCTGGTGATGGTGCCCAGCCTCGCGGCCACCGCCGCGGTGGGCGTCGCACTGGCGAACAACGCGCTTGCGGCTTCGTTCAGCGTCTCCGGCCAGAGCTTCAAGGTCACCACGGCCGAGCTGCACGGCTCCAACTTCGCGCAGTTCGGCTCGATCGACGCGGAGACCAACGGCACGCCGCACCCGGTGGCCATCTCGGCGTTCGACTCGGCCACCATCAAGAGCCTCTGCCAGTCCGTGGTGACCGACCCCAACGTCATCCCCGGCCTGCCGTGGAAGCTGCCGAAGATCACCCTGCGCCTGGAGGCCGGCCAGAGTGACGACCCGGCGAAGCAGGTCACTGCCAAGAACCTGCTGATCGACCTGGAGCAGCTGAACGCGGACGCCGAGTTCACCAACATCAACATCGGCCAGGACGCGTCCACCCTGAAGGGCACCGCCACCCAGGGCTGGAAGTCCAAGCTCGGTACCGGCCTGCCCTCCGGCGCCACGGGCTTCGCCCAGGCCGCCGACAAGGCCGACCTGTCCAACGTGCAGCAGACCGCCTGGGCCACCTCGGCCGGCACCTTCAAGCTCCAGGGCCTGAAGCTCAACCTGCACACCGACGGCGGGCACGAGTGCTACTAGGCCGTTGAGCGGCGGCGGGCCCCGGCCCGCCGCCGACCGCGGTACCCGGGGGGTCGGGGGCGGTGCGTGCGCCGTCCCGGGCCCTCCCCCTCCCGTTTTTCGCCTCGTTCACACCATCGAGGAGCTGCATCGTGTCCAGCGCCCTTGCCGAGTTCCGGCCCGCCGAGCACGAGAACCCCGCCCAGTGGGTGCGTCGGGTGTTCCGTAACTTCCGCCGGTCCCGGCCGTTCTACGGCGGCTTGCTGGCCATGATCGCCGGCGTCCCGATCATGTACTTCCCGTACGCCAAGCTGGCGTTGAACGGCATGACCGTCACCATGGCGACCACGGCCGGTGCCGGGTCATTGATCATCGGGGTCCTGCTGATCGTGCTGGGCCTGACCGCCTGGTTCCAGCCGGCCGTCCGGTTCTTCGCCGGCATCGCCACCACGCTGCTGACCCTGATCTCGATCCCGGTCTCCAACCTCTCCGGTTTCGGCATGGCGCTGCTGCCCGGTCTGATCGGCGGCGGGCTGATGCTCTCCTGGGCGCCGAACCCGGCCGCGCCGACGACCGAGGCGGTCGCCGCCGGCGCCGGCGGCGCCAAGACCCTGCCGTCGACGGCGTCCGAGGAGCCCGGCACCGCGGAGTTCGCCGCCGAGGAGCCCGCCACCGCGCCGCTGCCGGCCGTCCCCGCGCAGGCCGCCCCGGCCGACGGCGGTACCGCCGGGGCCGGCGTCCCGTCGCAGCACACCGGTGACCAGAAGGAGGCACGGTGAGCGGGTCCCAGGAGCCGCGGGCGGAGCAGCGCTCCGGGCGGCACGCGGCGCCCCGCACGCCCGTCCGGGTCCGGCTCAGAGGCCGCGCGCTGGCGATGGCCGCGGTGCCGACCGCGCTGCTGATGGCCGCCGCCTACACGCCGAACGCCGCGATCGCCGAGACCTCGGCGGGCAAGCCCTGCGCCACCGCGCCGGACACCGCGCCGCCGGTGGTGGCGGAGACCCCGGTGCCCAAGAGCGAGCTGCCCCCGCCGCTGCCCGGTCCGTCGGTACCGCTCCCGGAGAGCCCGGCGACCACCCCGGCGGGCACGCCGACCGGTGCGCCGACCAGCGCGCCGACCGGTGCTCCGACGAGCACGCCCACCACGGTGCCCGGCACCCCGGCCCCCTCGTCCTCGCCGGCCTCGGCCCCGGTCCGGTCCGCGACCACCGGCGGGTCCGGCGGCGGCGTCGTCCAGGCCGGGCTGATCGACGACATCGTCGGTGGGATCACCAACCTGATCCACCCGAGCGCGTCGGCGAGCCCGTCCGCCTCCGCCACCACGGCCGCTCCGGCGCCGACCCAGGCCCCGGTGACCGCGCCCGCCGCGGGCAACCGCGCGGTGGCCCCGGCCGCCGCCACCCAGGCGCCCGCCGCGCCCGCGCCGTCCGCCGCCACGACGCCCCCGGCCGCCGGGTCGGGGACGCCGAGCCCGGCGGCCACCACGCCGGGCGCCAAGGCGAGCACGCCGGGTGCCAAGGCGAGCGGCAAGCCGTCCGCGGGTGCGAAGGCCACCGGGTCGGCCACGCCGTCGGGCCCGGCCACGCCGTCCGCCTCGGGCACGCCGAGCAAGGACCCGAACTGCCTGGTCCCGATGAAGGGCCTGGCCGCCGGGGAGAAGACGGACAACGCGATCCTCGTCCCGGACCAGAACTGGACCCTGCAGACCAGCCGGCTGACCCTCAACCACGCCGTCCTGATGGGCGTGGTCAAGGTCCAGACGCCGACCGGCACCAAGCGGGTGCTGAAGTTCGTGGTCGACAGCGTGGACATCGAGAACCTCGACATGTCGACCCTTGAGGGCAACGGCAAGACCTTCCACGTCAAGGGCGCCCCCGGCTCGGTCTCCACGATGCGCAAGGGCCCGGTCACCATGTACGTGGAGAAGCTCTCCGGCCACCTGTCCAAGGTGCTCGGCCTGCCGATCCCGATCGACCTGGGCGAGCTCACGTTGACCCCGGACGGGCCGCTGCCGCAGTGGCTGTACGACCTGATCGGCAAGCTCGAACTGCCGCTCTGGCTGGAGATGACCGGTGTCACCGCGGTCCAGTCCGGCCAGTTCGGCGGCACGCTGAAGATCCCCGGCATGCAGCTCTACAACGACGACAAGCCGTACGTCGGCAACCAGTAGCGGCGGCGAGAACGCCCGTGGGGCGGCCCCTCCGACGAGGAGGGACCGCCCCACGGGCGTGTTCGCGGGCGGGTGCTACGCGCTCCGGGTGCCCAGGTGGTGCACCTGGACCATGTTGGTGTTGCCGGGGACGCCGGGGGGCGAGCCGGCGGTGACGATGACGGTGTCGCCCTCGTCCAGCTGGCCGATCTTGAGCATCTCGCGGTCGACCTGGGCCACCATCTCGTCGGTGGAGCCGACCTGCTCGGTGACGTGCGCCTCGACGCCCCAGCTCAGCGAGAGCTGGTTGCGGGTGGCGTTGTCCGGGGTGAACGCGATCACCGGGATCGGCGAGCGGTAGCGGGAGAGCCGGCGCGCGGTGTCACCGGACTTGGTGAACGCGACCAGCGCCTTGCCGTTGAGGAAGTCGCCCAGCTCGCACGCGGCGCGGGCGATCGAACCGCCCTGGGTGCGCGGCTTGCGGCCCGGGTTCAGCGGCTGGAGGCCCTGCGAGAGCAGCTCCTCCTCGGCCTTCTCGGCGATCCTGCTCATGGTGCGGACCGTCTCGACCGGGTACTTGCCGACGCTGGACTCGGCGGAGAGCATGACCGCGTCGGTGCCGTCCAGGATCGCGTTGGCGACGTCGGAGACCTCGGCGCGGGTCGGCCGCGAGGCGTGGATCATCGACTCCATCATCTGGGTCGCGACGATCACCGGCTTGGCGTTGCGGCGGGCCAGCGTGATGAGCCGCTTCTGGACCAGCGGCACCCGCTCCAGCGGGTACTCGACGGCCAGGTCGCCACGGGCGACCATGATGGCGTCGAAGGCGAGGACGATCTCCTCCATGGCCTCGACGGCCTGCGGCTTCTCGATCTTGGCGATGACCGGCACCCGGATGCCGACCGCGTCCATGACCTCGTGGACGTCCTTGATGTCGTCCGCGTTGCGGACGAAGGAGAGGGCGACCATGTCGACGCCCAGCTCCAGGGCGAAGCGCAGGTCGTCCTTGTCCTTCTCGGACAGCGCGGGCACGTTCACGGCCGTGCCGGGCAGGTTGATGCCCTTGTTGTTCGAGAGCACACCGCCCTCGACGACCACGGTCTTCACCTGCGGGCCGTCGACGCTGACGACCTCCAGGGCGATGACGCCGTCGTTGATCAGGATCGGGTCGCCGGGCTTCACGTCGCCCGGCAGGCCCTTGTAGGTGGTCCCGCAGATGTGCTGGTCACCGGGGACGTCCTCGGTGGTGATGATGAACTCGTCACCGTTGTCGACGGTCACCGGACCGTTGGCGAAGGTGGCCAGACGGATCTTGGGGCCCTGGAGGTCGGCAAGGACGCCGATGGCCTTGCCGGTGTCCTCCGAGACCTGGCGGACCTTGTGGTACCGCTCCTCGTGGTCCGCGTGGGTGCCGTGGCTCATGTTCAGTCGGGCGACGTTCATGCCCGCCTCGACGATGGCCTTCAGCTGTTCGTAGGAGTCCGTCGCCGGACCCAGGGTGCAGACAATTTTCGCTCGGCGCATATGGATCAGTCTATCCGTTCGTGTTATAGGTGCATTCGGCACGAAACGTGAGGAATCGTCGACGAAGGATCCCGAGGGGCGAGACGACGACGGCTCAGCCCCCGGACCGCCGGTGCACCAGGGCGAAGGCCTGACGCGCGATCTCCAGTTCCTCGTCGGTGGGGACCACGGCGACCGCGACCCGGCCGTACGCGGGCGAGATGATCCGGGCCTCGCCGGAGCGGACCGAGTTCAGCTCGGGGTCCACCGCGATGCCCAGCTCCTCCAGGCCGGCGGTGGCCGCGGCCCGCACCGGAGCCGCATTCTCGCCGACCCCGGCCGTGAACGCGATCGCGTCCACCCGGCCGAGCACCGCGTAGTAGCCGCCGATGTACTTGCGCAGCCGGTGGACGTAGGCCCGGAACGCCAGCTCGGCGTCGGCGTCCCCGCCCTCGGCCCGCCGCATGATCTCGCGCATGTCGTTGTCGCCGCACAGCCCCAGCAGGCCGCTGCGGCGGTTCAGCAGGTCGTCGATCTCGTCGATCGAGAGACCGCCGACCCGGTGCAGGTGGAACACCACGCCCGCGTCGATATCACCCGAACGAGTGCCCATCACCAGGCCCTCCAGGGGGGTCAGCCCCATCGAGGTGTCCACGCAGCGGCCCCCGGAGACGGCCGAGGCGGAGGCGCCGTTGCCCAGGTGCAGGACGATCACGTTCACCTCGGCCGGGTCCTTGCCGAGCAGCCGGGCGGTGGCCCGGGAGACGTACTGGTGCGAGGTGCCGTGGAAGCCGTAGCGGCGCACCCGGTGCTCGTCCGCGACGGCCTTGTCCACCGCGTACCGGGCCGCGTACTCGGGCATCGAGGCGTGGAAGGCGGTGTCGAAGACGGCGACCTGCGGCAGGTCCGGGCGCAGCGCCCGGGCCACCTCGATGCCGGTGATGTTGGCCGGGTTGTGCAGCGGGGCGACCGGGATCAGCCGGCGGATCTCGGTCAGCACCTCCTCGGTGATCACCGTCGGTTCGGTGAACCGCAGCCCGCCGTGGACCACCCGGTGGCCGATCGCGGCGAGCTCGGGGGAGTCCAGCCCGGTGCCGTCGGCGGCCAGCTCCTCGGCGACGGCCTTCAGGGCGGCGCAGTGGTCGGGGAAGACCTGGAGCGCCTCGCGCCGCTCGCCGGAGCGCGGGGCGTGCACCAGCCGGCCGTTCGCCTCGCCGATCCGCTCGACCAGGCCGGAGGCCAGCCGGGCGCCGTCCAGCATGTCGATCAGCTGGTACTTGACCGACGAGGAGCCGGCGTTCAGGACCAGGACGCGGGTGCCTTCACTCATGCCCGGACTCCTTCGGTGCGGTCCTGCGAGGGGGTGGCCGGGCCCTGCGGCCCGCCGTGCTCCTGCGACTGGATGGCGGTGATCGCGACGGTGTTGACGATGTCCTCGACCAGTGCGCCGCGCGAGAGGTCGTTGACGGGCTTGCGCAGCCCCTGGAGGACCGGGCCGACCGCCACCGCGCCGGCCGAGCGCTGGACCGCCTTGTAGGTGTTGTTGCCGGTGTTGAGGTCCGGGAAGATCAGCACGGTCGCCCGGCCTGCCACCGGCGAGCCGGGCAGCTTGGTGGCCGCGACATGGGCGTCCACCGCCGCGTCGTACTGGATCGGGCCCTCGACCAGGATGTCCGGGCGCAGCGCGCGGACCAGCTCGGTCGCCTTGCGGACCTTGTCGACGTCGGCGCCGGAGCCGGAGGTGCCGGTGGAGTAGGAGAGCATCGCGACCCGGGGCTCCACGCCGAACTGGGCGGCGGTGGCGGCGGACTGGATGGCGATGTCGGCCAGCTGCTGGGCGTCCGGGTCGGGATTGACCGCGCAGTCGCCGTAGACCAGCACCTTGTCGGCGAGGCACATGAAGAAGACCGAGGAGACGATCGCGGCGCCCGGCGCGGTCTTGATCACCTCGAAGGCGGGCCGGATGGTGGCGGCGGTGGAGTGCACCGCGCCGGAGACCATGCCGTCGGCGATGCCCTCCTGGACCATCAGGGTGCCGAAGTAGCTGACGTCCGTGACGACGTCCAGCGCCAGCTCCACGGTCATGCCCTTGTGGGCGCGCAGCCGGGCGTACAGCTCGGCGAACTGGCGGCGCAGCGGGCTGGTCGCCGGGTCGACGATCCGGACCTGGGCGCGGTCGGCCGCCGGGTCCTCCTGCGGGAGGTCGATGCCGAGGGCGGCGGCCTTGCGGCGGACGGTGTCGGGGTCGCCGAGGAGGGTGAGGTCGCAGATGTTGCGGCGGAGCAGCACCTCGGCGGCGCGCAGCACCCGTTCCTCGGCGCCCTCCGGGAGGACCACGTGCCGGCGGGCGCCCCGGGCCCGCTCCAGCAGCGCGTGCTCGAACATCATCGGGGTGACCCGCTCGGACCGGCCGACCTCGATCCGGTTGGTCAACTCGGCCGTGTCCACGTGGAGTTCGAAGAGGCCCAGGGCGATCTCGGCCTTCCGCGGGCTGGCCGAGGTGAGCTTGCCCTCCAGATGGGTCAGGGCGGCGGCGGTGATCCAGCTGCCCTCGGGGACGACGGCGACCGGAGTGCCGGGGGCCAGCCGGGCGGCCAGCGCCATCACGTTCGGGCCGGGGTGCTGGCCGAGCGTCAGCAGCACGCCGGCGATCGGCGGGGCGCCGGCGGCGTGCGCGGCCAGCGAGCCGATCAGCAGGTCGGCGCGGTCTCCGGGGGTGACCACCAGGGCGCCCTCGGTCAGCGCGTCCAGGAAGGTCGGCAGCATGGCGCCGCCGAAGACGAAGCCGCGGACGTCCCGGGCCAGCCCGGCCGCGTCCCCGGTCAGGACCTCGGCGCCGGTGGCCTCGACCAGCTGGGCGACGGTCGGCGCGGCCAGCGCCGGCTCCTCGGGGATGACGTACGCGGGGATCGGCAGCTTCTCTCCGAGGGTGCGCTGGATCCGCTGCTTGGCGCCGGGCGCGACCCGGTTGGCGACCATCGCGAGGGTCTCGCAGCCGAGGTCGGTGTAGGCGCGGTGGGCGTTGCGGACCTCGGCGATCACCGCCGCCGGGTCCTCGGAGTGGCCGCCGACCACCGGTAGCACGGCGGCGCCGAACTCGTTGGCGAGGCGGGCGTTGAAGGCCAGCTCGTCGGGGATGTTGGTGTCCGCGAAGTCGGTGCCCAGCACCAGCACCGCCTGGCAGCGCCGCTCCAGCGCCCGGAACCGGTCGACGAGGGTGGAGACCAGCTCGTCCTGGCCCTGGGCGGCCTGCAGGGCGGCCGCCTCCTCGTAGGTGAGCCCGTACAGCTCGGCGGTGGGCAGGTCGACCCGGTAGCGGGTGCGCAGCAGCTCGACGACGTGGTCGGAGCCCCGCTCGCCGGGCGCGTGCGCGTGCACCAGCGGCCGGAACACCCCGACCCGGTCCACCTGGCGGGTGAGCAGTTCCATGACCCCGAGTTCGACGGCCTGCCGGCCGTCCCCTCGGTCGATCCCGGTCACGTACACGCTGCGCGCCACGTGGGTCTCTCCGTCCCGTCGTCTCAGAGGATGGTCATATCGACCATACCTTCGCACTGGGAACGGACGTCCGCGAGCAGAGGGCCCCGGCCGGGGCAAGGGACGAAGGTCACGTCCGGACGGGCCGGGGTCGGCCCGCGACGGGTTGGAGCCGCGGTAGCCCTCGGCCTCCGGCGGGGAGCCTGGGGCCGATCGGTGCCGGGCACGACGGCCCGGCACCGACCGGGCGTGCTCAGGCCGGACGGAGCCAGACGGTGGCGAGGGGCGGCAGGACGAGTTCGGCGCTGCGGGGCTGGTCGTTCCAGGGGACGGACTCGGTCTTCACCGGGTGGGAGTTGCCGACGCCGGCGCCGCCGTAGGTCTCGGCGTCGGTGTTCAGCACCTCCTCCCAGAGCTGCTCGCGGCCGTCGAGGGCGGGCAGGCCGACCCGGTGGCCGTGCCGCACGACGGGGGAGAAGTTGCAGACCGCGACGAGCGGGGAGCCGTCGGCGGCGTACCGGACGAAGGAGAGCAGGTTGTCCTCGGCCGCGCCGCCGTCCAGCCAGCGGAAGCCGTCCGGCGTGGTGTCCTGCTCCCAGAGCGCCGGGGCGTCGAGGTAGCGGCGGTTGAGGTCGCGGACCAGCCGGCGCATCCCGAGGTGCTCCCCGGCGGCCGGCCAGGACTGCTCGTCGAGCACCCACCACTGCGGGCCCTGTTCGTGGTCCCACTCCGACCCCTGGGCGAACTCCTGCCCCATGAAGAGGAGTTGCTTGCCCGGGTGGGCCCACATGAAGCCCAGGTAGGCGCGCTGGTTGGCGCGCTGCTGCCACCAGTCGCCGGGCATCTTGGAGACCAGCGCCTGCTTGCCGTGCACCACCTCGTCGTGCGAGATCGGCAGCACGTAGTTCTCGGAGTAGGCGTACACCATCGAGAAGGTGATCTCGTTGTGGTGGTACTTGCGGTGCACCGGCTCCTTGGACATGTAGACCAGCGAGTCGTGCATCCAACCCATGTTCCACTTCAGGCCGAAGCCCAGGCCGCCGCTGTCGGTGGGCCGGGTGACGCCCTCCCAGGCGGTCGACTCCTCGGCGATGGTGAGCACGCCGGGGCAGCGCCGGTAGACGGTGGCGTTCATCTCCTGGAGGAAGGCGGCCGCGTCCAGGTTCTCCCGGCCGCCGTACTGGTTGGGCGTCCAGGCGCCGCCCTCGCGGGAGTAGTCGAGGTAGAGCATCGAGGCGACGGCGTCGACCCGCAGGCCGTCGATGTGGAACTCCTCGCACCAGTACACCGCGTTGGCGACCAGGAAGTTGCGCACCTCGGTGCGGCCGTAGTCGAACTCCAGGGTGCCCCAGTCGGGGTGCTCCGCGCGCAGCGGGTCGGCCGGCTCGTACAGCGGCTCGCCGTCGAAGCGGGCGAGGGCGAAGTCGTCCTTGGGAAAGTGCGCGGGCACCCAGTCGACGATCACGCCGATGCCGTGCCGGTGCAGGGTGTCGACCAGGTGGCGGAAGTCGTCGGGGCTGCCGAGCCGGGCGGTGGGGGCGTAGTAGCCGGAGACCTGGTAGCCCCAGGAGCCGCCGAAGGGGTGTTCCATCACCGGCATGAACTCCACGTGGGTGAAGTTCAACTCCTTGAGGTAGCCGGGCAGTTCCTCGGCGATCGCCCGGTAGCTGGTGAGGTCGGGCCGCCAGGACGGCAGGTGCAGCTCGTAGACCGACATCGGCGCCCGGTGGTGCGCGGCGCGGGCCCGGCGCTCCATCCACTCGTCGTCCTGCCAGCGGTAGGAGGAGGAGGTGACGACCGAGGCGGTGCCCGGCGGGCACTGCGCGGCCCGGGCCAGCGGGTCGGCCTTGTCGAGCACCCAGCCCTGCCGGGTGTGGATCTCGTACTTGTACTGGGTGCCCTCGGCCAGGCCCGGGACGAACAGCTCCCAGACGCCGGAGGAGCCGAGCGAGCGCATCGGGTGCGCGGTGCCGTCCCAGTGGTTGAAGTCCCCGATCAGCCGAACGCCCGCCGCGTTCGGCGCCCAGACCGCGAAGGCGGTGCCGGGCACCCCGTCGACGGTGCGCACGTGCGAGCCGAGCGCCCGCCAGAGCTGCTCGTGCCGGCCCTCGGAGATCAGGTGCAGGTCCAGCTCGCCGAGGGTGGGCGCGATGCGGTAGCCGTCGTGCTGGCTGAGCGGCTCGCTGCCGGGGTAGCTGACCAGCAGCCGGTAGTCGGGCACCTCGGTGCCGGCCAGCAGGCCGGTGAAGAGGCCGCTCTGCTGGTGGGTGAGCTCGGCGGGGCCGTGCGCGGTCTCCACCACCACCCGCTCGGCGAACGGGCGCAGCACCCGGATCGCGGTGCCGCCGTGCACCGGGTGGGCGCCGAGCAGGCCGTGCGGGTCGTGGTGCATGCCGCCGACCAGCCGGTCCACCTCGCTCGGCGGCAGCGGTGCCTCGGGCAGCCGCAGCGCCCCGGGCGGGGCGGCCGGTCCGTCGGGGAGGCCCTCCGGGGTGGCGACGGGGGCGACGGGGGCGACGGGGGCGGCAGGGGCGGCAGCGGCGGCGGGGGTTCCGTCGGGGGCGCTCCCCGCGGCGTCTGCGGCCGCGTCGCCGGCGGTGTTGCCGGCCGGGTCCGTGGCCGGGTCCGTAGCCGGGTCCGTGGCCGCGCGGGCGGCGGCGCCGTCCGGGCCGCCGTCGGGCGCCGGGCGGCGCGGTTCGGCCCGCCGGGCCGCCGAGGGCTCGCGCTGGGCGGAGTCCGGGCCCGCCAGGAAGGTGGCAGGCACGGTACGGGGGGTGCGGCCGGGCGGGTCGAGCGGCGTCACGGCGTGGTCCTCCTGCGGGATCGGGGTGGCCGGGGGCGTCGGTGGCGGGCGTTCTCGGGGGCGGGGGCGGGTGCGGAGCCGGTCTGGCGGGCCCTCAGACGGTCAGGGCCAGCCGGTTGATCGCGGCCAGCGGGATCGGCAGCCAGCCGGGCCGGTGGCGGGCCTCGTAGACCACCTCGTACACCGCCTTGTCGATCTCCAGGGCGCGCATCAGCTCGGGCGAGGCGGCCGGGTCGGTGCCGCCGCCGGCGGTGTAGCCGGCGCAGAAGGCGGTGCGGTTGCGCTGGGCCCAGGCGGCGGCGAGGTGGGCCAGCTCCGGGTCGGGCGGTGCGCCGGCCAGCAGGTGGGCGGCCGCGTAGTCGAAGGAGCGGAGCATCGCGGCGACGTCGCGCAGCGCGGTCTGCGGTTCGCGCCGCTCGGCGACGGACTTGGCCGGCTCGCCCTCGAAGTCCAGCAGCACCCAGCCGTGCGGGGTCCGCATGGCCTGTCCGAGGTGGAGGTCGCCGTGGATCCGCTGGACCGGCATGCCGTCCGGGTGGGCGTCGGCGAGCTGCTGGAAGGCGGCGCGCAGGGCGGACCGGTAGCGGAGCAGCCCGGGCACGGCGGCCACCGCGCTGTCCAGCCGGTCGGCCATCGCGGTCGCCAGCTGCCGGGTCTGGGTGCGGTCCAGCCGGGCGACCGGCATCGAGCGCGCCAGGACCCGGTGGACCTCGGCGGTGGCCCGGCCGAGCCGGTGCGCCTCGATCGCGAAGTTGCCGGGGGACGGGTCGCCCTTGAGCCGGCCGACCTGGTCCAGGGCCAGCTCCCAGCCGTCCTCGGCCTCCGGCAGGTAGCGCTGGAGCAGGCCGAGAGTGGCCGGTTCCGCGCGCTCCAGCCGGCTCTCGAACCAGGCCGCGACCCGGGGGATCCGGGTGGAGCCGGCCCGCGAGAGCGCCAGCGACAGCTCCAGGTCGGGGTTGGTGCCGGGGTGGATGCGGCGGAAGAGCTTGAGGATGTACGCGGTGCCGTAGATGACCGAGCTGTTGGACTGCTCCGCGGTGGAGGCGCGACCGGGCAGGTTGGTGGGCAGCCCGGAGCCGGGGGTGCGGCGGAACGACAGCGAGCCGAACCGGTCGCCGGTGGCCAGGTGCTCCAGCAGCCGCCCGGTCAGCTCGGGATCGTGCACCGCGTCGTAGAGCGCCGCGCCGTCGTACGGGCCCTGGCTGAGCCGTCCCAGGACGGCGCTCGGCTCGATGTCGGCCGTCCCCGCGGAGCGGATGCCGAGCAGCAGCTGGTAGATGTCCCCGTGCGGTGCGCCCGCGGTGGTGGCGTGCTCGACCCGCAGCAGCAGGTGCAGCAGGGCCGGGTCGCCGACCTGGAGCGGGGTGCCGACCACGGGGGTGAGGCCGGTGATGGGCCGTCCCTTGCCGGCGTACCAGCGCTGGGTGGGGAGCCACTCGGCGATCAGGGGCAGGGCCGCCTGGACGAGTTCGCTGACCCCCAGAGCGGTTCTCCGGGCCGCGGCGCCGCGGGAGCCCACCGGCGCGGGGCCGGTGGGGGTGTCGCGGTGCAGATCGGCTTGAGAACGGGAGGTTTCGGACATGACTCCCTTTCCCCGGAAGCGGGCGGACTGCCCGACGGGTCTGGCCGGGTCCGTCAGTCTTCCGGATTTCGGCGGCGCGGCGGCGACGGCACGCGAGCGGTGCTCAGGTGTCACGCCTTCGTGTAAGTGGCCGTTGGGCTGTTCTCCGTACGCGGTGGTGCAGAGACCTCCGGGGGCGCGGGGTGTTCAACTCTCGCGCCCCCGGAGGGTTTGGTGGAACGGGTGCTCCTGACGGATCGTTACTTCGATCGCCTGGCGCTGCTGAGGCGCGGGGGCTGCCGGAGCTGGAACCAGTAGAAGCCGTGCCCGGCGAGGGTGAGCAGGTACGGCCACTCACCGATCGAGGGGAAGCGCACCCCGCCGATCAGCTCGACCGGGTACCGCCCTCCGAACTGCCGCAGGTCGAGTTCGGTCGGCTGCGCGAACCGCGAGAAGTTGTTCACGCACATGACCAGGTCGCCCTCGTGCTCCCGCACGAAGGCCAGTACCGCGGGATTGCTGGAGGGCAGCTCGGTGTAGGTGCCGAGGCCGAACGCCGAGTTGAGCTTGCGGATCTCGATCATGCGACGCGTCCAGTGCAGCAGTGAACTCGAACTGCTCTGCTGCGCCTCGACGTTGGTCACCTGGTAGCCGTACACCGGATCCATGATGGGCGGCAGACTGAGCCTGCCCGGGTCGGCGGACGAGAAACCCGCGTTGCGGTCCGGGGTCCACTGCATCGGCGTGCGCACGCCGTCCCGGTCGCCCAGCCAGATGTTGTCGCCCATGCCGATCTCGTCCCCGTAGTAGAGCACCGGGGAGCCCGGCAGGGAGAGCAGCAGGGCGGTGAACAGTTCGATCTGGTTGCGGTCGTTCTCCAGCAGCGGGGCGAGCCGGCGGCGGATGCCCACGTTGGCGCGCATCCGGGGGTCCTTGGCGTACTCCGCGTACATGTAGTCGCGCTCCTCGTCGGTGACCATCTCCAGGGTCAGCTCGTCGTGGTTGCGCAGGAAGATGCCCCACTGGCAGCCGTGCGGGATCCGCGGGGTCTTGGCGAGGATCTCCGACACCGGGTAGCGGGACTCCCGGCGGACCGCCATGAAGATGCGCGGCATCACCGGGAAGTGGAACGCCATGTGGCACTCGTCGCCGCCGGAGGCGAAGTCGCCGAAGTAGTCGACGACATCCTCCGGCCACTGGTTGGCCTCGGCGAGCAGCACGGTGTCGGGGTAGTCGGCGTCGATCTCCTTGCGGACCCGCTGGAGGAACTCGTGCGTCTCCGGCAGGTTCTCGCAGTTGGTGCCCTCGCGGGCGAACAGGTACGGCACGGCGTCCAGCCGGAAGCCGTCGATGCCGAGGTCGAGCCAGAACCGCAGCCCGGCGATCATCTCGTCCTGGACGCGGGGGTTGTCGTAGTTGAGGTCCGGCTGGTGGGAGAAGAACCGATGCCAGAAGTACTGCTTGCGCACCGGGTCGTAGGTCCAGTTGGAGGTCTCGGTGTCGACGAAGATGATCCGGGCGTCCGGGTACTGCTTGTCGTCGTCGGCCCACATGTAGAAGTCGCCGTACGGGCCGTCCGGGTCCTCCCGGGAGGCCTGGAACCAGGGGTGCTGGTCGCTGGTGTGGTTCATCACGAAGTCGATGACCACGCGCATGCCGCGCAGGTGCGCGGCGTCGACGAACTCCATGAAGTCGGCGAGGTCGCCGAACTCCGGCAGGACCGACTTGTAGTCCGCGACGTCGTACCCGCCGTCGCGCAGCGGCGAGGCGAAGAACGGCGGCAGCCAGAGGCAGTCGACCCCGAGCCACTGGAGGTAGTCGAGCTTGGACGTGAGCCCCCTGAGGTCCCCGATCCCGTCGCCGTTGCTGTCCTGGAAGGACCGCACCAGCACCTCGTAGAAGACCGCACGTTTGAACCACTCGGGGTCCAGGTTCTTCTTCGAGGTCTCGGGGAAGGTGTCGGGGACGGGCTCGTTCACTGTCACGCTGGGTTCCTCCGAACCGTGAGGAGGTGAGCCGGCTCGGCTGAGGGATCGAGCCGGACGTAGTTGTGCCGGCCCCAGGTGTAGGCGGCGCCGGTGAGCTCGTCGTGCACCGCGAACGGGCCGTCCCCGTCGAGGGTGACGGTGGCCTCCTGGGCGTGGTGCGGGTCGAGGTTGACGACCGTGATGACGTGGTCGGTCAGGCCCTCGGTCGTGGTGGCGGTCTTGGAGAAGGCGAGTACCTGGTCGTTGTCGGTCGGGTGGAAGCGCAGGCCGCGCAGCTGCTGGAGCGAGGGGTGCCGCCGGCGCAGCCGGTTCAGCACGGTGAGCAGCGGGGCCAGGGAGTCGGTGCGGGTCCAGTCGCGGGGTCGCAGTTCGTACTTCTCGGAGTGCAGGTACTCCTCCGAGCCCGGGTGGGCCGGCTCGTTCTCGTACAGCTCGAAGCCGGCGTAGACGCCGTAGCTGGGGGAGAGGGTGGCGGCCAGTACGGCACGGATCGCGAACGCTGCCCGGCCGCCGGTCTGCAGGTACTCGTGCAGGATGTCCGGGGTGTTGGCGAAGAAGTTGGGCCGCATGTAGGAGGCGGCGTCGCCGGCGAGCTCGGAGAGGTATTCGGTGAGCTCCTGTTTGGTGGTGCGCCAGGTGAAGTACGTGTACGACTGGTGGAAGCCGATCTTCCCGAGGGTGTGCATCATCGCCGGCCGGGTGAAGGCCTCGGCCAGGAAGACCACGTCCGGATCGGTGCGGGCGATGTCGGCGAGCACCTTCTCCCAGAACAGCACCGGCTTGGTGTGCGGGTTGTCGACCCGGAAGATCCGCACGCCGTGGCTCATCCAGAACCGCAGGACCCGGAGGGTTTCCTTGACGATTCCGTCCATGTCCTGATCGAAGTTGATCGGATAAATGTCCTGGTACTTCTTCGGGGGGTTCTCGGCATAGGCGATGGTGCCGTCGGCGCGGTGGCTGAACCACTCCGGGTGCTTGTTGACCCAGGGGTGGTCCGGCGAGCACTGCAGCGCGAAGTCCAGGGCCACCTCCAGGTGCAGCGCCGCCGCCTCGGCGACGAAGTGGTCGAAGTCCTCGATGGTGCCGAGGTCCGGGTGGACGGCGTCGTGGCCGCCCTCCGGCGAGCCGATCGCCCAGGGTGAGCCGACGTCGTGCGGACCGGCCGTCAGGCTGTTGTCCGGCCCCTTGCGGAAGGCTCGCCCGATCGGGTGGACCGGCGGCAGGTAGACCACGTCGAAGCCCATCGCGGCGACGGCGGGCAGCCGCTCGGCGGCGGTGCGCAGGGTGCCCGAGCGCGGCGGCTCGACGCCGGAGGGGTCGACCACCGCGCCCTCCGAGCGGGGGAAGAACTCGTACCAGGAGCCGTACAGCGCGCGCTCGCGGTCCACCTGGAGCGGCAGCGGGCGGGAGGCGCTCACCAGTTCGCGCAGCGGGTAGCGGGCCAGCAGGTCGAGCACCTCGGGCGCGAGCGCCGCGGCCAGCCGGGACAGCGGCGGCAGACCGGCGTCGCGCAGGGCGTCCACCGCGGCCAGGATGTGCGCCCGGCCCTCCTTCTTCGGCACGCCGCCCGCGGCCCGCTCCAGCAGCAGCGCGCCCTCCTCCAGCACCAGCGCGGTGTCGATCCCGGCGGGCAGCTTCACCGCGGCCACCTTGCGCCAGGTGGCCAGCGGGTCGCTCCACGCCTCCACCAGGTAGGACCAGCGGCCGGGCGCGGTCGGAGTGACCTGCGCGCCCCAGCGGTCGGTGCCCTCGGCGAGTTCGCGCATCGGCGTCCACGGGCCGCTGCGGCCGCGCGGGTCGCGCAGGACGACGTTGGCGTTCACCGCGTCGTGGCCCTCGCGGAACACGGTGGCGGTGACCGCGAAGGTCTCGCCGACCACCGCCTTGGCCGGGCGACGGCCGGCGTCGACGAGGGGGCTGACGTCCAGGACGGGGATGCGGCCGATCACGGTGTCGCTCTCTGTCGTCTTGCGGGCGGCTGGCTTGCGGGCTGGGCTCTTGGCGGCGGTCTTGGCGACCGGCTTGGCGGCGGGTCCGGTCGCGGACCCGCCGGCGGCCGTGGTGCGGGCGGGTGCCCGCCGGGGCGCCGGGCCGGCCTTCGCGGCGGCGCCCGTTCCGGAGCCGGCGATCGTCCCGGTGCCGGCGGTGGTGACCTCGGTGCCGGTGGCGGCGGTGCGGCGCGTGGTGGTGCGCCTGCGGGGCGCCGCCGGCCGGCTCTCCTCGGTCCCGGGTTGTCGGGCCGGTTCGGACGGCTGCTCCGGACGGTCGGCCGCGGCGCCCCGGGGTCCCGGCATCGCCGCGTCTGTCCGAGTGTCAGAATCCATCCGTCCGGCGGATTCCGCGACCGCTGCGTCGTGGCTTTCGGCCACCGGTGTGGACTGGTCCCGCGTGTCGCCGTGCATGCCAAACTCCTGCCCGAGATCGGCGGCAGCTCCCGCGGGCCGGGCCGGCCGGGGGGAGTACCGGGAGGACTGCTGGGTGGGGAGGACGTGCGACCGGAAGCCTGCCCGCGCCGCCGTCCCCGGCAACCTGCCCCGCTCCCGCCGAGCCCCTGGCGGGGCGCCCGAGAGCCCGCGCGCGTCCCGGCGCACGCCTCTCGGGGCACGCCCCTGGGCGACCCAACCCACCCGTGAACGAGCAGGCCGAGTCCCAGGACACGCGGCGGCGCGCGGTGAGCGCCGAATGGGCTAAGGAGGTTGGGAATCGATCAACGCGAAAAGGATTCGGACGTGCTGCTTCAAGGAGGGCGCCACCCGTCGCCGCACTCCCCGCAGCATCCACGACCTTGGTTCATAGTCGCACCGGCGACCGGACTTTTGCAGCGGTACGACAGTAGTTTCGGGCTTTGTCCGGGGCGGCTCCGCCGGTGGAAATGGATCTGTTCCGCAATGTTCACGCATTGGTAGCGCGATCCGACGGAACGTGCGCCGCGCGCGCCCCCTCTGCAGCCCAATGCGCCGAATGCGATCTCATCAATAGCCCGAACGGAGGCTCAATAGCCCACTTGACGCACCCTCATGACAGCCGCCGGGGCTACGCTTCACGCCGTGAAGGCAATCCGCAGATTCACCGTCCGCACTGTCCTGCCCGAACAACTCCAGCCGTTGCACGAGCTGGCCCTCAACCTGCGCTGGTCCTGGCATCCCGAGACCAGGGACCTCTTCCGGTCCGTGGACCCGGAGGTCTGGGCGGCCACGGGGGAGGACCCGGTGCGCCTGCTGGGCGAGGTCCCGGCCGCGCGGCTCGCCGCGCTGGCCACCGACCGCCGGTTCCTGCGCAGACTCGGCGACCTCGCCGACGACCTGCGGGAGTACCTGGCCGGACCGCGCTGGTACCAGGCCGCCCAGCACGGCCTCGACCAACCGGTCGCCGATGCCGCGCAGCCCACCGCCATCGCCTACTTCTCGCCCGAGTACGGCATCGCCGCGGCGCTGCCCCAGTACTCCGGCGGCCTCGGCATCCTGGCCGGCGACCACCTCAAGGCGGCCAGCGACCTCGGCGTGCCGATCATCGGCGTCGGGCTGTTCTACCGGCACGGCTACTTCCGGCAGTCCCTCAACCGGGACGGCTGGCAGCAGGAGCGCTACCCGCTCCTCGACCCGGACGAACTCGCCGTCACGCTGCTCCGGGAGAGTGACGGCACCCCCTGCCGGATCGACCTCGCGCTGCCCGGCGGCCGCACCCTCGCCGCGCACGTCTGGCGGGCCCAGGTCGGGCGGGTGCCGCTGCTGCTGCTCGACTCCGACATCGAGGCCAACTCGGCCGCCGAGCGCGACGTCACCGACCGCCTGTACGGCGGCGGCAGCGAGCACCGGCTGCTCCAGGAGATGCTGCTCGGCATCGGCGGCGTCCGTGCGGTGCGCGCCTACTGCCGGCTCACCGGCCACCCCGCGCCCGAGGTCTTCCACACCAACGAGGGCCACGCCGGCTTCCTGGGGATCGAGCGGATCCGCGAGCTGATCACCGACGGTCCGGCCGAGCCCGGTCTGGACTTCGCCGCCGCCCTGGAGGCCGTCCGGGCCGGTACCCTGTTCACCACCCACACGCCCGTCCCGGCCGGCATCGACCGCTTCGACCGGGACCTGGTCGCCCGCCACTTCGGCGGCGACGCGGCACTGCCCGGCGTCCCGGCTGACCAGGTGCTCGCGCTCGGCGCCGAGACCTGGCGCGGCGGGGACCCGAAGCTGTTCAACATGGCGGCGATGGGCCTGCGGCTCGCCCAGCGCGCCAACGGCGTCTCGACCCTGCACGGCGAGGTCAGCCGGTCCATGTTCAACGGACTCTGGCCGGGATTCGACGCCGCGGACGTCCCGATCACCTCGGTGACCAACGGCGTCCACGCGGCGACCTGGATCGACCCGGCGGTCGTCCGGCTCGGCGCCGCCGAGATCGGCGCCGACCGCGCCGAGGACGCCATGACCACCGGGGACGCCAAGCGCTGGACGGGCCTGGAGCGGATCGGCAACAGCGAGATCTGGGAGCTGCGCCGCAGCCTGCGCGCCCAGCTCGTCGACGAGGCCCGCCACCGGCTGCGCGCCTCCTGGCGCCAGCGCGGCGCCGGCGAGGCCGAGCTCGGCTGGGTCTCCTCGGTGCTCGACCCGGACGTGCTCACCATCGGGTTCGCCCGCCGGGTGCCCTCCTACAAGCGGCTCACCCTGATGCTGCGCGACCAGGAGCGGCTGCGCGCCCTGCTGCTGAGCCCGACCAGGCCGGTGCAGATCGTGGTCGCCGGCAAGGCCCACCCGGCCGACGACGGCGGCAAGCGGCTGATCCAGCAGATGGTCGCCTTCGCCGACGACCCGGCCGTCCGGCACCGGATCGTCTTCCTGCCGGACTACGACATGGCGATGGCCCGCCACCTCTACCCGGGGTGCGACGTCTGGCTGAACAACCCGCTCCGCCCGCTGGAGGCCTGCGGCACCTCGGGGATGAAGGCCGCGCTGAACGGCTGCCTCAACCTGTCCGTCCTGGACGGCTGGTGGGACGAGTGGTACGACGGCCAGAACGGCTGGGCGATCCCCACCGCCGACGAGAGCGCCGGCGTCCTCGACCCGGAGAGCGGCGAGGCCGAGCGGCGGGACGACATCGAGGCCGCCGCACTGTACGACCTGATCGAGCACCAGGTGGCCGCCCGGTTCTACGACCGGGGCGCGGACGGGCTGCCGCACCGCTGGATCGCCATGGTCCGGCACACCCTGGTCACCCTCGGGCCCAAGGTGCTGGCGGGGCGGATGGTCCGCGAGTACGTCGAGCGGCTGTACACCCCGGCGGCGCTGGCCCAGCGGGAGCTGGCGGCGGCGGTGCCCGGCGGGCCGGTGACCGGCCCGTACGCGGGGGCCCGTGAGCTGGCCGGCTGGAAGGCCAAGGTCCGGGAGGCCTGGCCGGCCGTCCGGGTCGAGCACGTCGAGGCGGAGTGCCCGGACGAGGCGCAGGAGCTGGGCAGCTCGCTGGCGCTGCGGGTGCAGGTCGCGCTCGGCGCGCTGGAGCCCGGTGACGTGGAGGTGCAGGTGGTCTCCGGCCGGGTGGACGAGTCGGACGGCATCTCGGACGCCTGCCTGCTCGCCCTCAAGCCGGTCGGCGGGCCGGACCTCGACGGGCGCACCCGCTACGAGGGCTCGCTGGAGCTCTGCCGGACTGGCCCGTTCGGGTACACCGTCCGGGTGCTGCCGGCCCATCCGCGGCTGGCCTCGCCGGCCGAGCTGGGCCTGGTGGCGCTGCCGCCGGAATCCACCGGGATGGACGCGGGGCTGCTGCGCTGAACGGGTGGGGAGGGCCGGTCGGTCCGGCTCTCCCCACCCCGCCCGGCCGGGCGGGGGCCTAGCGGACGGCGGCGACCAGGGAGTCGGTGACGGAGCGCCAGGCCACCCCGGCCTCGCGGAACCCGGTCTCGACGAGCCGGGCGGTGTGCCAGTCGGCGGGGTGCACGGCGCCCTGGGCGTGCGAGCCGTAGAGCGCGTTGCGGGCGGTGACCTCCTCGGCGAGCAGCGGGTCGGCCGCGGCCGCCGCCCACCATCCGGCCCAGTCGAGCACGCCGTCGGCCCGCTCGCGTTCCTGGCGCCGCTGCTGGAAGGCCTCGTCGGCCGCGGTGAGCAGCGGGATCGTCGACTCGGGGGTGTGGTCGGCGTTGAGGAAGACGCCCCCGGGGCGGACCAGCTCGGCGAGGTCCCCGTACAGCCGGACGAGGTCGTCGGTGGGCAGCCAGTGCAGGGCGGTGGCGGTCACCACGGCGTCGAACGGGCCGGGCGGGAGCCGGGTGGCCCAGTCCGGGTCCTTGAGGTCGGCGGTCACCAGGGTGAACCGGGGCTCGTCGGCGAAGACGCCGCGGGCGATGGCCATCAGCGCTGGGTCCTGGTCGACGCCGACGCTGACCGCGCCGGGCAGCCGGGCGAGCAGTCGTTCGCTGATGCTGCCGGTGCCGCAGGCCAGGTCGAGGACGCGCGGCTCGGGGCCGGCGACCGCCTCGACGACGTCCAGCATGGCGCGGAACCGCTCCTCGCGGTCGGGCAGGTACCACTCCTGCTGGCGGTCCCAGCTGCGCTGCCAGTCCTGCCAGTGCGTCCGGTCGGTCACGTCCGCTCCCTAGGTCGTCGGCCTGCGGACCGGTGCGGCCCGGTGCGGCCCGGTCGGTCCCGGGGACGACTCTAGGCCCTTTCGGTAATGGATGAAAGGGCCTAGAGGCTATTACCCGCGCGGCGCGGTCAGACCAGGCTGTCCCGCCAGGCCTGATGCAGCTCGGCGAAGCGGCCGGAGCCGTCGATCAGCTCCTGCGGGGTGCCGTCCTCGACGATCCGGCCCTGGTCCATCACCAGGACGCGGTCGGCGATCTCGACGGTGGAGAGCCGGTGGGCGATGATCACGGCCGTCCGCCCGGCCAGCACGGTGCGCATCGCCCGCTGGACGGCCTGCTCGCCGGGCACGTCCAGCGAGCTGGTCGCCTCGTCCAGGATCAGCACCGCCGGGTCGGCCAGCAGGGCCCGGGCGAAGGCGACCAGCTGGCGCTGGCCGGCCGAGATCCGGCCGCCGCGCTTGCGCACGTCGGTGTCGAAGCCCTCCGGCAGCGCGGCGACGAACTCGTACGCGCCGATGTCCCGGGCGGCCTGCTCGACCTCCGCGCGGGAGGCACCCGGACGGCCGATCGCGATGTTCTCGGCGACGGTGCCGGAGAACAGGAACGACTCCTGCGTCACCATGACCACGCCGCGCCGCAGTTCCGGCGTGGCGAGGTCGCGCAGGTCCACCCCGTCGAGGCTGATCCGACCGCCGGTCGGGTCGTAGAAGCGGGCCAGCAGCTTGGCGACCGTCGACTTGCCCGCCCCGGTCGCCCCGACCACGGCCACGGTCTGGCCGGCCGGCAGCACCAGGTCGAACGCGGGCAGCACCTCCTTGCCGGAGCGGTAGCCGAAGGCGGTCTTCTCGAAGTGCACCTCGCGCCCCTTGGCCGCGGCGGTGGACCGCTGGGCCGGGAGCTCCTTCGGCTCGGCGGGCTCCGCGACGGTCGGCTCGTGGGCGAGCAGGCCGGCGATCTTCTCCAGGGCGGCGGCGGCCGACTGGTAGCTGTTCAGGAACATCGCGAGCTGGTCGATCGGGTCGAACAGGCGGCGCAGGTAGAGCACGAAACCGGTGAGCACACCGAGCTCCACCGCGCCGTCGGTGACCAGGAAGGCCCCGAGCAGCACCACACCGGCGCTCCAGACGTTCGCGGTGGCGCGGGAGAGGCCGACGTAGCGGGCGATCTCCAGCAGGCCGTCCGCCGTGGCGGCGGCCGACTGCCGGTTGACCACGGAGAACGCGGCGTCGTTGGCCCGCTCGCGGCGGAAGGCCTGGACGGGGCGGATGCCGTTCATGGTCTCGGTGAAGCGCACGATCAGCGAGGCGGCCGAGGTGCGCGAGCGGCGGTAGACCCGGCGGGAGCGGCTCCGGAACGAGCGGGCGATCAGGAACAGCGGGACGAACGAGGCCAGCGAGACCAGGCCCAGCCGCCAGTCCATCACCAGCAGCAGCACCGAGATGTAGAAGACCGAGAGGAAGACGGTCAGCAGCTCCTGGAGGCCCTCGGAGAGCAGCTCGCGCAGCGCGTCCACGTCGGAGGTGGCGCGGGAGATGATCCGGCCCGAGGTGTACCGCTCGTGGAAGTCCAGGCTGAGCCGCTGGGCGTGCCGGAAGATCCGGCCGCGCAGCTCCAGCAGGATGTCCTGGTTGATCCGGGCGCTGATCTTGATGAACGCCCACTGCAGCACGGTGCTGATCAGCGCGCAGGAGAGGTAGGCGGTGATCACCGCGACCAGCGGGCCGGCGTCGTGGTCGCGAAGTGCCGGGATGCCCCGGTCCATGGCGATCGCCACCAGCAGCGGACCGGACTGCAGTGCCGCCTGCTGGAGCAGGATCACCACCATCGCGACGGTGATCCGGGCCCGGTGCGGGCCGAGCAGCGCGCGCAGCAGCGCCCGGGGCGCGCCCGGCGGGACGGGGATGTCCTCCTCGTCGGCCGGGGGCGCGGGCAGCTCCTCCTCCGGCGCGGCCTTCGCCGCCTCCGTGGACTTCGCCGACTTCTCGGCGGGTTCGAGCGTGGTGGTCATCGGGCGGCGCCCCTCTCCGGTACCAGGGCGGCGTCGCCCGACATCAGTTCGCGGTAGCGCGCCGAGCTGCGCAGCAGCTCCTGGTGGGTGCCGACGGCCTCGATCCGGCCGTCCGAGAGCACCGCGACGCGGTCGGCGAGCAGCACGGTGCTCGGCCGGTGGGCCACCACCAGCGCGGTGGTGGAGCCGAGCACCTGCCGCAGGGCCCGCTCGACGAGCGCCTCGGTGTGCACGTCCAGCGCGGAGAGCGGGTCGTCCAGGACGAGGAAGGCCGGGGCGCCGACCACCGCGCGGGCCAGCGCCAGCCGCTGGCGCTGGCCGCCGGAGAGGCTGAGGCCCTGCTCGCCGACCTCCGTCCCGGCGCCGTCGGGCAGCTTCTCGACGAAGCCGGCCTGGGCGGTGGCCAGCGCGGCGGCGAGCTGCTCGGGGCCGGCGCCGGGCGCGCCCATCAGCACGTTCTCCCGGACGGTGGCGGAGAACAGGGTCGGCTCCTCGAAGGCGACCGAGACCAGCTCGCGCAGCCGCTCGCGGGACAGCTCGCGGATCGGGCGGCCGTCCAGCGTGATGGTGCCGGCGGTGGCGTCGTACAGCCGGGGGAGCAGCGCGGTGAGCGTGGTCTTGCCGCTGCCGGTGGCACCGACCAGGGCCATCGTCTCGCCGCTGCGGATGTGCAGGTCGATGCCCCGGAGCAGGTCGGGGGTGTCGGGCGGGGCGTCCGGGTAGCGGAAGCGGACGCCGGTGAGCCGGATGCCGTCGGGGGCGGCGCCCGGTGTCGTGGCCGTGGCCGTGGTGTCGGCGGCGTCGGCCGGGGCCGGCTCGGTGTCGTCGTCCGGCAGCGGCTCGTCCAGCACCTCGAAGAAGCGGTCGGCGGCGGTGGCGGCCTCGTTGGCGTAGGCGAGCAGCCAGCCCAGCGACTCGACCGGCCAGCGCAGCGCGAGCGCGGTGGAGAGGAAGGCGACCAGGGTGCCGGTGCTCAGCTCGTCGTGCGCCACCAGGTAGCAGCCGACCGCGAGGGCGCAGCCGAGGGCGAGCTCGGGCAGGCCGACGATGACCGCCCAGAGGTTGGCGAGCAGGCCGGCCTTGCGCAGCTCGGTCCGGCGCAGGTCGTGCGTCCGGGCCCGGAAGCGGTCGGCCATCGACCGGTGGCGGCCGAAGGCCTTGAGGATGCGGATGCCGAGGATGGACTCCTCGATGACGGTGGCGAGGTCGCCGTTCTGGTCCTGGGCGAGCCGGGCGGCGCCGGAGTAGCCGGCCTCGAACCTCCGGGTCAGCACCATCAGCGGGACGGCGGGCGCCAGCACGATCAGGGCCAGCCGCCAGTCCTGGGTGAACATCAGGGCGGTGCCCGCGAGGAAGGTCGCGGTGTTGACGATCAGGAAGACCAGCGGGAAGGCCAGGAACAGCCGCATGGTGTACATGTCGGAGGTCGCCCGGGAGAGCAACTGGCCGGAGCCCCAGCGGTCGTGGAAGGAGATCGGCAGCCGCTGCAGCCGGGCGAAGAGGTCGCCGCGCATCGCCGTCTCCACCCCGGCCAGGGGTTTGGCGAGGATGACCCGGCGGGCGTAGAACAGGGCCGCCTCGAAGAGCCCGAGCGCCAGGAGCAGGCCGATCAGCGGCCAGAGCGCGCCGACGTCGTGGTCGGTGATCGGTCCGTCGACGATTCGGCCGAGAACGATCGGGACGAGCAGCACGCTGAGCGCGGCGAACAGCGCGGCGGCGACCGAGGCGGTCAGCCGCCAGCGGATCGCGCGGGCGTAGGGCCACAGGCGCAGCAGCGAGCGGACCGTCGACCGGTGGGCGGACGTGGGGGCGGGGGCTTGGTTCTCGGCCATCGCCGTGAGCGTAGGTCGGGCCCGCGTCATTTCTCATCAGGTTTTTCGCACCTGTCGTCGAGAACCGGCCACCGGTGGCCGGGACGCGTGGGGTGCGGGGGTCAGCGAGGGGCGGGTGCGCGCAGCAGGCGCAGCGAGTGCCCGCCGAGCAGGGCGGTGTCCGGGGAGGGGAGCGGGCCGTTCTCCTCGCTCGCGGTGTCCAGCACCGTCTCGTACCGCGCGTCCGGCGCGGCCCAGGGTTCGCCGGGCAGCGTGAAGGCCACCGGGTCGGGGCCGGTGTTGAGCAGCAGCAGGAAGCTGTCGTCGCGCAACGGGCGTCCGTGCTGGTCGCGTTCGGACATCGCGGTGCCGGAGAGCAGCATCCCGAGGCAGGCCGTGGGGGCGAACCAGTCGGCCTCGGTCATCTCCTTGCCGCGCGGGGTGAACCAGGCCAGGTCCGGCTGGCCGCCGGGGGTGGCGGCCCGGCCGGAGAAGAACGCCCGCTGCCGCAGCACCGGGTGGGCGCGGCGCAGCCGGACGAGGCGGGCGGTGAGGTCGCGCAGCCCGGCCCAGTCGCGGTCCGCCAGCAGGGACCAGTCCAGCCAGCTGATCTCGTTGTCCTGGCAGTAGGCGTTGTTGTTGCCGCGCTGGGTGCGGCCGAACTCGTCCCCGGCGGTGATCATCGGGACGCCGGTGGAGAGCAGCAGGGTGGCCATCAGGTTGCGCAACTGGCGCAGGCGCAGGGCGTGGACGGCCGGATCGGCGGTCTCTCCCTCGGCGCCGTGGTTCCAGGACCGGTTGTCGTCGGTGCCGTCCCGGTTGGCCTCGCCGTTGGCCTCGTTGTGCTTGCGGTCGTAGGAGACCAGGTCGCGCAGGGTGAAGCCGTCGTGCGCGGTGACGAAGTTGACCGAGGCGTAGGGGCGCCGGCCGCCGCGCTGGTAGAGGTCGGAGGAGCCGGAGAGCCGGTAGCCGAGCTCGCGGACGTCCGGGCGGGCGCCGCGCCAGAAGTCCCGCACGGTGTCGCGGTACTTGTCGTTCCATTCGGCCCACAGCGGGGGGAAGCCGCCGACCTGGTAGCCGCCCGCGCCGACGTCCCAGGGCTCGGCGATCAGCTTGACCCGGCTCAGCACCGGGTCCTGGGAGACGGCGGCGAGGAAGGGGTGGTCCATCTCGACGCCGTCGCTGCCGCGGGCGAGCGCGGCGGCGAGGTCGAAGCGGAAGCCGTCCACGCCCATCTCGGTCACCCAGTACCGCAGCGAGTCGGTGATCAGCCGGATCACCTGCGGCCGCCGGGTGTCCAGGGTGTTGCCGCAGCCGGTGTAGTCGGCGTAGCCGCGCGGGCGGTTCAGCGGCAGCCGGTAGTACCCGGCGTTGTCGATGCCCCGCAGCGAGAGGGCGGGGCCCAGCTCGGCGCCCTCGGCGGTGTGGTTGTAGACCACGTCGAGGACGACCTCGATGCCGGCGGCGTGCAGCGCGCGCACCATCCGCTTGAACTCGCCCACCTGGCCGCCGCGGCTGCCGGAGGAGGAGTAGCCGGCGTGCGGGGCGAAGAAGCCGACGGTGTTGTACCCCCAGTAGTTGCCCAGGCCGCGGGCCTGGAGGTGGTCCTCGCTGGCGTACTGGTGCACCGGCAGCAGCTCGACGGCGGTGACGCCGAGCCCGGTGAGGTGGGCGATCGCGGCGGGGTGGGCGAGGCCCGCGTAGGTGCCGCGCAGCTCCGGCGGCACCTCGGGGTGGCGCATGGTGAAGCCGCGCACGTGCAGCTCGTACAGCACGGTCTCGGCCCAGTGGGTCTTCGGGCGGTGGTCGTCGTACCAGTCGTCGTCGTCGTGGACCACGACGGACCTGGGCACGTAGCGGGCCGAGTCGCGGTTGTCCCGGACGGTGTCGGCGACGTCGGCCTCGGGCCAGTTGCGGACGGCGGAGCAGACCGCGTCGTGGGAGGTGTAACAGCCGTCGACGGCCCGGGCGTACGGGTCGAGCAGCAGCTTGGCCGGGTTCCACCGGGCGCCGGTCCACGGGTCCCAGCGGCCGTGGACCCGGAAGCCGTACCGGGTGCCCGGGCGGACGCCGGGCAGGAAGCCGTGCCAGGTCTGGAAGTTCTGCTCGGTGAGGCGGTGTCTGCTCTCCTGGCCGTCCTCGTCGAAGAGGCAGAGGTCGACCGCCTCGGCGCCGGCCGCCCAGAGCGCGAAGTTGGTGCCCTGGCGGCCCTGGGCATCGGTGCGGAAGCGGGCGCCGAGCGGCTGCCAGCTGCCGGGCCACGGTGGCTCGGTGCCGGTACCGCCGCGCGGCCGCACTCCGGCTTCCAGCTCCTGCCCTGACGCCATGGCCCTACCCTCCCTGGGCGGGGTGTCCCGGACCCCGTTCACCTTCTCTTTCCCTGATCCTGCTGATCGGAAGCCGCTGAACGGTGGCTTACCGGCGGATGGCGGCCGGGGGCCGCGCGCCGCGGGGGCGGTTCGGGCACGCCGCCCGGGCCCGAACCGGGGCCACCACCGGGCCGCCGGCCGCCCGGTGGTGGGCCGCCGGAGTGAGGTTCACCCGGCGGTCCGCGTGTCCTGCCGGGATTGCCCTCGTTGTCCGGGGTATCGGACGGAAACGGCGGGAGGCCCCGGAATGCGGCCCCGAGTACTGGTGTGGGCGCGCCGTGCGGCGGCGCTGGGGTGGAGCCTGGCGGTGCTGACGGGGTGCGCCGGCGGGGGCGGTCCGGCGGCCGGCCCGGCCCAGGACGCGGCGGCCCCGGGGCACACGGCCCCGCCGGCCCCCTCCCGGGCGGCGATCACCGCGCTGCCCGCCGACGGCGCCGAGGACGTCCCGCCGGACGGCGCGGTCCGGGTCTCGGTGGCCCAGGGCCGGCTGGTCTCCGTCCGGCTGGCCGATGCGAGGGGCACCGAGGTGGCCGGGACGCTCTCCCCGGACGGTGCGAGCTGGGCGCCGAACGGCCCGCTGCCGCTCGGCACCGCGTACACCCTGGACTCGGTGGCCGAGGACGACCAGGGCCAGAAGGCGAACCAGCACACGGACTTCTCGACGGTGGCCCGGGCGCACACCTTCGTCGCCTTCTTCACCCCGGAGGACGGCTCCACGGTCGGCGTCGGCATGCCCGTCTCGCTGCGCTTCAGCCGCCCGATCACCGACCGGGCGGCCGTCGAGCGGGCGGTGACGGTGACGGCCGACCCGCCGGTGGAGCTGGCCGCGCACTGGTTCGGCACCCAGCGGCTGGACGTCCGGCCGAAGGCCTACTGGGCGGCCGGCACCAAGGTCGCGGTGGCGCTGCGGCTCAAGGACGTGCAGGGGGCGCCGGGCGCGTTCGGCACCCAGACCAAGGACGTCCGGTTCACCGTCGGCCGGGCCCAGGTCTCCACGGTGGACCTGGACGCCCACACCCTGACCGTGCGGGCCGGGGCGGGCGGCAAGGTGGTGCGCACGCTCAAGGTGTCCGGCGGGGACCCGAAGCACACCACCTACCGGGGCGTGCTGGTGGTCTCCGAGAAGTACCGCACGACCAGGATGAACTCGCAGACCGTCGGGATGGGCGACGAGTACGACATCAAGGACGTCCCGCACGCGATGCGGCTGACCACCTCCGGCACCTTCATCCACGGCAACTACTGGGCCGACCCGGCGGTGTTCGGCGCGGCCAACACCAGCCACGGCTGCATCGGCCTGGCCGACGCCAAGGGCGGGACGAGCAAGGACACCCCGGCGGGCTGGCTGTTCGAGCACACCATCCCCGGGGACGTGATCGAGGTGAAGGCGGCCACCGGGGACGCCGTCCCGCCGAGCAACGGGTTCAACGGCTGGAACCTGCCCTGGGCCCAGTGGGTCGCGGGCAGCGCGATCGAGCGCTGAGCCACCGGCCCCTGGCCCCGGCTGCGCGGCGGTGACCCTCCCGCCGGTCTTCACCGCTGTTCCACCTGTGATTCACCGCACTCCCCCCGGGGTTCACTCATTCGGCCCAGCTATCCTGCTTGCCGCGCCGAAGACCGGCGCGGAAGATCGCCGGTCCGGTGCAACCCGTCCGGGCGAACACGCGTCCATCTGGATGGACACCGGGAGGGGAGAAACCGTGAAGCCGGTTTTGGCGGACGACGCCGCGATAGGGACCACCAGCCGTCGGATGCGCCGCGGCGCAGTGGCGCTCGCGATGGGCGGGGTGCTGCTGCTCACCGCGGCATGTGGGGACGACAAGGGCAGTGACGGGGGCAGCGGCGGGGGTGACGCGGCCGCCACGGCGGGTGCCAACGGTGGGGGCGCTCCGGCGCCCGGCCAGAGCTCGGCGGCGCCGAAGACCTCGGCCGCGGTGCTGACCGTCGAGCCGAAGGACGGTGCCCAGGACGTCTCGCCGACCAACGCGCTGGCCGTCTCGGTCGCGAGCGGCAAGCTCACCACCGTCGAGGTCACCGACAAGGAGGGCAAGCCGGTCGCCGGGGCGATCACGCCGGACGGCTCCGGCTGGAAGCCCAGCGCGCCCCTGGCCGTCGGCATGGTCTACAAGGTGAGCGCGCAGGCCCAGGACGCCGAGGGCCTGGTGACGGCGTCGACGACCTCGTTCACCACGCTGACCCCGGCGAAGACGATCTCCACGAACGACAACATCGCCGACAACGCCACCTACGGCGTCGGCATGATCGTCTCGGTGGTCTTCAACAAGGACGTGAAGAACAAGGAGGCCGTGGCGAAGGGGATCACCTTCGAGACCAGCGACGGCGCCGCCACCGAGGTGAAGGGCCACTGGTTCGGCACCAAGCGGCTGGACTTCCGCCCGGCCGAGTACTGGAAGCCGGGGACGAAGGTCACCATCCACTACCGGCTGAAGAACGTCGAGGTCGCCCCCGGCATCTACGGCGACGTGGACAAGGACGAGCCGTTCACCATCGGCCGCTCCCAGGTCTCGACGGCCGACTCGGCCGCCCACACGATGACGACCGTCCGGGACGGCAAGAGCACCACGGTGCCGGTCACCCTCGGCGCCGACGCGACCCCCTCCTGGGGCGGCACCATGGTGATCATGTCCAAGGAGAAGGTCACCCGGATGAACTCGCAGACCGTCGGTCTCGGCGGCGAGTACGACATCCAGGACGTCCCGCACGCGATGCGGCTCACCACCTCCGGCACCTTCGTGCACGGCAACTACTGGGCCAACCCCTTCGGCAAGTCCAACGCGAGCCACGGCTGCGTCTCGATGGCCGACGAGAAGGGCGGCAGCGACACCTCGGTGGCGGGCAAGTTCTTCAACGACTCGCTGGTCGGCGACGTGGTGAAGATCGTGAACACCAAGGAGAAGACCGTCGCGCCCGACAACGGCCTCGGCGGCTGGAACATCGGCTGGGCCAACTGGTAGGTCCGGCGACACACGCTCTACCCCGGCGGCAGCCCCGGTAGTCCCGGTTCGACGACGACCGGCCCGATCCTCACTCGTTGGGGTCGGGCCGGTCGTCGTTCGTGGCGTGATCGTCGCCCGGATGGCGCAACCTTTCCGGTGGATGGCGCGTGTATCTGTCGAGTCCCCTCGTGGTCGAGCGGGATCAACGGGAGGAGTCGACATGAGGTCGATACGGACAGTGGTGGCCGCCGGTCTGATGGGCGGCGCGCTGGTGCTGACCAGCGCGTGCGGCGGGGGCGACGGCGCGGCCGGTGGGAGCGCGGCCAGGGCGGACCTGGGGGGCGCGGCGGGCGTCGCGGCGACCGCCTCCGCGCCGGCGTCCGGAGCGGCACCGGCCTCCGGGGCGGCACCGGCCTCCGGGGCGGCGCCGGCCGACGCCCCCGCGTCGACCCCGGCGGCGCCGAAGGTGTCGGCGGCGGTGCTGGACATCCAGCCGAAGAACGGCGCGGTGGACGTGGCCCCGAGCGGCGCGCTCAAGGTCGCGGTGGCGGGCGGCAAGCTCACCACGGTCAAGGTGAGCGACCGGACCGGCAAGGAGGTCGCCGGGACGATCGCCGCCGACGGCGGCAGCTGGACGCCGACGGCCGGCCTGGCGGTCGGCACCGCCTACCAGGTGAGCGCGATGGCGGCGGACGCCAACGGCGTGGTCGCCTCGGCGGACAGCGGCTTCACCACGCTGACGCCCGAGCGCGAGGCGAAGGCGAGCGACAACGTCGAGGACAACGCCACCTACGGGGTCGGCATGATCGTCTCGGTCGACTTCGACAAGGACGTGAAGAACAAGGAGGCGGTCGCCAAGGGCATCACCTTCGAGTCCGACAACGGCACCGTGGTGAAGGGCCACTGGTTCGGCAACCGCCGGCTGGACTTCCGCCCCGAGGCGTACTGGAAGCCGGGGACGAAGGTCACCGTCCACTACCGGCTGAAGAACGTGGAGCTCGCCCCCGGCGTCTACGGCGGCGTGGACCGGGACGAGCCCTTCACGATCGGGCGATCGCAGGTCTCGACGGTTGACGCGAAGACGCACAGGATGACGGTGGTCAACGACGGCAGGAGCTCCGTCGTCGACATCACCTCCGGCTCCTCGGAGCACCCCACCTGGAACGGCACCATGGTGGTGATGTCCAAGGAGGGCGTGGTGCGGATGCAGTCCAGCAGCATGCCCGGGATGACCGGGGACCCGTACGACCTCCAGGTGCCGCACTCGATGCGGCTGACCACGTCCGGCACGTACGTACACGGCAACTACTGGAGCAGCGCCTTCGGCAAGGACAACGTCAGCCACGGCTGCGTCGGCCTCAAGGACGTCAAGGGCGGCGGCGACGGCACCTCGGCGGGCAGCTTCTACGACGGCTCGCTGATCGGCGACATCGTGACGGTGCAGAATTCCTCGCGCGGCACGGTGGCTCCGGACAACGGCCTCAGCGGCTGGAACCTGGCCTGGAGTGCCTGGTAGGAGGCGGTTTGCGGCAACCCGGGCTTGACGCGCACCCGGCCCGGGTTGCACCCGGCATATGCCGAGCGGGTAGTGATCGTTTGCTCATTGTCCGTACGCGGCCGCTTGCGTTCCGCAATGATGGACCGCATGGCGGGTTGGGGCGAAACAGATCAGTCATCACTTCCTGGGTCGAGCTTGGTCGCTGAGGCATCGTGGATGTGCTTCCAGGACGCGCTGGCGGCCCTGGAGCGGCTCAGCTCCGAGGAGCTGGAGCGGATGTACTTCGGCAGGCTGTGCGACCAGTCGGCACCGGGCGAGATGCGGTTGCCGTCGAGGCCGGAGTCCGGGCCGCTGGCCCGCCGGCTGGTGCTCTCGGTGCTGGAGTCCTGGGAGCTGCACCAGCAGTTGGAGGTCGGCGAGCTGCTCACCAGCGAGCTGGTGGCCAACGCGGTGCGGCACGCGGCCGGGCGGACCATCGGCGTCCAGGTGTCGCGCAAGCCCGGCTGGCTGCGGGTCGAGGTGCGGGACTCCTCGCGGGCGCTGCCCTGTCTGATCATGGCCGAGCCGCTGCCGATCAACGAGTTCGGGCGCGGGCTCAAGGTCGTCGACGACCTCGCCGACCGCTGGGGCGCCGATCTGCTGCCGCGCGGCAAGGGCGTCTGGTTCGAGCTCAAGGTGCGCGAGCGCCACTGAGGCGTCGCGGCGGCATCCGCCGTGGTCGCGCCGCAGCCGTGGCCGTGCCGCAGCCGTGGCCGTGCCCGGAAAACGCGCAGGGCCCCCGATCCACCGTGTTCCGGTGCGTGGGGGCCCCTGCAAGTCATCGCGCGGCCAAGGGGGTGCGTGCCGACACGATGGGCGACGGCCGTGCCAGGTCGGGCGGGCCGTAGTCTCGGTGTCCTCGGCGGGTCGTCGTCGTTCGCCGCCGGACATCTCGACTATCGCACGGATCTCAGCATGTGGGCAAACCGGCTGGCTTTGATTTCAAGGTTTGTAACCTAGTTCACCTTTGGATTTTGCATAGGTTAACGCTGTCGCCTGAGATTATTCATGAGCGAGCCGTGTAGACCCTGTGACGAGGCTCTGTGACGGGGCCCTGTGACGAGGCCCTGTCGGGGCTGGCGGTCCGAGCGCTAGCGGACGCCCTGCCCCGGGCCGCGCAGCGAGAGCAGCGGGGTGTCGACGCCGAGCTTGGTGGCGCTGCCCTGGAGGGCCTCCCGCAGGTACGGGTAGAGCACCGTCACGCCGATCCGGTCGACGAACAGCTGCTGCAGTTCGGCGGGAAGCTCGAACGGCGCCCCCAGCGAGAAGGCCGCCGCCGCGTCCACCACGAAGTCGGCCTGGGCGCTCCCCAGTGCCAGCCGGCAGCGCACCTCCAGGGTGGTCCCGTCGTCGCCCTCGCGGAGCCAGACCGCGAGCGTGGTCCGGTTCTCCGCCTCGCTGCGCGGCTCCTGCTGGTCGAAGAGGCGCCGGCCGGACACCTCCAGGAAGGTGACGTCGTCCAGCTCGGTGGCGGCGGAGAGCTCGTCGAGGGTGGCGAAGCGCCGGACCCCCGGGCGGGCGGGCGAACCGGCCATCAGACGGTCACCGACCGCTGCGCGTCGTCGCCCCAGGCGGTCGGCCGGGACCGTGCTCCGCGCTCGCGGACGGCCACCCGGACCTGCACCTCGACCGGCGCGGGCTTCCAGGCGGGCGTCAGGTCCGCGGCGGTGTGGTCGACCAGGCTGTACAGCCGGGCGTCGACCGCGCGGGCGTACCGCTGGAGCGTGGAGTAGCGGGCGTCGCCGCCCACCCGCTCGAACTCGGAGATCGTCGACTGCGACGTCCCCATCAGGTCCGCCACCTCGCGCTGGGTCAGACCGCGCTTCTTGCGGGCCACCACCAGGGTCTCCACGAGTTCGGCGTAGGCCTGCGCGTCGGCCAGGCTCGCGGCGACGCGGGGATCGTCCGGGTCGAGGTCGAGTAGATCGTGCAGCGTGGGTGCCATGGCCGCCTCCCCTCAGAGTGCTTCAACATTATCGCCCGAAGCCGATATCGAGAACCGGGAACTCAGCCCGCCGACGGCCGGTTCCGCCACTCCCTGAGCCGCCGCTCCGCGGCGCCGCGCTCGTTCGGCGGGGTCTTCTGGGACTTCTTCTGGAAGAACGACAGGGCGAGCAGGACCAGGCCCTCGCCCTCCTCCGCGAAGAGCAGCCGGAAGGTGCGGTGATCGCCGGTGAGCCGCACCTCCAGGAGGTCGTTGCCGAGGTCCTTGACGTCCCCCGGCAGGGTCTGCCGCTCCTTGACCCGGTTCATCAGGACGAACAGCCGGGCCCGCTCGTGGGTGGCCAGCCGGGCCTTCTGCAGGTCCTTGACCAGGGGCGTCGAACCGTCCGCGCCCTCGTAGAAGGACCACTCCCGTGTGTTCAACGCCCACCCCCTCGGCCCGTGCGCCGGTCGGCAGTCTAGGGGGGAGGGGGTGAAGGGGGGATCAATGCGGCTGCCGTACGGACGGGTTGGGGCGGACCGAGGCGCGCACCCGGGCGGCGTGCCGGTGCACGGCCTGGGGCGAGAGCCGGGTGCGCGGTGGCGGGGCGTCGGAGGCGCCCGCCCGGCAGGCCCGGCAGAGGCCGCCGAGGAGGGCCTGCGGCCGGCTCGGGGTGCGGCAGTCGGTGCACTCCAGGACGCGGGTGACCGGCGCCGTCGGCTCCCCGGTGCGTTCGGGCGGCATCTTGTCGGCCAGGCTGCGGTGGACGAAGGCGGCCGGGCTGTGGACGGCCGGCGGGAGCCCGGCGGTCAGCGCGGTGGTGAGGTACGCCGTACCGGCCCCGCGCGCGAGCCACTGGGCGGCGAGCGGTTCGAGGGAGTCGCAGTCGCGCGCCGAGAGCGCGAGCCGGGGGTCGGCGAGCCCGAGGGCGGCGAGGGCCCGGTAGGCGGGTGACCTGTCCACGCGGGGGTGGGGTCGCTCGTCCGGGTGAACCTGCGCGGGGCCGGTGTCGGCACTGCCGTCCGTGTCGCCGACGGTCAGGAAGCGGGACCACCAGGCGTCGTCCCGGGGCGTCCGGGAGAAGTAGGTGCGGAACACCCACTGCGTGCGGTCGCCGTCGACCCGCTCGCGGACGCGGCGCAGGTGACCGGCGACGGAGAGCCGGTTGAGCGCGCTGCGGACGGCCTGCTGGCCGTAGTGCGGCTGCTCGCGGGCGAGGGTCTTGGTGTCCATCGCGGCGCCCTCGGGCAGCCGGTCGACCAGCCGCGCCAGGTAGGCCTCACGGGCGGGCAGCTGCGCGAAGTCGTCGGCGCGAGGGGGATTTTGGCCCGGCGCGGAACGCTTTCCGTAGCCGGGGGACGCCATCGGGGGCAGGGCAGGGCTAAAGTCGTGGGTAGCCACAGGATCGACTGCTTTCGATCGTGTCGGTCAGACCCCCGTTCGGTGTTGGTGCACCGGCGGGGGTTGATTCGTTGGTGCGCACGCTACACGGCGTGCGCAGCCCGTGGCGACCGGTGACGATTAGTCATACGGGCTGGCTACGGCGGTGGTTGGGAGGGCGGGTGGGGGGTGTTCACCCACCCGTTCCGCTAGGAAGTCACTCGACCCCCGACACCTGAGCTTCGGCTGCGAAGACGAGGAACGCGGCCCAGGCGGCGGGCGAGAAGGAGAGCTGCGGCCCGGCCTTGTCCTTGGAGTCCCGGACGTGGACGGTGAGGCTGGAGGAGGCGACCTCGACGCAGTTGCCGCCCTCGGTCCCGCTGTAACTGGACTTGGTCCAAGTCAGGTTGGCGCTCATAGTTCCTCCGACAGAGTTCTGATGAACCGAGCCGACTCCTCGGGGCTGAGGGCCTGCCGGAGGATCATTGCATAGCGCTGCCAGAGGAGATTCACCTTCTCTCGCTCTGCAAACAGAAGCCCCATGGACTGGCCTTCCTCGTAGGCCAAGCGCTCGTGATCGGCGGTCTCAAGAAGGACGAACGGGCCGTTGACCCCCGGGTGTACTCCATGGGCGGGCACCACCTGGATGGAGACGTGCCGAGGTGTGCCGGCGGCGAGGAGGTGTTCCAGTTGCTTGCGATGGACGTCCTCGGTGCCGACTCGGCGCCTGAGAGCGAACTCCTCGATGAGGAAGTTGAAGGATTTCGTCTGCTTCTGCAAGGTCGACTGGCGAGCGATCCTGGCTGCGACTCTCTCGGTCACGGTGTCGTCATCAAGTGGCGGCCAGTGGGCGTTGATCAAGGCCTGTGCGGTTGCTTCGGTCTGGAGCAACCCGGGGACGAGTTGATTCTCATAGGAGCTCAGAACGGTCGCCTCAGCCTCGTACCTCATGAAGTCCTGCGAGAATGACGGGAACTTCTCGGGTTTCAGGTAGTCGACAGCACCGAGCAACATTCCTCGGGCGTTGCATAGCTCGTCCGCGACTGTCAGCAGCTTGACCGAGGGCTTCCGTCGGCCCGCTTCCATGGATCGGACGCTCTCCGGGTCGTAGCTGGCCGCCTGGCTCAACTGCTCCCTCGTCACGCCGGAATGCTCGCGCCAGCGCTTGATCTGATCGCCACAGTACTTCCAAGCCATCGGCGGCTGTGCGGGCGCGCTCATCCCCGTACCCCTCCTCATGCGGTCGACCTGCGGGTCATTCCCTCGCTGAACCGCCGGCGTCACTACTGAGGCTATGCCTGAAGGCCGAATCCTGGGACGTGAAATGGCCGATCTCCGCTCCTGTGGGTGACGCCAAAGGCTCTCCGCATCAAGGACACTGATGATCACTCAGCCCGTCGACATCGAGTGGATGTTCCCTCGCCACCCCCGCAGTGTCGGCCATGCCCGCGTGCAACTCCTCCGGCAGGCCTACGCCTGGCGGGTGCCCGACGAGACGACCGAGACCGCCCTGCTCCTCCTCAGCGAACTGGTCACCAACGCCTGCCGCCACGCCCGTGGCCCGCGTGACCGCCTCATCGGCGTCCGGTTCGCCGTCACGGAATGCGGTGCGCTCCGGGTCGAGGTCGCCGACGCCAACCCGGACCTGCCCGAGCCCCGTCAGGCCGGCCCCGAGGACGAGGGCGGTCGCGGGCTCGAACTCGTGGAGGCCCTCGCCGCCTCCTGGGGCGCCCGGCCCCGGGGTCCGGGGCACGTGGGCAAGATCGTCTGGTTCGAGCTCAAGCCGGAGTAGTGGGAAGTCGACCGGTCCGACTTCCTGCTCCGGCCCCTTCCGGGACTCCCGTCACTACCCTCACTTCGGCCACTTCAGCGCTGCGACCTGCCCTGGTTCGTGCCCTGATAGCCCTTCGCTCGGCGTACTTGTGTCTGTATATATGATTTTCGGTGCACGGCTTCGGGGGCGCCGTGGCCAACCGAACGGAGTGCGATGTCCGACATCACCACCGAGGAGTCGCGCCGTGACGGCGTCGATCCGATCGTCCTGGCGCTGGCCGCGGCAGCCGCGGTGCTGGCCGCGCTGACCGTCAGGATCCTCCTGCTGGACAGTGAGTCGTCGGACTACTACTACTTCCTCGGTCCGTGGTACCGGTACATCGCCGAGAACGGCGGCTTCAACGCTCTCAGCCATGCGGACTTCTCGGACTACAACGTCCCGTACCTCTACCTCATGGCCGCGCTCACCTACCTCCCGGTGACGGCGCTCGCCGGGATCAAGTGGGTCTCGATCCTCTTCGACCTCGCCCTGGCGTCCTACGTGTTCCGCATCGTGGAGCTGCGGTGGCCGCAGCGGCCGTGGCGCGCCCTCGGTGCCGCGGTGGTCGTGCTCTTCCTGCCCACGGTCGTCACCAACAGCGGCTGGTGGGGCCAGGCCGACGCGATCTTCACGACCTTCCTGGTGGGCGGCGTCTACCACCTGCTCCGGGACCGGCCCACCTGGGCGTGCGCGTTCTTCGGGATCGCGCTCGCGTTCAAGCTCCAGGCCGTCTTCCTGTTCCCCGCCCTGCTGGTGCTCGTCCTGGCGAACCGGATCCCCTGGCGGAGCCTGTTCGCCGCCGTGGCCGCGTACGTGGCCCTCGACATCCCCGCCTTCCTGCTCGGCGCGGACCCGTGGCAGCTGCTGACCGTCTACACCCGGCAGCCGGACACGTACAAGGACCTCACGCTCTACGCGCCGTCGGTGTACCAGTTCGTCTCCGTCCCGCAGGACGCCCAGGACACCGCGCGGGGCATCGGCGTCGTGGTCGCCGGCGTGGTGGTCCTGGCGCTGGTGGGGCTCGCGGTGCGGGCCCTGCGGCAGGCCGGCGCCGCCGCGGCCGGCCAGGCGGGGCGGCGGGTGCTCACGGACACCCGGATCCTGCTGCTGGCCACCGCCTCCGCGATCGCGGTGCCCTTCCTGCTGCCGTCGATGCACGAGCGCTACTTCTACATAGCCGACGTGCTCAGCGTGATCGTGGCCTTCCAACTGCCCCGGCAGCTCTGGTACCTGCCGGTGCTGGTGCAGCTGTCCTCGTTCGGCAGCTACCTCAAGTTCATCAACCGCGACGTGGACCCGTACCTGTCGATGCCGGCCCACGGCGTCCTGATGCTGTTCGCCCTGATCGCCGTCCTCCGGGTCACGGTCGCCGACCTCCGCCACCGGCCCACCGTCCCGCTGCCGCACCAGGCCGACGGGGACGAGGCCCCGGCGCAGATTCCCCGGGCCACCCCGGCCACCTGCCCCCCGGGCCCGTAGTCGGTCGAGCCGCAACCCCCTCAGTCGCGGATGTGACCCAGCCGCACCGGCGGTTACCTCGGGTCGGGGAGGCGTAGGGCCAGGCCGTCGAGGATGACGTTCAGGCCGTAGGTGAACTTCTCGTTGCGCAGGGCCACCGGGTCGACGCCGATCGCCGCCGCGTACGCGGCGGAGAGGTGCTCGGTGTCGGCCGCCGCCTCCTGGGCGGCGGGGATCAGCCCCTCGATGAACTCGGCCTCGGTCTGGCCGGAGCGGGCCACCGTGGTCAGCCAGGCCGTCTCCGTCGTGCTCATCCCGATCACGTAGGTGATCACGGTCTCGATCGCGCGCTCCGGCTCGGGGAACCCGGCGGTGACGAACAGGGCGGCGACGCGCTCGGAGTAGGCCTTCAGGTTGGGGCCGAGGTAGGCGAGCCCCGCCTGGCCGAGGACCGAGGCGAGCCACGGGTGCCGCAGCGCGGTCGCGCGGAAGGACTCGGCGGCCTCGGCGACGGCCTCCCGCCAGTCGGGGCTGTCGGCGGGCGGGACGGTGCTCTCGCCGAAGACCTCGTCCACCGCGAGCTCCATCAGCTCGTCCTTGGTGGCCACGTGCCGGTAGAGGGACGTCGCGCCCGCGTTCAGACGGGCGCCGAGTTTGCGCATGCTGAGCGCGTCGATGCCGTCGGCGTCCAGCACGGCGATCGCCTCCCGGACGATGGCGGCCCGGTTGAGCGCCGGCTGCTCCGCCTCCCGCTGCTGCCGTGCCCAGACGGACGGGGCCGGGTTCGCCTTGGTGGCCATGAGGTTCTCCTCTTCACATCTTCCTGCGTACGCCGTGCGCATCCAGCGTACAGGTGCAGTGGTTGCGCACACTGTTCCGTTCTGCGTACAGTGTGCGCAGCGAAGGAACAGTGTGCGCAACTCGGAGGGACAACCCATGGAAACCCGCAACCCACGTCGTTGGTGGATCCTCGTCGTGCTCTGCCTCAGCACGCTGGTCCTGGTGATCGACGGCATGGCGCTCACGGTGGCGGTGCCGTCGATGACGGAGTCCATCGGGGCGAGCGCCCAGGACACCCAGTGGATCCTCGACTCCTACATCCTGGTCTTCGCCGGGCTGCTGCTCACCTCGGGCAGCCTCGGGGACCGGTTCGGCCGCCGCAAGGTGATGATCATCGGCCTGCTGCTGTTCGGCGCCGCCTCACTGGCCGCGACCTACTGCACCAGCCCTGGCGAGGTCATCGCGGCCCGCGTCGCGATGGGTGTCGGCGGTGCGCTGATCATGCCGTCCACCCTCTCCATCCTGATCACCGTCTTCGACGAGGACGAGCGCAGCAAGGCGATGGCGGCCTGGGGCTCGGTGTCGATGCTCGGCCTGGTCGGCAGCCCGGTGCTCGGCGGCGTCCTGATCGACCACTTCTCCTGGCACTCGATCTTCTTCATCAACGTCCCGGTCGTCGTCCTCGCCGTCGTCGCCGCCCTGACCCTCATGCCGGAGTCGAAGGGCCCCTGGCAGAAGGCCGACCCGCTGGGCGCGGTGCTCTCCGCCGTCGGCATGACCGCCATGATCTGGTGGATCATCGAGATCCCGCAGCACGGCGCCTTCGACGGCCGCTCCGCCGTCACCCTGATCGTCGCCGTCGTCGCCCTCGGCGGGTTCGTGATCTGGGAGAACGTCACCTCCGAGCCGATGGTCCCGCTCGCCCTGTTCAAGCACCGCAACTTCAGCGGCGGCTCGCTCTCGCTGACCCTCGTCCAGATCGGCAACGGCGGTCTGCTGCTCGTCCTCACCCAGTACCTGCAGTTCGTGCTCGGGTACTCCCCGGTCAAGGCGGGCCTCGCCTTCGTGCCGCTGGCCGTGGCCGCGCTGATCGGCAACGGCGCCGGTGCCGGGCTCGCCGCGAAGATCGGCAACCGCCTGCTCGTCCTGGTCGGCATGCTGCTCATGGCCGCCGCCTTCGGCCTCCTGAGCACGGTCTCCGCCGACGCCGGGTTCACCCTCCCGGCCGTCGCCCTCGGCCTGCTCGGCCTCGGCGCCGGGCTGGCGATGCCGGCCGCCATCGGCGCCCTGATGGGCACCATCCCCGCCGAGAAGGCGGGCGTCGGCTCCGCCCTGAACGACACCATCCAGCAGGCCGGCAGCGCGCTCGGCATCGCCATCCTCGGCTCCCTGCTCTCCAGCCGGTTCGCCCGGGAGATGCCCGCCGACAGCTCCGCGCAGGCCAAGCGCTCGATCGGCGACGCCCTGGCCGCCGCCGGCGGGGACGCCGGACTGGTCCACTCCGCCCGGGAGGCCTTCACCTCCTCGATGTCGACCACCTTCACGATCAGCGCGGTCGGCGTCCTCGCCGCGGCCCTGCTCGCCACCCTGGTCATGCGGGACAGGAAGGCCGCGCCGGCCGACGCCCAGGCGGAGGAGGCCACGCTGGCCGCCTGACGCCGCGCCCACACGTCGGGTAGGCCGGCCACCCGCTCCGGGTGGCCGGCCTACCCGACGTGTGGGCGCGGCCCGGGGGTCAGTCCTCGGTCGAGGTGGGGGTCCAGCCCACGCGGTCGTCCTGGTAGAAGTAGCCCGGTGCGCCCTTCAGGCCCATGGTGCGGAAGGGCTTGTCGTTGGCGTCCTTGACGGTCTGGGTGCCGTGGCTGCTGCCGCTGCTCCACTCCAGCTCCAGGTACCAGCTGACGTCCTGCCCGGCGGTCCCGGCCTCGACGTTCAGCACCTGGGGGTCGGTGGCCGAGACCCGGTAGGGGAAGTCCGAGACGGTCTTGGCCTTCACCTCGCCCTCCTGGGCGGGGACTGCCACCGGCCGGGGGGCCGCCGCGTCGAGGTCGACCGAGAAGGCCGCCGGGGTGATGCTGCCGCCGCAGCCGGAGCCCATCATGTACGCGTTCCACTTCGGGGCCGGGCGGGTGCTGACCACGTGCACGTAGAGGGCGTGCAGGACGACCGGGACGGCGGAGTCGCCCTGCGCCGTCACCTGCAGCCGCAGGTGCCCGGCGGGGACGGCCTCCTGGGCGGCCGCCCAGCTGTCCGTCCGCTTGGGGCTCGGGGGCGCGGGCACCGAGCGCGGCGCCTTGGCGGTCAGGAACCACTGGCCGCAGGGGCTGCCCCAGTTGTCGGTCAGGACGGTGACCTGGAACGGGGCCGGGGCGGCCGCGCTCGTCGCGGCGGGGGTCGCGGCGGTGGTCGCGTCGGACGCCGGAGCGGACGGCTGCCCGGCGACCGGGGCCGGGGCCGCCGGGGTGGAGGGGGCGCCGGCGGCGGTCGGGGACGGGGGAGCCGCCGACGGGGTGCCGCCGTGCCCGCTCGGGACGAGGAGCGGGATCGCGGCGGCGACGAGGGCCACGGCCGCCGCGCTCAGCAGGATCCGCGGGTACGGAAGCCTGCGGCGCCGGGTCTGGCCGTCGGCGGGGTCGCCCTGGGGGCTGCGCGCGGAGTGCAGGGCGTCGACGGGCGGCAGCGTCGCCTCCTGGGCGGTCGCCGGAAGCGGGGCGTCGGGGGCTTCAGGGGCCACGGTGACCACAGGGGCCGGCTGCGGCTCGGCGGGCTCCGGCCGGACCGGTTCGCGGGCGGGCTCACGGCGCCGGGCCGCGTCCGCCAGGATCCAGCGGCGGTGCAGTTCGACGAGCTCGTCCGCGCCCGCCCCGCAGACCCGGGCGAACCGCTCCACCGGCGCGTACTCGTTGGGGACGGCGGCGCCGTTGCAGTAGCGGTGCAGCGTGGACGTGCTGACGTGCAGCCGGGTGGCGAGCGTGCCGTAGCTGCGGCCCGAACGGTCCTTCAGCTCCCTCAGCATCGAAGCGAACTCGTCGGTCTCCACGCTCATCCGGCGCCCCCCTCGTTCCGGTCCGGCGTTCCAGGCGGCACCGAATCCGCAGATCACGGTACCTGTCGCCGTTCCAGCGTCCCGAACTCCCCGGGGGGTCTGGCGGCCGGGACGCCTTCCGGGCCACTGTGCGGTGCGGCGGCGGTCCGTCCTTCGGCCGAGGGGGTCCGCCCGTACCGACCGAGTCCTCAGCGGAGAAGAGCAGCCACGTGTCCGTCCAGCTCCACCGAATCCTGATCACCTGCGCGCTGCTCCTGCTCGGGGCGGGCGCCCTCCGGGTGCTGCTCCGGCGGCCGGGCCCGCGCCGGGCCGGTGCGGACGGGGGCCGCCCGGTGGCCGATCGGCCGGCGCCGGGCGGTGGCGCCCGGCGCTGCTCCGGTCGGGTGGCGCGGACCGGGGGCAACTGCCGCGGCCCGGTCCGTCCGGTGCCCCGCCGCTGCCGGCTCACCGGGCCGGGGGCCGTGCGGCACTGACGGGCCGCCCGTCGGCCGGGGTGTCAACGCGGTGGCTCCCCGCGCCACTTTCGGGTCCGGGCGCCGTGCCGGCCGCCCCCGTCAGGGCTTCTGCCCGCCCACCCGCCGCCGGTGCCCGGTCCGCGGGCCCGGGATCCGCGGTGGGAGCCGATCGTGGGTACCGGAACCGCGAGCGCCGGTGCCCTTTCGACCCTCTGCCCCTTCGCCCCTTCGCCGTGACCACCTTCGCCCCTTCGCCGTGACCACCTTCGTCCCGACGACCTCCGCCCTGAGCGATCCGCCCGAGAGAGATGCGAGCCCGCCCGATGCGCAAGCCGTACCGACGCCCGTTGACCGTCCTGCTGGCCTCCGCCGCCCTGGTGGCCGTCGCCGCCACCCCGGCCGCCGCCGTCCACGGGGGCACCGACACCACCACCGCCGCCAACCCGTTCGTCGTGGCCCTGGAGACGGCCGGCGGCGAGCAGTGGTGCACGGGTGCCCTGATCGCCCCCACCAAGGTGCTCACCGCCGGCCACTGCGTGGCCGAGGCCGACGACCCGACCACGCTGCGGGTGATCGCCGGCCGGACCGACCTGACCGGCCACGGCGGGCAGGTGCGGCGGGTGCGGAGCGCCGCGGTCGACCCCCGGTACACTTCCGCCCTGGACCACGACTCGGCCGTCCTCACCCTGGACCGGCCGCTGAACGCGCGGACCGTCCGGGTCGCGACGAACCGGGACGAGGCGCTGTACCGGTACGGCCGCACGGCGACCGTCTACGGCTTCGGCCGGACGGGCGACGGCGGCCCGGGGACCCACCTGAAGAAGGCCGCGCTCACGCTCTCGCCGCTGTCCGGCTGCGAGCCCTACACCGGCCCCGGCGACTCCCCGCGGCTGAAGGTCTGCGGCAGCCCCCGGCCCGGGACGGCCGACAGCATCTGCAAGGGCGACTCCGGCGGGCCGCTCGTGGTCGACGGCGTGGTGATCGGCATCGTCTCGACGGGCAACAAGTACTGCGACACCCAGTACCCCGTCTCGGTCTTCACCCGCGCCACCGACGTACCGGCGCAGCTCCTCCGCTAGCTCCGGCCGCTCCGGTCGCGCCCCCTTCGGCTGCACCCCCCTTAGGCTGCCCCGCGGGTCAGCCGGCCGGTCGGGTGGCCTGCTGCTCGGCCAGCCGGCGGTGGGCTTCGGGCCAGCCGACGGGGAGCTGCTCGACCGGGGCCTGCCAGTAGGTGAACACGGACTCCCGCATGGTCGAGCGCAGGCCGGTCATGATCGAGCGGTGCGGCTCGGCGCGGGCGAAGTCCTGGAGCGCCTGCTGGCTCTCCCAGGCCGACAGCGTGTAGAAGGTCCGCTTGGTCGGGCGGGCGATCAGCGAGGCGCCGAGGGCGCCGGGCGCGGACTGGATCTGGCGCCAGACGGCGTACGACTTCAGGAGGAAGCGCGGGACGTCGCCGAGCGAGCGGACCTCGAACCGGGAGGCCATCACGACGGCCTGCGTGCCGGGAGTGGCCGGGTGCGGGGTGATCCAGGGAATCGTGGGCATGGCTGACGCGCCTCCGTTATTGGGTAGTGGCACTATCTATGTTAGACAGTAGTGGTATCCAATAGCTAGGGGAAAGCGGAGTACCGTGCGCATCTCGGAGTTGAGCCGTCGCAGCGAGGTCCCGATCGCGACGATCAAGTACTACCTGCGGGAGGGCCTGCTGCCGCCCGGCCGCTCCACCTCCGCGACCCAGGCCGAGTACGACGAGACCCATCTGCGCAGGCTGCGGCTGGTCCGGGCGCTGATCGGGGTGCGGGGGCTCAGTGTGAGCGCCACCAAGGAGGTGCTGGGCGCGATCGCCGCGCACGGCGGCGAGCAGCACCAGGTGCTCGGCCTGGCGGTCGGCGCCCGGCCGGCCGACGAGGACGCGGCCCGGCCGGCCACCGCCCCGGGCGCGGCGGAGGTCGACGCGCTGATCGCGGAGCTGGGCTGGGAGGTCTCGCCGTACGCGCCGGCCCGGGCAGTGCTGGGGGAGACCCTGGAGACCCTCCGCTCGCTCGGCGAACCCGTCGACCGGCACACCCTGCTCCCCTACGCGGAACTCGCCGCGCGCACCGCCGTCCTCGACCTCGACCAGCTGCGGACCAGCGACGACCCCCTCGAACAGGCCGAACGCGCCCTGCTCCTGACCGTCCTGCTGGAGCCCGCCCTGCTCGCCCTGCGCCGGCTGGCCCAGGAGAACGAGTCCGCCCGCCGAAACGCCTGAGCCGATCAGGTCGCGGGCGAGGCAGGGGGACGGCGTTCGGGCGTAGGCGGAGGCGAGCTTGTCGCTGGTCATCACCAGCGGCCGCCAGATCCGCCGCATCGAGCTGCGCGAGGCCACCGCGGCGGGCTCGGACGCGGAGCACCGCGAGGAGGACTTCCGGTGAACTCCGCCACCGCGTGACCCGCGTCCACCGCGGTCCTCTCGGAAGGCCGGGTCAGTCCGGGGCCCCGGTGGCCCGGAGGCGGCGCAGGGCCAGGATCAGATTGCCGCTGCCGAAGGTCGCGAGCGCGGCGACGCCCCACAGGGTCGCCGCGACACCGGCCCGGTCCAGCACGGCGCCCGCGGCCAGGAAGCCCAGCGGCCCGGCCAGGGCGCTGATCGTGACCACGGCCTGCAACACCTTGGGCCCGAAGCCGTCCGGCAGCCGGGCGGAGAGCAGTCCCATCAGCGGCGCGTTCGCCAGGGGCGCGGCGGCCGCTGACAGGCCGACGGCGACGACGAGCAGGCCGGCCGACACGGGCACCAGGAGCGTCCACAGGGGCAGTGCGACGCAGACCAGGGCCGTACAGGCGAGTCGTACGGGGGCGACCCGTGCCGCCAGCACATAGGCGGCCACCGCGCCCACCAGGCCGCCGGCGCCATGGGCGGCGACCAGCAGGCCGCCGACCCTGGCGTCCCCCTCGAACCGGGCGAACGCCAGCACCGGCATGGTGATCATCAGGGTTCGCAGCATCAGCCCGAACACCACGGTGGACAGCATCGCCCGGCTCAGGAACCAGTCGCCGCACAGGTGCCGCACCCCCGCCCACAGGCCTTGGGGCCCGGCCGCGGACCCTCCGGCCCCGCCACCCCCTGCCGGGACGCGGCGCAGCAGCAGCAACCCGGAGAAGGCGAACGAGGCCGCGTCCAGCCACACCACCGATGTGGTCCCCACCAGCGGGATCAGCGCGCCCGCGAGCGCCGGTCCGGCGAACGCCGAGCCGTTCTGCACACCTGCCAGCGCGCTGTTCGCGCGGGCCAGAGAGCGGGCGTGCGGGCTCAGCAGTTCCATCGCCAGCACCCGCTGCGCCGCGTGGTACGGAACGGCCAGCGCCCCGAGCGCCGTGACGATCGCCACGATGACGGCCAGATTGAGCGCGCCCAGGGTCTGCAGCAGCGGGATCAGCGCCACCACCGGAGCGCGGGCGAGATCGGAGACGACCATGGTCCGGCGGGCGCCCAGGCGCTGGATGACCTCTCCGCCCGCGAAGCCGAGCAGCGCCATGGGCAGCACCTGGGCCGCGAAGACCAGGCCCGCCCTGGTGGCCGAGCCGGTGCTCTCCAGCACCAGCCAGGGCAGCGCGAGCATGGTCATCTGGGTGCCCAGCGCCGTCACCGCGCCCGCGACATAGACCGTCGTCAGCGCACGGCTCGGCCTGCCACCCGCTGTGCCGTTCGGCGCTCCGCCGGGTGGGACGGGGGCTGCGTCGGGCCGGGTCTCCGCGATCGTCATCGGGTCGCCCCTCTCTCCTCGGTGGGTCCGGGCCATGTGGTCGCCCAGCACCCTGTCGCCCGCCCACCGTCCGGTGCCAGGGAAGGACCGGCAGCAGCCCACTGTCGGTGCCGCTGCGCCTTCTTCCCTGCCACGCAGCCCGCCCGACCGGCAGTGTGATGGCCGTCGGAGCCCACCACAGCCAAGGCCACCGGCGGCGGAAGCGGACACGAAGGGAGGGACGGCGATGAGCGGCGGTATCGGAACGGCGGTGCACGTCCCGTCCTTCGCCGCCCGCGACGGACGGCGAGCGGTCGAGACCCGGTATGTGGACGGTCTCCCGCAGATCGTGGCCTGGGACCTGACGACGGATCAGCGCCGCCAGGCGACCACCGCACCGCTGGGTGTGGAGACCGCCGCCATCGAGCCGGACGGCCACGGCCTGTGGTGGTTCGACGCCGCTCCCGGCGGTCAAGGCCGCTGGCTGCGCGGGCCGTTCGAGGGTGGGCACCCGCGCCCGGCGCTCGACGGCGTACCCGCCGGGCGGATGCACGGCCTGGCCTTCGACCCCCGCGGCGGCCTCGCCGCCGTCGGCGTCGGGGTCGCGGACCGCTCGCGGCACTACCTCGGCCGACCGGGCGAGCGCGCCCGCCTGGTGGCCGAGGAGCCCGGCTATGCGGCCGTGGTGGGCCTGGCCCCCGGCGGCGGACTGCTGGCCACCGCGGGGTGCCCGGACGGACCGGCCGCGGTCCGGCTGTGGTCACCGGCCTCCGGCGTTCTCGTGGACGCCATCCCCGGCGCGGCGGGGGACGGCGACGGCGGCGCGGTGTGGGCGCTGGGCTTCCGCCCGGACCTCACCACCGCACGACCGGAACTGCTGCTCGTCCTCGAACGCGCGGGCCGCTACACCCTGGCCTTCTGGCGGCAGGGCGAGGGGATCCGTACGCACGGTCCCGGCTCCGCCCTCGACTTCGACACGGAGATCACCGCCTGCTGGTACGGGCCCGGCCGCACGGCGCTGGTCCAGCAGGACCGGGCGGGACGCAGCCGCCTGCTCCGCGCCGACCTCGACCGCGGTACGACGACGGTGCTTCCCACGCCCGAGGGCACGATCATCGACTTCTCCTGCGCACCCGACCGCACGGTCCACTGCCTGTGGAGCCGCGACGGCGAACCGCCCCGGCCACTGATCTGCCACCCGGAAAGCCCGGAGAGCCCGGAAAGCGCGGAGCACCCGGAACCCCCGGAACGTTCCGGCCGCTCCGGCCACGCCGGCCGCTCCACGACGGCGTCACGCGGCACGGCGCCCGGCGGACCGACCGGATCCAGGCGCCGCGAGCTCTGGACACGCCGGCCGTACGGGCAGATCCACAGCTTCGTGGCCACCCCGCCCGGCCGCAGGGCGGACCGCCGCCCCTGGCCGACGGTCTTCCTCGTCCACGGCGGACCCCACACCCACGACCGGGACGCCTACGACGCCCGGACCGAGGCCCTGGTCCGGGCCGGGTTCGCCGTGGTGCGCACCAACTACCGCGGCTCGACGGGCTACGGCCCCCGCTGGCGGGACGACTTCGGCCACCGGGTCGGCCTCGCCCAGCTCGAAGACCTCGCCGCGGTGCGCGGCCACCTCATCGACGCGGGAGTCTCGGAGCCGGGCCGTACCGGCCTGTGCGGCTACTCCTGGGGCGGCTATCTGACGCTGCTGGCGATGGGCGTCCAGCCCCGGCTGTGGGACGTCGGGCTGGCCGTCGCCCCGGTGGCCGACTACACGGCGGCGTACCGGGCGACGACGCCGGCGCTGCGGGAGGTCGACGACCGCCTCTTCGGCGGCACCCCCGAGCAGGTGCCGCACCGCTATCGCGCGGCCTGCCCGATGACCTATGTGGGCCGCGTACGCGGCCCGCTCTTCCTCGCCGCCTCGGCGGACGACGAGAAGTGCCCTCCGGAACAGATCGAGCGCTATCTCGCCGCGCTGCGGCGCCGCGACGTCCCGCATCGCGTCCGGTGGCTCGGCGGCGGACACGACGTGGGCCGTGACCCAGCCGGACACGCCGCCGCCTGGGCCGCCATGGTGCGCTACGCCGACGACACGCTGCGCGCCTCCCCCAGAACCGCCGACCGCCGCGACATCGGGCGGACCGGCTCGCACCACCCCGTCCACCACACCGAAGAAAGGCCAACCCCATGAAGCGTCACGGACTGCGCGTCGACCCCATCAGCGCCACCGAGCGGGAGCGCGGGATCATCATTCCGCCGGACCACCAGCTCACCCTGGACAAGGCGGTCCCGGTCCGGCCGAACGGCCAGGCGCGGACCTGCACCACCACCCGCACGGAGAAGAACGCGGAGAAGTAGTCGCCTCTGCAGTGAGCCCAAGCAGCGCCGCGGCGGGGTGCCGTGCCCGGCACCCCGCCGCGGCGCCGGCCGTGCCGGTGAGGACAGGAGAACATCATGACCACAGCTACGGCAGCGACGGCAGCACCCCGGACGAACGGTCCCCGGCCGGAGAAGCACCGGCCGGACAAGCACCAGCCGGACAAGCCCGAGACGACAGCACCGCGCCAGAACCCGCCGACGTTCCTCAGCGACCCGTACCCGACCCTGGCCAGGATGCGGCAATCGGCCCCGGTCTCCGTGCTGCACAGCGACGGCGGCCTGCGACTGTGGATCATCCCGCGCTACGACGACGTCCGGGCCGCGCTCTTCGACCCCCGCTTCGCGCAGGACGTGCGGCGCGCCCAGGCCCTGGCCGACAGCCGGGTCGAGGGCGTCACCCTGGGTACCGAGATCACCCATATGCTCAGCAGCGATCCGCCCGACCACACCCGCCTCCGCCGCGTGGTCCAGGCGGCGTTCAGCCGCAAGCGCGTCGAGGCGATGCGGCCGATGGTCGAGCGCATCACCCTCGAACTCCTCGACGGGCTGGACGCGGCAGCCGCGCGCCACACGACCCGCACCACCACCGCCACGGTGGACCTGGTACGTGACTTCGCCTTCCCGCTGCCGATCCTCGTCGTCTGCGAACTGCTCGGCTTCCCGCCCGAGGACCGCGACCTCTACCGGAAGTGGTCGACCGCCATCGTCACCCAGGAGGGCGACCACGCCGCCTTCCAACAAGCCGTCCAGGAGATGGGCTCGTACGTCCTGGCCATCGCCGACCGGCGTATCCGCCGCAATGACCGTCCCGCCGATCTGCTCACCGAGCTGCTGGAAGCCCGCGAACGCGGAGAGCTGACGGACGACGAGATCGTGGGCATGGTCGCCCTGCTGCTGATCGGCGGCCATGAGACCACCGTGAACCTGCTGGGCACCTCCTGCCTCGCGCTGCTGCGCGATCCCGGCCAGGCCGCCTGGCTGCGCGCCGATCTCACCCGGATGCCCAGGGCCGTCGAGGAGTTCCTGCGCTACGACTCCCCCATCTGCATGGCCACCACCCGCTTCACCACCGAGCCGGTGGACGTCGGCGGGGTGGAGATCCCGCAGGACGAGTTCGTGCTGCTGTCCCTCGGCGCGGCCAACCGCGACCCGGCGCGCTTCCAGGACCCCGACCGCCTCATCCTCGACCGCCGGGACGCCGGCCATCTCGCCTTCGGCGGTGGCATCCACCGCTGCCTCGGGGCCCTGCTCGGCAAGCTGGAGACCGAGATCGCGCTCACCGCGCTCCTCGCCCGCTTCCCCGGAACGACCCTGGCCTGCCAGGAGCGCGACCTGCGCTGGCGCAACACGATGATGCTGCGCGGCTTGGAGGCGCTGCCCCTCACCCTGCGCCGCTGACCCCCCCCGACCCGGTGCGCGGAAGGAGGCCTACCGGGGGAAGCGGGAGGCCGCAGAACGCCAGGCGCCGGCTCCGTCCGCCGCGAGACCGGAAATCCCTGGTCGGCATGGTGCGGACCAGGGATTCGCCAGGGAGTCCTCAGGGAGGTCAGAGCTGTCCGAGGGGCCTTTCAGGCACTTCGGGCCGTGTGCGCAGAGAGAGGCCTGGCAGCTCTGACGGAGAAACCATGCAGGTCAGCACACTTGCCTAGCACTCGATGACGTTGACGGCGAGGCCGCCGCGCGAGGTCTCCTTGTACTTGATCTTCATGTCGGCGCCGGTCTCCTTCATGGTCTTGATCGCCTTGTCGAGGGAGACGTGGTGGCGGCCGTCGCCGCGCAGGGCCATCCGGGCGGCGGTGACGGCCTTGACCGAGGCCATGCCGTTGCGCTCGATGCAGGGGATCTGGACCAGGCCGCCGACCGGGTCGCAGGTGAGGCCCAGGTTGTGCTCGATGCCGATCTCGGCGGCGTTCTCGACCTGCTCGGGGGAACCGCCGAGGACCTCGGCGAGGCCGCCGGCCGCCATCGAGCAGGCGGAGCCGACCTCGCCCTGGCAGCCGACCTCGGCGCCGGAGATCGAGGCGTTCTCCTTGAAGAGCATGCCGATCGCACCGGCGGCGAGCAGGAAGCGGACGATGCCGTCCTCGTCCGCGCCCGGGATGAAGTTCAGGTAGTAGTGCAGCACGGCGGGGATGATCCCGGCCGCGCCGTTGGTGGGCGCGGTGACGACCCGGCGGCCGGAGGCGTTCTCCTCGTTGACGGCCATCGCGTAGAGGGTCACCCACTCCATGGCGTTGGCCGGCCCGATGCCCTCGGCGCGCAGGGCGCGGGCGCCCGAGGCGGCGCGGCGGCGCACCTTGAGGCCGCCGGGGAGGATGCCCTCGCGGGACATCCCGGCCCGCACGCACTCCTGCATGACGCGCCAGATCTCCAGCAGCCCGGCCCGGATCTCCTCCTCGCTGCGCCAGGCCTTCTCGTTCTCCAGCATCAGGCCGGAGATGGACAGGCCGGTCTCGCGGCTGAGGCGGAGCAGCTCGTCGCCGGTGCGGAAGGGGTACTTCAGCACGGTGTCGTCCGGCTTCACGCGGTCCGCGCCCAGCGCGTCCTCGTCGACGACGAAGCCGCCGCCGACCGAGTAGTAGGTCTTCTCCAGCAGCAGGCCGCCGTCGGCGTCGAAGGCCCAGAGGGTCATCCCGTTGGCGTGGTACGGCAGCGAGCGGCGCCGGTGCAGGATCAGCTGGGTGCCCGGGTCGAAGTCGATCGGGTGGGCGCCGAGCAGGTCGAGCCGCTTCTCGGCGGTGATCCGCTCGACGTCCCGGTCGGCCTGGTCGACGTCGACCGTGCGGGGGGAGTTGCCCTCCAGGCCCAGCAGGACGGCCTTCGGGGTGCCGTGGCCGTGGCCGGTGGCGCCCAGCGAGCCGAAGAGCTCGGCGCGGACGCTCGCCACCCCGGTCAGCAGGTCCTCGGACTTCAGGCGGCGGGCGAACATCCGGGCGGCGCGCATCGGGCCGACGGTGTGGGAACTCGACGGGCCGATGCCGATGGAGAAGAGGTCGAAGACGCTGATGGCCACGGAGGACGTCCTTGTCTGGTCTCGTGGAAGGACTTGCAGGCGGGGTGCTGACACGGAACGGGGCACCGCGCGCACTGTCCAGTGTGCGCGGTGCCCCGGAATCCCAGGTGACCAGGCGAGGTGAGCCCGGTCACCCGTGTCCGAACTACAGGTTCGGGTAGAGCGGGTACTTCTCGGCGAGGGCGGTGACCCGGGCCTTCAGTGCGGTGGCGACGGTCTCGTCGAAGGCGGGCTTCAGCGCCTCGGCGATGATGTCGGCGACCTCGCGGAAGTCCTCGGCCTGGAAGCCGCGGGTGGCCAGGGCCGGGGTGCCGATCCGCAGGCCGGAGGTGACCATCGGCGGGCGCGGGTCGTTCGGGATGGCGTTGCGGTTGACCGTGATGCCGACCTCGTGCAGCCGGTCCTCGGCCTGCTGGCCGTCGAGCTGGCTGTTGCGCAGGTCGACCAGGACCAGGTGGACGTCGGTGCCGCCGGACAGCACCGAGGCGCCGGCCTCGGCGACGTCGGCCTGCAGCAGGCGCTCGGCCAGGATCCGGGCGCCGTCCAGGGTGCGCTGCTGGCGCTCCTTGAACTCCTCGGAGGCGGCGACCTTGAAGGCGACGGCCTTGCCGGCGATCACGTGCTCCAGCGGGCCGCCCTGCTGGCCGGGGAAGACCGCGGAGTTGATCTTCTTGGCCCACTCGGCCTTGGAGAGGATGACGCCGCCGCGCGGGCCGCCCAGGGTCTTGTGCGTGGTGGTGGTGACCACGTCCGCGTACGGCACCGGGTTGGGGTGCAGGCCCGCGGCGACCAGACCGGCGAAGTGCGCCATGTCGACCATCAGCAGGGCGCCGACCTCGTCGGCGATCCGGCGGAACGCGGCGAAGTCCAGCTGACGGGGGTAGGCGGACCAGCCGGCGATGATCAGCTTCGGCTGGTGCTCCTTGGCGAGGCGCTCGACCTCGGCCATGTCGACCTGGCCGGTCTTGTCGTCCACGTGGTACGCGGCGACGTTGTAGAGCTTGCCGGAGAAGTTGATCTTCATGCCGTGGGTCAGGTGACCGCCGTGGGCCAGGCTCAGACCCAGGATGGTGTCGCCCGGCTGGATCAGCGCGAACATCGCGGCGGCGTTGGCCTGCGCGCCGGAGTGCGGCTGGACGTTGGCGTGCTCGGCGCCGAACAGGGCCTTGATCCGGTCGATCGCGATCTGCTCGACCACGTCGACGTGCTCGCAGCCACCGTAGTAGCGGCGGCCCGGGTAGCCCTCGGCGTACTTGTTGGTCAGCACCGAGCCCTGGGCCTCCATGACCGCCACCGGGGCGAAGTTCTCGGAGGCGATCATTTCCAGGGTGGTCTGCTGGCGGTGCAGCTCGGCGTCGACCGCGGCGGCGATCTCCGGGTCGAGCGAGTGCAGGGACTGGTTGAGAACCGTCATGGTGTGGTCTTCCCAGGGAGGAGAGAAGGAGGTGCCGCGCCTGGCACGCCCCACGGAAGGGTGGCGGCGGGCGACCGGAGGGCGGAGGAGGCCCGGTGGCCGGGGCGGCCGCCGCACTGCGGCCACCCCGAACGGCCGGCTCAGGCCGGGTTGGTCAGGGCGTTGTACTCGTCGGCGCTGAGCAGCTCGTCGGTCGACTCGACGCGCACCTTGAACAGCCAGCCACCCTCGAACGGGGCGCTGTTGACCAGGGAGTTGTCGTCCAGGACGTCCTGGTTGACCTCGGTGATCTCGCCGGTGACCGGCGAGTACAGGTCGCTGACCGACTTGGTGGACTCCAGCTCGCCACAGGTCTCACCGGCGGTCACGGTCTCGCCGACCTCGGGCAGCTGCACGTAGACGATGTCACCGAGCGCGTCGGCGGCGTGGGCGGTGATGCCGACCGTGGAGACACCGTCCTCGACGGCGGTCAGCCACTCGTGCTCCTTGGTGTACTGCAGGTGCTGGGGGTTGCTCATGGCGTCATTCTCCAGGATGGGAAGCGGGTACGACGAAGCGGGCCGCCGGACGGACGGCTTCGACGTGGATCTTCGGGGTGGTCAGGCCCGGGCGGGCGCGCTCGTGAGGCCTCGGCGGGCGCGCCCGAGGGGCGTCAGCGGGCGCGCTTGTAGAACGGCAGCGCCACGACCTGCACCGGCTCGTGCTTGCCGCGCACGTCCACCGCGACGGTGGTGCCCGGGGCGGCGTGCGCCGCGTCCACGTAGGCGATCGCGATCGGCTTGCCCAGCGTGGGGGAGGGCGCGCCCGAGGTGATCCGGCCGATCGGCTCGCCGTCGGCGGTCACCACGGTGTACTCGGCGCGCGGCACGCGCTTGCCCTCGGAGACCAGGCCGACCAGCACCCGCGGCGGGTTGGCCTCGGCCGCGGCGGCGGCCTGCTCCAGGGCCTTGCGGCCGACGAACGCGCCCTCGTTGGTGGTCTTGTCGAAGCGGACCACCCGGCCGAGGCCGGCGTCGAAGGGGGTCAGGTCGGTGGAGAGCTCGTGCCCGTAGAGCGGCATGCCGGCCTCCAGGCGCAGCGTGTCGCGGCAGGAGAGGCCGCAGGGGACGAGGCCGCGGCCGGTGCCGGCCTCGGTCAGCGCCGTCCAGATGTGCGCGGCGTCGCCCGGGTTGCAGAAGATCTCGAAGCCGTCCTCGCCGGTGTAACCGGTGCGGGCGAGCAGCACGTCGCGGCCGGCCACCTGGGCCGGGAGGATCGCGTAGTACTTCAGGCCGGGCAGGTCGGCCTCGGTGGTGTCGGCCAGGATCGCGGTGGACTCCGGGCCCTGGACGGCGATCAGCGAGTAGGTGTCGCGGTCGTCGGTGACGACGGCGTCGTAGCCCTTGGCGCGGGCGATCAGCTCGTCCAGCACCAGCTGGGCGTTGGAGGCGTTGGCGACGACCAGGAAGGCGTCCTCGCGCAGGCGGTAGACGATCAGGTCGTCCAGGATGCCGCCGTCCTCGGCGCAGATCATGGTGTAGCGGGCCCGCAGCTCGCCGAGCGCGGAGACGAAGCCGACCAGCGCGTGGTCCAGCATCGCGCCGGCCTGCGGGCCGGTCACGGTGATCTCGCCCATGTGGGAGAGGTCGAACAGACCGGCCTTGGTGCGGACGGCGAGGTGCTCCTCGCGCTCGCTGCCGTAACGCAGCGGCATGTCCCAGCCGGCGAAGTCGGTCATGGTCGCGCCGAGGGCGCGGTGCAGCGCGTCGAGCGCGGTGAGGCGGAGGGACGACATGGCCTGGAACTCCTCGGTCTGGGCACTCAGGTGTGCGCACGCCGGACCGGACCCGCTCGGGGACCGAGCCTGCGCGCGGGCATGCGGCGGCTGGGTCTCCCCATCTGTCGTCGAACCTGAGAGCTTCACCGCACGCGGGCCCGCAGCGCTTCACAGCTAACAGGACAGCATGGCGGCTTGCACCGTGGGTGGGCGCGCGACAGGGCCGTGCGCCGCTTTCCAGATGTGCCTAACCCGTGCGGTAGGGGGGCCTGAGAGATTCCGGGGAGGACTTGCTCCTTCGGCGCCGGCTGTACCGCCTCTCGGGGGTACTCCGGACTCTCCCGCGCGGGTTCGAGCGGCCGGTATGGAGTTGAGGTTCTCGGCGGGGAACACCCGCAGACGCGGACATCATGGCACGTCCCGGCGGAAGACGGGAGAGGGGCCCCGGGCCCGGCCCCGCCCGGCGGGCCCGGCCCGCACCCGCCACCGGTAGCCCACCGGTACCGCCCCGGCCCCGTACCGACCGGTACCGGCGCGCACCGCGGCCCCGGCCGCGGGCCCGCTAGGCTGCTCGGCGTCGGCGGACAGAGGGCGGTACAGCGGCGGATGGGGTACCCGGTGGAGCAGCAGCAGGGGTGGGGCGGCCCGGAGGCGGCGCCGCCCGGCGGTGGATGGCCCGCGAACGAGCTGGAGCAGGTGCTCACGGCCGCGCTCGGCGATCCCGGCGCGACCCCCCGGGTGTTCGAGGTGCTCGCCCGCAGCCAGGTGTGGATCCCGCTGCCGGCCGGCGGCGACCCGCAGGGCCAGGCCCTGGACCTGCCGACCATCGAGCTGGCCGGCGACCCCTACGTCCCGGTCTTCTCCTCGCAGGAGGTGCTCCTCCATCAGGCGCCCGGGATGGCCTTCGCGATCGCGCCGGTCTGGGAGTTCGCCCGCGGGCTGCCGCTGGGCGTGGGCATCGCGGTGAACCCGGAGGCGCCGGTGGGCATCCCGGTGCCGCCGCAGGGCGTCGCCGAGCTGCGGCGCGGGCCGCGCGAGGACCGCTGGGACGCCCCGGAGGCACCGACCGGCGGCCGGGTGGCGCTGCGCGAACCGGTGCCGGGCGAGGACCCGGAGGCCTTCCTGGCCGCCTGCCGGTACGAGCTCTCGGGCCTGCCCGGCGTCCTGACCGCCAGGCGGGCGCTGGCCAGCGTGGAGGGCGAGCCGACGGTGATGTTCGTCGGCGTCCAGCTCGATCCGGCGGCCCCGGCCGAACCGGCCGCCGTGAACGAGGCCCTGGGCCGTGCGCTGGGAACCGCGCCGCTGCCCGGCGGCGTCCACCTCGTACTGCTCGACCTCGCGGAGGACCCCGTGGTCGAGTGGCTGCTCAACCGGGTCCAGCCGTTCTACGCACGGATGTGACGCGTTCCTCCTCGCCCGGCACCGGGCCGGAGGCCACCGCCGGGCACGTCGGCGTGGCGGTGGCGGGTGGCGCCCCATAGGGTGCCTGCAGATGACCGCCGGGCCGGCGGCAGGTGAGAGAAGAAGAGGCGCAGCGAGGTGGGCGCATGAGTGCGGGAGCGGTAGCGGGCGGTGCACCGGGGCCCTGGGGCCAGGCACCCGCCGGGCGCCCCGGCGCGGATCCGAGAGCGCTGGAGCACGCCCTGCGCGAGGTCGCGCCGGAACGCTGGGAGGCGTACGAGGCACTGCTGCACGCGCTGGCCGCGGGGCAGGTCTGGATGCTGCTCTGGCACGGTACGCCGGGCAGTCCGGACGCCCAGTACGGGAACATGGAGATCAGCGGCCACGGCTACGCGCCGGCCGTCACCTCGCCCGAGCAGCTGGCGGCGTCCGGCTGGGCGCGGGCGCACGAGGTGATCTCGGGGCGCGAGATCGCCGCCTCGCTCTATCGCACCCGCTGGGGCCTCTGGCTGAACCCGCACGCCCCCGGCGGCGGCGTCGGGGTGCCCTGGGCGGACCTGCGCCGGATCGCGGCCGGCCTGGACCGGCTGCCGGCCGGGCCGCTGAAGCTGAGCGAACCGCAGGTGCAGGCCCAGCAGTTCTTCGCGCTGCTGGAGCGGCAGGCGGTCGAGGTGCGGGCGGTCAAGGCGTTGCGCCGGGCCTGGGTGCAGCCCTCCGTGGGCGAACCGTACCTGGCCATCGGACTTGAGCTGTACGAGAGTTCGCCGCCCACGGTGGAGGCCGTCCGGGCGCTGATGCAGCGCGCGATCGCGGTCGCGCCGGAGGGGCTCGCGGTCTCCACCGTCGCCATGGGGGACGAGTACGACCCGGTGGCGCTCTGGATGCGGGCCAACGCGCGGCCGTTCTACGACCGCGAGGCGGGCGGCCACGGCCGCTCGCAGGCCGCGCCGTACCCGCCGGTGCCGCCGCCGCCCTACGCCTCGCAGGCGGGCCCGGCGTACGGCTACGGCACCCAGGCGCCCGGCCCGGTGTGGCCGGGGCAGCAGCCGCCGCCGCAGCAGCCCTGGCCCGGCTACCCGGGGCGCTGACGCCCGCACGGTCGACGCGGCGTGCGCCGCGGTGCCCGCGCCGCACGCCGGGCGTTCCGCCGCCCGTGCCGGGGCTCCGGGCATTGCGGTGTCGGCAGCGCACGCCGGGCATTCCGGCGCCCGCACCGCAACTCCGGGCAGACCAGGTGTTCGTGTCCCAACTACGGGCACTTCGGACACCTGTCGCAAGCACGGATGTTCGGGTGTTCTCGGCGCGGTAACGGGTAGTCCGGGTATATGCACCCAAAGCCCTCCACCAGGACCGACATGACGATCCGTCATGTCGGTCCCGGCATTTCCGGTCGGATTTCCGGCTGGTTCGGTGCAGCCCCTTGACATGCATGTAACAGCTGTGTGAAGAGGGATATGCCGAAGATCCAGAGGTGCATGCCGACAGATCACAGTTGGGCATCTCTCGGTTGTCAGGGCTGGCGCAAGCCAGTTCGGATGGCAGAGAGTTCTGCGCAACGCACCGCGCGTACTGGGTGCCCCACGAGGGCGAACGCGCTGGCGGACCGCTTGAGCCTCGCGACGCCCATCCCGCGCGGCCGCAGTACCCGAGCACGTCGCACCGCTGAACACCCGCACCTGAACCTCCGCACGTCCGCACCAGCCGTACCGCCGAACCGGCGACCGGCACCCGTGGGCCGGCCACCGTCGGCGAGGGGACCGAACTGACCATGACCGCACCCATCAAGACCGCCGGGAACACGCCGGAGGCAGCCGCCGCCGCGAGCCCGGCCACGAAGATCGAGGGCCGCTCGCTCGGCCGGATCGCCTGGACCCGTTTCAAACGGGACAAGGCCGCCGTCGCCGGCGCCGTCGTGGTGATCCTGCTCGTCCTGCTGGCCGTGCTGGCCAAGCCGATCGAGTCGATGTTCGGCCTGGACCCCGACGCCCTCAACCAGGACCTCCTGGACGCCAACCTCGGTGGTCTGCCGTTCGGCGACTGGGGCGGCATGAGCCTCGACCACCCGCTCGGCGTGGACCCGCTGCAGGGCCGTGACCTGCTCTCCCGCGTCATCGAGGGCTCCTGGGTCTCGCTGCTCGTCGCCTTCGGGGCGACGCTGCTCTCCAACACCCTCGGCACCGTGCTCGGCGTGATGGCCGGCTACTACGGCGGCTGGGTGGACGCCCTGATCAGCCGGGTGATGGACGTCTTCCTGGCGTTCCCGCTGCTGCTCTTCGCCATCGCGATCTCCGCCTCGCTCCAGGGCGGCGCGTTCGGCCTGCACGGCCTCCCGCTGCACATCGGCGTGCTGATCTTCGTGATCGGCTTCTTCAACTGGCCCTACATGGGCCGGATCGTGCGCGGCCAGACCCTCTCACTGCGTGAGCGCGAGTTCGTCTACGCGGCCCGCAGCCTGGGCGCCCGGGGGCCGTTCATCCTGTTCAAGGAGCTGCTGCCCAACCTGGTCGGTCCGATCCTGGTCTACTCGACCCTGCTGATCCCGACCAACATCCTCTTCGAGGCGGGCCTCAGCTTCCTCGGCGTCGGCATCCAGGCCCCGCAGGCCTCCTGGGGCGGGATGCTCAACGACGCGATCAAGTACTACCAGGTGGACCCCCAGTACATGGTGGTCCCCGGTATGGCGATCTTCCTCACGGTGCTCGCCTTCAACCTGCTCGGCGACGGGCTGCGTGACGCCCTCGATCCCAAGAGCAACTGACATCCCGTCAGGACCCTCCGATCCGCCACCACTTCCTCAAGGGGTTGATCTCACCATGCGTAGGTCCCGTACCGTCGGACTGACCGCAGTGGCCGCCGCCGCTGTCCTGGTCGTCACCGGGTGTACCTCCGGTTCATCCAAGAGCGGGGGCGACTCGTCGTCCTCCGCCGCGTCCGGCGGCGGCGCCGACGCGGCCACCAAGGGCATCGTCAACGCCTCGGACAAGAAGGGCGGGACGGTCACCTACGAGATGAAGGGCACGCCGGACTCGCTCGACCCCGGCAACACGTACTACGCCTACATCTACAACTTCTCGCGCCTGTACGGGCGTCCGCTGACCACCTTCGCGCCGGGCCCCGGCGACGAGGGCAACAAGCTCGTCCCGGACCTCGCCGAGTCCATGGGCCAGCCCAGCGCGGACGGCCTGACCTGGACGTACAAGCTGCGCGCCGGCCTGAAGTACGAGGACGGCAGCGCGATCACGTCCAAGGACGTGAAGTACGCGGTGGAGCGCTCCAACTTCGCGCCGGACGTGTTCTCCAACGGTCCGACGTACTTCAAGGACCTCCTGGTCGACAACCCGACCCCGTACGCGGGCCCGTACAAGGACGCGGCCGGCGACCTCAAGTCCATCGAGACGCCGGACGACCTGACCGTCGTCTTCCACCTGAAGCACGCCTTCGCGGACTTCGACTACCTGGTCTCGGCCCCGCAGACCGTCCCGGTCCCCAAGGACAAGGACAAGGGCGCCGACTACGTCAAGCACCCGATGGCCTCGGGCTCCTACAAGTTCGAGTCCTACGAGGACGGCAAGCAGCTCACCCTGGTGCCGAACACCAGCTGGGACGCGAGCACCGACACGATCCGCAAGCAGCTCGCGGACAAGATCGTGCTCAAGATGAACATCGAGCAGTCCACCATCGACAAGGACCTGCTGGCCGGCAACGCCCAGGTGGACCTCGTCGGCGGCGGCGTCGACCCGCAGACCCAGGCGCAGATCCTGCAGAACCCGAAGCTGAAGGCCAAGACGGACAACGCCTACGGCGGCCGCCTGGTCTACACCGCGATCGACAGCCAGGTCGCGCCGTTCGACAACGTCGAGTGCCGCAAGGCCGTGCAGTACGCGATCGACAAGGTCTCGGTGCAGACCGCGGTCGGCGGCCCGATCCGCGGCCAGATCGCCAACTCCGTCCTGCCGGCGGACATCCCCGGTCACCAGGACATCAACCTGTACGAGACCAAGGACAACAAGGGCGACGAGGCCAAGGCCAAGGAAGCCCTCAAGGCCTGCGGCAAGGAGGGCGGCTTCAACACCGTCCTGAGCGCCCGGACCGAGCGCGCCACCGAGATCGCCGCCGCGACCTCGATCCAGGCCGCGCTGAAGAAGGTCGGCATCAACGCCGAGATCCAGCAGTACCCGCAGGGCAAGTACCTCTCCGACAACGTCGGCGTGCCGGCGAAGAACAAGGAGAAGAACATCGGCCTGATGATGATGCAGTGGGGCGCCGACTGGCCGACCGGCTACGGCTTCCTGCAGCAGATCGTCGACGGCCGCGCCATCAAGGAGGCCGGTAACAGCAACCTGGCCTCGCTGAACGACCCGGCGATCAACAAGCTGCTCGACGACGCCGCCGTCAACACCGACAAGGCGGCCCGCGAGAAGATCTACGCGGAGATCGACAAGAAGGTCATGGAGCAGGCGGTCTACGTCCCGCTGACCTACTTCAAGGTGTTCCTGTACCGCTCGGACACCGCCACCAACGTCGTCTCCACCTCGGCCTTCTCGGGTGAGTACGACTACCTGAACATCGGTACGACCAAGTAAGAGCCTGGCTCCGTATCCCTGAAGGCAGGTGAAGGCAGCGGCGCCCGCCGCCGTCCGGAAGATCCCGGACGGCGGCGGGCCGCCGGAGCCGACCAACTGTGTTTGCCTACATCCTCCGCAGGACGCTCGCGGCCGTGGTGCTGCTGCTGGTGGTCAGCGCGGTCACCTTCGCGATCTTCTTCCTGCTGCCGCGCCTGGCCGGTGAGACCACCGACCAGCTGGCCACGCAGTACATCGGGAAGAACCCGTCCCCCGAGGCGGTCGCGGCGGTCAAGAAGAACCTCGGCTTCGACCAGCCGATCTACGTCCAGTACGGGCGCTTCCTGAAGGCGCTCGTCACCGGGGCCGAGTACAAGTTCGGCCCGGACGCCGCCACCTGCCACGTGCCCTGCTTCGGCTACTCCTTCAAGAACCACCTGGAGGTCTGGCCCGAGCTGACCAAGCGCATCCCGATCACGCTGTCGCTGGCCATCGGCGCCGCCGTGCTCTGGCTGGTCTCCGGCGTCACCACCGGTGTCATCTCCGCGCTCAAGCCGAAGTCGATCTTCGACCGGCTCTCCATGGGTGTCGCGCTGGCCGGTGTCTCGCTGCCGGTCTTCTTCACCGGTGCGCTGCTGCTCACGCTCTTCAGCTACGAGTGGCCGATCCTCGACAACCTCCAGTACGTCAACTTCACCGACGACCCGCTGATGTGGGCCCGCAACCTGATCCTCCCGTGGATCTCGCTGGCCTTCCTCTACTCCGCGCTCTACGCCCGGCTCACCCGCGCCGGCATGCTGGAGACGATGAGCGAGGACTACATCCGCACCGCCCGGGCCAAGGGCCTGGCCGAGCGCAAGGTGGTCGTGAAGCACGGGCTGCGCTCCGCGCTCACCCCGGTCGTCACCATCTTCGGCATGGACCTCGGTCTGCTGCTCGGCGGTGCGCTGATCACCGAACAGGTCTTCTCGCTCCAGGGCGTCGGCGCCTTCGCCGTCTCGGCGATCTCCGACAACGACCTGCCGAAGATCCTCGGCGTCACGCTGCTCGCCGCCTTCTTCATCGTCCTCTGCAACCTCGTGGTTGACCTCCTGTACGCCGCTGTCGACCCCCGGGTGAGGCTGTCGTGACCGAGCTCCAGAAGACCCCGGCGCCGGTGGCCGCCGCGACCGGGGACCCGTTCCTCTCGGTCCGGGACCTGCGGATCCACTTCGACACCGACGACGGCCTGGTCCGCTCGGTGGACGGGGTCAGCTTCGACCTGCACAAGGGGAAGACCCTCGGGATCGTCGGCGAGTCCGGCTCCGGCAAGTCGGTCACCTCGCTCGGCATCATGGGCCTGCACCGCTCCAAGCGGGCCCGGATCAGCGGCGAGATCCACCTGGACGGCGAGGAGCTGGTCGCGGCCGGCCCCGAGCGGGTCCGCCAGCTGCGCGGCCGCGAGATGGCGATGATCTTCCAGGACCCGCTGACCGCGATGCACCCCTACTACACCGTCGGGGCGCAGATCATCGAGGCCTACCGGGTGCACCACCCGCAGGCGACCAAGAAGCAGGCCCGGGCCCGCGCGGTCGAGATGCTCGACCGGGTCGGCATCCCGCAGCCCGACCGCCGGGTGGACGACTACCCGCACCAGTTCTCCGGCGGCATGCGCCAGCGCGCCATGATCGCGATGGCCCTGGTCAACGACCCGTCGCTGCTGATCGCCGACGAGCCCACCACCGCGCTGGACGTCACCGTCCAGGCGCAGATCCTGGACCTCATCCGGGACCTCCAGGAGGAGTTCGGCTCGGCCGTCATCGTCATCACCCACGACCTCGGGGTGGTCGCCGAACTCGCCGACGACATCCTGGTCATGTACGGCGGCAAGTGCGTCGAGCGCGGCCCCGCCGAGACCCTCTTCGACGCGCCCCAGCACCCCTACACCTGGGGCCTGCTGGGCTCGATGCCGCGTCTCGACCGTGAGCTCCAGGAGCGGCTCGTCCCGGTGAAGGGCACCCCGCCCAGCCTGATCAACGTGCCGTCCGGCTGCGCCTTCCACCCGCGCTGCCCGTACGCCGGGCTGACCGGCGGGCGCTCGGCCGACGAGGTCCCCGTCCTGACCGAGGCAGCGCCCGGGCACCACGCGGCCTGCCACCTCGCCGCCGCCGACCGGCGCCGCATCTTCACCGAAGAGATCGCGCCCCGGCTGTGAGCCCGGTTTCGTACCACCATTCTGGAGAGAACCGATGACGGACACTCAGGCGGCGGCCCCCGAGCCCATGAAGAAGGTGCCCGCGCCCGCGCCCGCCCCCGACCGCGAGCCGCTGCTCCGGGTGACCGGCCTGACCCGGCACTTCCCGATCAAGGGCGGCCTGCTGCGCCGCGACGCCGGGGCGGTCCGGGCCGTCGACGGCATCGACTTCACCGTCAACGCGGGGGAGACCCTGGGTGTCGTCGGCGAGTCCGGCTGCGGCAAGTCGACGATGGGCCGGCTGGTCACCCGTCTCGACGAGCCCACCGGCGGGAAGATCGAGTTCGAGGGCACCGACATCACCCACCTGGGCACGGGCGCGATGCGGCCGCTCCGGCGCGACATCCAGATGATCTTCCAGGACCCGTACTCCTCGCTGAACCCCCGGCACACCGTCGGCACCATCGTCGGCGCGCCGTTCCGGCTGCAGAAGGTGCAGACCGAGGGCGGCGTCAAGAAGGCCGTCCAGGAGCTGCTGGAGCTGTGCGGGCTCAGCCCCGAGCACTACAACCGCTACCCGCACGAGTTCTCCGGCGGCCAGCGCCAGCGCATCGGCATCGCCCGGGCGCTCGCCCTGCGGCCCAAGATGGTCATCGCGGACGAGCCCGTCTCCGCCCTCGACGTCTCCATCCAGGCGCAGGTGGTCAACCTGCTGGACGACCTCCAGCGCGAGCTGGGCCTGACCTACCTGATCATCGCGCACGACCTCTCGGTGGTCCGGCACGTCTCCGACCGGGTCGCGGTGATGTACCTCGGCAAGATCGTCGAGATCGCCGACCGGGACTCGCTCTACGCGTCCCCGATGCACCCGTACACCACCGCGCTGATGTCCGCGGTGCCGGTGCCGGACCCGCGCCGCCGGCAGCGCCGCGAGCGGATCCTGCTCAGGGGCGACGTGCCCTCGCCGATCAACCCGCCGTCCGGCTGCCGGTTCCGCACCCGCTGCTGGAAGGCGCAGGAGGTCTGCGCGGTCCAGGAGCCGCCGCTGGCGGCGCTGAAGACCGGGCACCAGGTGGCGTGTCACTTCCCCGAGCGGAGCGAGGGGAACGACTAGCGGGGTCCGGAGAACAGTGCGGCCGGCGGCGAGAAGGTGCTCGCCACCGCGTGACGGTCCGCGCCCCTCTGCGCCCCTCTGCACGCCATCGGCCGTCACGTGCTGTGACGGCCGATGGCGCGGCCGTGACGGTCGGCCGAGCGCGGTGCCCGGGGGGTCCATAGTTGTCCGGTGACATCGCAGATCTTCCCCTCCGACGTGCAGCAGAGCCTGGACCTGGTCGGCATCTTCGTCTTCGCCCTCTCCGGAGGGCTGCTGGCCGTGCGCAAGAACATGGACATCTTCGGGATCTGTGTACTGGCGGAGGTGACCGCGCTGGGTGGCGGGGTCATGCGCGACCTCGTCATCGGGGCCACCCCGGTGGCGGCCTTCTCCAACCTCGGCTACTTCAGCACGCCGCTGGCGGCCGGCCTGGTGGTCTTCTTCCTGCACCCGGAGGTCGAGCGGATCAACCGCGCGGTGCAGACCCTGGACGCGCTCGGCCTCGGGCTGTTCTGCGTCACCGGTACGGCCAAGGCGCACGACTACGGCCTCGGCGCGGTGGCCGCGATGGCGCTCGGCATGGTGACGGCGGCCGGCGGCGGCGTGATGCGCGACATGCTCGCCGGGGAGATCCCCTCGCTGCTGCGCTGGGACCGCGAGATCTACGCCGTCCCGGCCCTGGTCGGCTCGGCCCTCGTGGTGATCCTGATCGGCCTCGACCGGCTCACCGCGCTCACCGGGACGGCGGCCGCGCTGACCGCCTTCGGTCTGCGGATGCTCGCCCTCAAGTACGGCTGGCGCGCACCGCGGGCCTGGCACCGCAACGGTTCTCGCACCAGCGAGGAGTAGGCGAGCCCCCGTACGCCAGCGAGATCGCCTCGGCGGTGCAGAGCAGCTCGGGCAGCAGCCGGACCAGTTCGGCCGGCGGGACCCGGTCGGTCGGGGCGCTGACCGCGCAGGCGGCGACCGGCCGCCCGGCGCTGCCGGCCACCGGGGCCGCCACGCAGGCCACCGCCTCCCGGTGCTCGGCCGACTCGGCCGCCCAGCCCTGGCGGCGGACGGCGGCCAGCTCGGGAGGCAGCTCGTCCTCGCCGGCCCCGTCGTCGGGCAGACCGGCCAGCAGGACCCGGCCGATCGCGGTGCCGGCCGCCGGGGCGCGCCGCCCGATCCGGGTCGGCCGGGCGGTGTCGCTCCCCGTCCAGCGGCCGACCAGCTCGTCCAGGTAGAGGACCTCGCCGTCCTGGAGCACGGCCAGCTGGACGGTCAGTCCGCAGCGCCGGTGGAGGGCGGCCAGGTAGGGCGCGGCGATCTGGCGGACGTCGATCTCCTCCAGCGCCCGGTGGGCGAGCGAGAGGACGCGGCCGCCGAGCCGGTAGCGCCGGTCGGACTGGCGGTGGACGAAGCCGTGCTCCTCCAGCGTGCGCAGCAGCCGCAGGGCCGTGGACTTGTGCACCCCGATGCTGGTGGCGGCCTGGTCGAGGGTGACCGGCCCGTCGCCGAGGGACCCGAGGAGGGTGAGGGCGCGGTCGACCGACTGCGACATGGCGCCCCCAGTCCTGATCCGGTCCGGCCGATTTGCGGTGCCCGACAGGCTAACCGTTCGGTCCGGCGGGAGACCAACGAGCCCCCGGCCGTCCCGGCTTGGCCGCCGGCGGCCGGGCCGGTGCCCGGCGCCGCGGGTGGCGGGGGAGCGGCGGCCGGATGGCGGCCGGGTGGCGGACGGTTGGCCGGATCGGGGCGTTTGCGCGCGCTGCGCGGCGGCCGGATCCGCCGGGTGGCCCGAGCGTCGCGCGGTGGCCCTCTACAATCGGATGGTTATGCCATACCTGGACCATGCGGCGACCACGCCGATGCTGCCCGAGGCGATCGCCGCGATGACCGCGCACCTGGGGGTCGTCGGCAACGCCTCCTCCCTGCACGCGTCCGGCCGCCGGGCCCGCCGCGTGGTCGAGGAGTCCCGCGAGTCGCTGGCGGAGTCGCTCGGCGCCCGCCCCAGCGAGATCGTCCTCACCGGCGGTGGCACCGAGTCCGACAACCTGGCCGTCAAGGGCCTGTACTGGGCCCGGCGGGGGGCCGACCCGGCCCGGACCCGGGTGCTGTGCAGCCCGGTCGAGCACCACGCGGTGCTCGACGCGGTGCACTGGCTCTCCGAGCACGAGGGCGCCCGAGTCGACTACCTCCCGGTGGACGGCTACGGCCGGGTCCACCCGGCGGCGTTGCGCGAGGCGATCGAGCGGGACCCGGCCTCCGTCGCGCTGGTCACCGTGATGTGGGCCAACAACGAGGTCGGCACCATCCAACCGGTCACCGAACTCGCCGCGGTGGCGGCCGAGTTCGGCATTCCGATGCACGCCGACGCGGTCCAGGCGCTCGGTCAGGTGCCGGTCTCCTTCGCGGAGTCCGGGCTGACCGCACTCACCGTCACCGGCCACAAGGTCGGCGGTCCGTACGGCGTCGGCGCCCTGCTGCTGTCGCGCGGGGCCACGCCCGTCCCGCTGCTGCACGGCGGCGGCCAGGAGCGGGACGTCCGCTCCGGCACGCTGGACGCGCCGGCCACCGCGGGCTTCGCGGCCGCCGCCGCGCTCGCCGTCGAGCGGCGGGACGAGCACGCGGCGGTGCTCGGCGCGCTGCGCGACGAACTGGTCGCCTCGGTGCTGGCCGGCGTCCCGGACGCGGTCCTCAACGGCGACCCGACGACGCAGGGGCGGCTGCCCGCCAACGCGCACTTCTCGTTCCCCGGCTGCGAGGGCGACGCGCTGCTGATGCTGCTCGACGCCCAGGGCATCGAGTGCTCGACCGGCTCGGCCTGCTCGGCAGGAGTGCCGCAGCCCAGCCACGTCCTGCTGGCGATGGGCGTGGACCCGCTGCTGGCCCGCGCCTCACTGCGGTTCTCGCTCGGCCACACCTCCACCCGGGAGGACGTCACCGCGCTCGCCGGAGCCATCGCCCCGGTCGTCCAGCGAGCCCGCAACGCGGGGCTGGCGGCGGCCGCGCGCGCCCGGTAAACCCGGCCGGGCCTCCGCCGCGACCACGTACTCTTGTGGGCATCATGACTGACTTCCCCGGTGCCCCGACCGCCCCGTCCACTGGCCGCCTGCGTGTGCTCGCGGCGATGTCCGGCGGGGTGGACTCCGCCGTCGCCGCCGCCCGCGCGGCCGAAGCGGGGCACGAGGTGACCGGCGTACACCTGGCGCTCTCCGCCAACCCGCAGTCCTTCCGCACCGGCGCCCGCGGCTGCTGCACCATCGAGGACTCCCGCGACGCCCGACGTGCGGCCGACGTGATCGGCATCCCGTTCTACGTCTGGGACCTCGCCGAGCGGTTCCGCGAGGACGTCATCGACGACTTCGTCGCCGAGTACGCGGCCGGCCGCACCCCCAACCCCTGCCTGCGCTGCAACGAGAAGATCAAGTTCGCCGCGCTGCTGGACAAGGCGATCGCGCTCGGCTTCGACGCCGTCTGCACCGGCCACTACGCCCGGATCGTCGACCTCCCGGACGGCCGCCGCGAGCTGCACCGCGCCGTCGACGCCGCCAAGGACCAGTCCTACGTGCTGGGCGTGCTCGACGCCGACCAGCTCGCCCACTCGCTCTTCCCGCTGGGCGACACCACCAAGGACGTCATCCGCGAGGAGGCCGAGCGCCGCGGCCTGGCCGTCGCGAAGAAGCCGGACAGCCACGACATCTGCTTCATCGCGGACGGCGACACCCAGGGCTTCCTGGCCAAGCACCTCGGCCGGGCCCCCGGCGACATCGTCGACGCGGACGGCACCAAGCTCGGCGAGCACGACGGCGCCTACGGCTTCACCATCGGCCAGCGCAAGGGCCTGCGGATCGGCCGCCCGGCCGCCGACGGCAAGCCCCGCTACGTGCTCGACATCTCCCCGGTGAACAACACCGTCACCGTCGGCCCCGTCGAGGGCCTGGACGTGACGGCCCTGACCGCGATCCGCCCGCGCTGGTGCGGGGCCGAGGCCGCGGCCGACGGCCGCTACACCGCCCAGCTCCGCGCCCACGGCGAGGAGGTCCCGGTCACGGCCGCCATGGTCGACGGCGAACTCCACGTCACCCTGGACACCCCCGCCCGCGGCATCGCCCCCGGCCAGGCCGTCGTCCTCTACGACACCACCCGCGTCGTCGGCTCCGCCACCATCGCCACCACCCACCGCCGCCCGGTCACGGCCTGACACGGGTCCTCCCGGTCGGAGCGTGCCGTGTGGGCCGCTGTGTCAGCGGCACACACGGAAGACCAGTACGAGCGCGGCTGTGACGAGGCGCACCAGGGCGGGGTCTACAAGAACGTGAACCGTGGAATCGTCGCCCTGGTCTTCCGCTGCCGTCCCGAGGGCGGGTCCGAGCGGGTGTCGGACGAGTCGACCGCCGTCGACTGGCTCACGCCGGCCGAGGTGTCCGCCCGGATGGCCGAGGTCTACGCCGTGCGCCTACTGGATGCACTCCGGGACGACCGGGCACCCGCCGTCCGCACCCACGACCGTCGGCGGCTGCTCGGCGGGTGAGGCGCTGACCGGAACCGGATACGACCAGCCCGCGCCTTCCCGTTCCCGGTGGGAGCGTCGGCCGCGGGTCCCCGGGGTGCGTCATAGTGGACGGAGCCGCACGGGTGGTGCGGCCCGCCGGTGATTCGACGACCCGGGCTCCGGGGAGCGGCCGGCGATGCCCGTGGCGCCTTGCGGAGAGGACGGCATGACCTTCTACGAGCAGCACCGCGACTTCGTCGAGGAGCTGGAGCGGATCGCTCCCGAGGGCGTTCGGATCGAATGGTCCGGGGACACGCTGATCATGCAGGCGTCACCCTCGAACATCCACCAGCTCAACGTCGCGCAGGTGCGCAGGCAGTTCGAGCGGCACGCCCCCGACGGCTACCTCCCCAGTGAGCGGAGCGAGATCGTCAGCCCGGACGTCTCCAAGGGGCGCGAGCCGGACCTGACCTACCTGCCCGAGGAGGTTCTCTCCCAGCCGGGCAACAAGGCCCCCGCCGGGGAGGCCCTGATCGCCGTGGAGATCGTCTCGCCCTCCAACCCGGGCAACGACTGGATGGACAAGCTGCACGACTACGCCGTGATGCGCATCCCGCTGTACCTGATCGTGGACCCGCGGCAGCAGACGGTGACGCTGTTCTCCGAGCCGGACCACGACCGGTACCACACGCGCAGTGACCGGAAGTTCGGTGACGAGATCGGCATCCCGGAGCCCTTCGGCTTCACGCTGGGCCTGTCCGCGCTCGTCCCGTACAAGGACTGACCGTGCGCGTCGGCGGGGCGTGATAGACCAGTCAGCATTATGAACATCACTGTCTTCTGCTCCGCGTACTCACTCGACGAGCGGTACTCCGCACCTGCCGCCGAATTCGCCCGTCTGCTCGGGGAGGGCGGGCACACCCTGGTGTGGGGCGGCTCCAACGCCGGGTTGATGGGGCTGCTGGCCGACGGGGTGAAGGCGGCCGGCGGCAAGCTGGTCGGGGTGCTGGTCGAACTGCTCCGGCACAAGGGCTACGAGGGCGCCGACGAGCTGGTGATGACCCTGGACCTCGCCGAGCGCAAGGCGCAGCTGCTGATGCGCGCGGACGCCGTCGTCGTGCTGGTCGGCGGCCTCGGCACGCTGGACGAGGTGACCGAGGTGCTGGAGCTCAAGAAGCACGCGCTGCACGACAAGCCGGTGATCGTCCTGGACACCGAGGGCTTCTACGCGGGCCTGCGCACCCAGCTGGAGCGGATGGACACGGAGGGCTTCCTGCCGCGGCCGCTCGGCGAGCTGATCACCTTCGCCGACACCCCCGCCCAGGTCTTCGAGCAGCTCAAGGCCTGAGAGGATCGGGACCATGGCTGCACATCTGATCACGGGCGCGGGCTCCGGCATCGGCGCCGTCCTCGCCGAGCGCCTCGCCGAACGCGGGGACGACCTCTGGCTGCTGGCCCGCGACGCCCGCCGGGCCGCGGAGCTGCGCGAGCGCTTCCCCGGGGCGCAGACCCTGGTCGGCGACCTCGGTACGCCGGCCAAGCTCTCCTGGGCCTTCGGCCACCAGGCGCTGCCGGCGGAACTCGACTCGCTGCTGCACGTGGCGGGCGTCGTCGAGCTGGGCCAGGTCGGTGAACTGCCGGTCAAGGCCTGGCAGGACACCCTGAACGTGAACCTGGTCGCGCCCGCCGAGCTGACCCGCCTGATGCTGCCCTCGCTGCGGCTGGTCAAGGGCCACGTGGTGTTCGTGAACTCCGGCGCGGGGCTCACCGCGCACGCCGACTGGTCGGCGTACGCGGCGAGCAAGCACGGCCTGAAGGCGCTCGCGGACTCGCTGCGCCACGAGGAGCACGCCGCCGGCGTCCGGGTCACCTCGGTCTACCCGGGCCGCACCGCGACCGCGATGCAGGTCAAGGTGCACCAGCAGGAGGGCCGGGAGTACGACGCCGACCGCTTCATCGCGCCCGAGTCTGTGGCGAAGGCGGTCCTGGCCGCGCTCGACGCCTCCCGCGACGCGGAGATCACCGAGATCACCGTCCGCCCCGGGAAGTGAGCCCCGGGAAGTGAGCCCCGGGAAGTGAGGCCGGGAAGTGAGCCCCGGGGACGTGGGTTCGCCGGCCCGAGCCCTGGCGTGGGAGGTCGGCCGGTCCGACTTCCCACGCCGGGCGCACTAGGCTCGGGCGGGTGAGCAACGGACACTCTTTCCCCGACCTGCGCGGCGCCGCCACCGGCGTCGGATCGCTGCCCGGCACCGACGCGCGGGAGGCCGCCAAGACGGCCACCGGGGCGCTGGAGCAGCTGCCGTTCCTGCCCGAGCTGCCCGCCCGCGGGCCGGGCGCCGACATGATCGGGCGCAGCGCCGGCCTGCTGGTCGAGCTGTTCGCGCAGACCGAACCCAGCGGCTGGCGCTTCACCGACCGCCCCGGCCGCGACACCCGGCGGGCCCGTGCCTGGCTGGGCGAGGACCTGGACGCCCTGGAGGAGTTCACCCAGGGCTACCAGGGCGCGCTCAAGGTGCAGGCCGTCGGCCCGTGGACGCTGGCCGCCTCGATCGAGCTGAAGCACGGCGAGAAGGCGCTCGCCGACCCCGGTGCCCGCCGGGACATCGCCGGCTCGCTCACCGAGGGGCTGCGCCGCCACCTCGACGAGGTCCGCCGCCGGATCCCCGGCGCGGCGGTGGTGCTCCAGCTCGACGAGCCCTCGCTGCCCGCGGTGCTGACCGGCGGGGTGAGGACCGCCAGCGGCTTCCAGCGGCTGCGCTCGGTGGACCGCCAGGTCGCCGAGGAGGCGCTGCGCGAGGTGATCCGCAGCGTCGACGTACCGGTGGTGGTGCACTGCTGCGCCCCGGACGTCCCGATCCCGCTGCTGCGCCGGGCCGGTGTGGCCGGAGTCTCCCTGGACTTCTCGCTGTTGACGGAACGTGAGGACGAGCAGCTCGGCGAGGCGATCGAGGCGGGCACCGTGATCCTCGCCGGCGTGGTGCCGTCCACCGACGGAGCTCCCGCTCAATCAACGGCACTGTCCGACCCGGCCGGTAGTGTCCAGGGTGTCAGGACGTTGTGGCGCAGGCTCGGGTTCGCCCCGGAGCTGCTGGGCCGCCGTGTGCTGGTGACGCCCACCTGCGGGCTGGCCGGGGCCTCTCCGGCCCACGCGCGCAAGGCGCTGTCACTCAGTGTGAGGGCGGCCCAGAGCCTGGTGGACAACCCGGAATGAGAACGTAGGAGGGCTTGCGGTGGTGGCTGTCGAGGGCTGGGAGGAGATCCCGGCGGAGGTCCGCGGGCGGCACGCCGAGCTGGCGGCCGAGATCGAGGACCACCGCGCCCGCTACTACGAGCAGGACGCGCCGGTCGTCACCGATGCCGAGTTCGACGCCCTGATGCGCGAGCTGGAGGCGCTGGAGGCCGGGCACCCGGCCCTGCGCACCCCCGACTCGCCGACCCAGAAGGTCGGCGGCGCCGTCACCGAGCAGTTCGCGGCCGTCGAGCACCGCGAGCGGCTGCTCAGCCTGGACAACGCGATGGACGACGACGAGCTGGCCGCCTGGGCCGAGCGGGTCGCCACCGAGCTGGCCGGCATCGAGTACCACTACCTCTGCGAGCTCAAGGTGGACGGCCTGGCCGTCAACCTCACCTACGAGAACGGCCAGTTGGTGCAGGCCGCGACCCGCGGCGACGGCCGGGTCGGCGAGGACATCACCGCCAACGTCCGCACCATCAAGGAGATCCCGCACCGGCTCAAGGGCGACGACGTCCCCGCGCTGGTGGAGATCCGCGGCGAGGTCTACTTCCCCACCGACGCCTTCGAGGCGCTCAACGCCTCCTTCGCCGAGGAGAACGAGCGCCGCCGGCAGGAGAACGAGGAGCGCGCCAAGGAGGGCAAGCGGCCCCGGGCGATGATCCGGCTGTTCATGAACCCGCGCAACGCGGCCGCCGGTTCGCTGCGCCAGAAGGACCCGCACATCACCGCGTCCCGCCCGCTGCACATGGTGGTGCACGGCATCGGCGCCCGGGTCGGCTTCGACATCGACAACCAGTCGCACGCCTACCGGCTGCTGCACGACTGGGGCCTGCCCACGGCCCGGCACAACAAGGTGGTCGGCACGCTGGCCGAGGTCCGCGCCTTCATCGAGCACTTCGGCGCGCAGCGGCACTCGGTCGAGCACGAGATCGACGGCGTCGTGGTCAAGGTGGACGAGATCGCCCTCCAGGGCCGGCTCGGCGCGACCTCGAAGTCCCCGCGCTGGGCGATCGCCTGGAAGTACCCGCCGGAGGAGGTCACCGGCAAGCTCGCCGCGATCAAGGTCGGCATCGGCCGCACCGGCCGGGCCACCCCGTACGCGGTGCTGGCGGAGCCGGTGAAGGTGGCCGGCTCGATGGTGCAGTACGCGACGCTGCACAACCAGCAGATCGTCAAGGCCAAGGACGTCATGCTGGGCGACACCGTGGTGCTCCGCAAGGCCGGTGACGTCATCCCCGAGATCCTCGGCCCGGTGTACGACCTGCGGGACGGCACCGAGCAGGAGTTCGTGATGCCCTCGCACTGCCACGAGTGCGGCGCCGAGCTGCGCCCGATGGCGGAGGGCGACATCGACCTGCGGTGCCCCAACGCGCGGTTCTGCCCGGCCCAGATCCGCGAGCGGATCGCCTTCCTGGGCGGCCGGTCCGCGCTGGACATCGAGGGGCTGGGCTACGTCGCGGCGACGGCGCTGACCCAGCCGCTGGAGCCGGCCGAGGCGCCGGTCCGGGACGAGGGCGACATCTTCCGCCTCACCGCCGAGCAGCTGCTGCCGATCAGGGTGCTGGTCCGCGACCCGAAGACCGGCCTGCCGAAGCTCGACGACGAGACCGGCGAGGAGAAGGAGGTCTTCTTCTTCGCGACCACCACGGGCGCGGCCAAGAAGAACACCGGCCTGATGCTCGACAACATCGACCTGGCCAGGGAGCGCCCCCTCTGGCGCTTCCTCAACGGCCTGTCGATCCGGCACGTCGGCCCGGTCGCCGCGCAGGCGCTGGCCAGGGAGTTCCGTGACCTCGACCGGATCTTCGCGGCCAGCCAGGAGGAGCTGGCCGCCACCGAGGGGGTCGGTCCCGGCACGGCGCGCTCGATCGCCGAGTGGTACCAGGAGGAGTGGCACCGGGAGATCCTGGAGAAGTGGCGCGCGGCCGGGGTCCGCTTCACCGAGGAGGCCGGCGAGGAGCAGGGCGAGCGTCCGCTGGAGGGGCTGACGGTGGTGGTCACCGGCACGCTGGCCGGGCACACCCGGGACGGCGCCAAGGAGGCGCTGACCTCGCGCGGAGCGAAGGTGACCGGATCGGTGTCGAAGAAGACCGATTTCGTGGTCGCCGGTGACAATCCCGGTTCCAAGTTCGACAAGGCCGTTCAGCTCGGGCTGCCGGTCCTGGACGACGAGGGCTTCACGGTGCTGCTGGAGCAGGGGCCGGACGCGGCTCGCAGGCACCTGGGCCTGCCCGAACCGGAGGCCGTCGCCGGGGCCGCCGAGGAGCCCCCCGCCGAGGGGTGACCCGAACTCGGAGCCACCGAGTCCGTCTTGTTATCGTCCTGATGCGCCGTCACCGGGTGCCGCGCGGTGAAAGCGGGCATTGTGTCACTGTGCGGCACCGGAACGCGGTGGCGCGCTCCGGTTGTCCGAAAGTCTGCCCGCCGGGTGGACCCCGGAATACCCTGGAGCGCAACAGAGTGTCAGCAGGGGTGGGGGCACCGGCTGAGCCGGTCTCCGCGGGGTCGCTCATGCCCGGCAGCTGCCGGCACCGGTACGGTGCCTCACCGTAAGGCGGCCTGACGGGGCGGGCCCGACGGAGGACAGGGCTTATGGATCGTACGACCGGCGGTGCGCCCACACGCCCGCCGCAGGGAGTGGCGGGTGCGGTCCTGCTGCTCGGAGTCCTGCTGGCCGGCGCCGCACCGCTCATCCCGCTGGCCGTCCTGGTCTACCGCTACGAGCCCGAGCTGCTGCCGCTGTTCGCGGTGCCGCTGGCCGTGCTGGTCGCGGCCTGGCGGATCGCCCGGGACCGCGCCCGTGACCAGCTCACCGACCCGCTGACGGACCTGCCCAACCGCCAGGCCCTCTTACTGGCCGCCCAGGAGGCCATCGCCGAGCACGAGCAGGGCTACAGCGTCGGGCTGATCCTGCTCGACCTCGACCGGTTCAGGTCGCTCAACGACACGCTCGGCCACACCGCCGGCGACCGGCTGCTGGTGCACATCGCCCGCCGGCTGCACCGCGCCCTGCGCTCCGGCGCGTCCGGCGGAGCGGGACGGGAGACGATCGACGACGTCTTCGCCGGGATGCCCCGGGACTACCGGCGCGGCCGCCCGATGGTGGCCCGGATGGGCGGCGACGAGTTCGCCGTGCTGCTGCCCGGCGTCGGCTGCCCCAACACCCTGGAGCGGGTCGCCAAGGCGCTGATCGCCGAGCTGGCCGCACCGATCCGGCTGGACGGGCTGCTGCTCGTCCTGGAGGCCAGCGCCGGCGTCTGCGTCTACCCGCAGCACGCCCAGGACGCCGAGTCGCTGCTGCGCCGCGCCGACGTGGCGATGGGCCACGCCCAGCGCGGCTGCACCTCCGTCGAACAGTACGACGAGGCCCAGGACGCCGACACGCCGTACCGGATCGGGCTGCTCGGCGATCTGCGGCGGGCGCTGGAGACCGGCGAGGTGCAGCTGCACTACCAGCCCAAGGTGGCCTTCGACGGCCGGGTGGTCGGGCTGGAGGCGCTGCTGCGCTGGGACCGGCCCGGCCAGGGCAAGGTCTCGCCGGACGAGTTCGTCGGGCTCGCGGAGTCCAGCGGCCTGATGCCCCGGCTGACCGACTACGTCCTGGAGGCGGCCGTCGGCCAGCTCGCCTCCTGGCGCGAGCAGGGCCTCCAGGTACAGGTCGCGGTGAACGTCTCGCCGCGCGACGTGCTGAACCCGGGCTTCGCCCAGCGGGTCGCCGGGCACCTCGTCCGCCACCAGGTGCCGGCCCACGCGCTCCAGCTGGAGATCACCGAGCGGCTGCTGCTGGACGACTCCCGGCGGGCCGCCGACACCCTGGCCGAGCTGCGCGGCTACGGCGTCGGGATGTCCCTGGACGACTTCGGGACGGGCCACTCCTCGCTGGTGCGGCTGCGCAGCCTGCCGGTCGGCGAGTTGAAGATCGACCGCTCCTTCGTCTCCCGGATGGTCGCCGACGACCACGACGCGGCCGTGGTCCGCTGCTCGGTGGAGCTGGCCCACTCGCTGGGCCTGACCGTGGTGGCCGAGGGCGTGGAGGACGACGAGACCTGGGAGCGGCTGCACCGGATGGGCGTGGACGCCGTCCAGGGCTGGCTGGTCTCGGCGGCGCTGCCGGCCGAGCAGGCCACCGCCTGGCTCCGGGTGCACCGCACCGGCGCCCCGCCGGTCGAGCGGTTCGGCCCGGCGGGTCAACTGCCGCGGGTGATCCAGCCGGTGGTCAAGCCGGGGATCCAGCCGGTGCTGCCGCCGGTCATCCCGCCGGTGCTGCCGCCGGTGGTCCAGGCGGTGTCGGCGGCCCAGTTGGAGGTCCAGGCGCAGGGCACGCCGAGGTGGGTCCCGACGAGCCCGCAGTAGGGCGTCCGCGGCGGTCGCCGGCCCGGTCCCGGAGCGGGGCCGGGGCAGGGTGACCGCCCCGCGGGGTTACTCGTTGGCCGGTGGCCGGGCCGGGCCCCATAGGATGGGGTCCACAGACCAAGAGGACGGGAGCGCCGAGCCGGCTGCTCCTGCCCGGGCCCGGCACCGCCTGAGCGCGGCACCGGGTCTCACCAGAACTCACACCCCTGAGGATCGCCGCATGCCTGGCATCACGCGCGAGGAGGTCGCCCACCTCGCTCGGCTGTCGCGTCTTGAGTTGCAGGCCGAAGAGCTGGACCACTTCGCCGAGCAGCTCGACGTGATCATCGGCGCGGTCGCGCGCGTTTCCGAGGTCGCCGGACAGGACGTCCCGCCGACCTCCCACCCCCTCCCGCTGACCAACGTCATGCGGGCGGACGTGGTGCGACCGTCGCTCACCCCGGAGCAGGCGCTGTCCGGCGCCCCCGCCGCCGAGGAGCAGCGTTTCCGTGTGCCGCAGATCCTCGGGGAGGACTGACCGATGACCGACCTGATCCGTTACACCGCGGCCGAGACCGCGAGCGCCATCGCCAAGGGCGAGGTCTCCGCCGTCGAGGTCGCCCAGGCGCACCTGGACCGCATCGGCGCCGTCGACAAGAAGGTCAACGCCTTCCTGCACGTCGACACCGAGGGCGCGCTGGACGCCGCCAGGGCCGTCGACGAGAAGCGCGCCAAGGGCGAGGAGCTGGGCCCGCTGGCCGGCGTCCCGCTCGCGCTGAAGGACGTCTTCACCACCAAGGGCGTGCCGACCACCTGCGGGTCCAAGATCCTCGAAGGCTGGATCCCGCCGTACGACGCCACCCTGACCTCGCGTCTCAAGGACGCGGGCGTGGTGATCCTCGGCAAGACCAACATGGACGAGTTCGCGATGGGCTCCTCCACCGAGAACTCCGCCTACGGCCCCACCGGCAACCCGTGGGACCTCAGCCGGATCCCCGGCGGCTCCGGCGGTGGCTCGGCCGCCGCGCTGGCCGCCTTCGAGGCCCCGCTGGCGATCGGCACCGACACCGGCGGCTCGATCCGCCAGCCCGGCGCCGTCACCGGCACCGTCGGCGTGAAGCCCACCTACGGGTCGGTCTCCCGCTACGGCCTGGTCGCGTTCTCCTCCTCGCTGGACCAGGGCGGTCCGTGCGCCCGCACCGTGCTCGACGCGGCGCTGCTGCACGAGGCGATCGCCGGCCACGACCCGCTGGACTCCACCTCGATCGACGCGCCCGTCCCGGCCGTGGTCGAGGCCGCCAAGCTGCGCGACGTGCGCGGCATGCGGATCGGCGTGGTCAAGGAGTTCGCCGGCGAGGGCTACCAGGCCGGCGTCATGCAGCGGTTCAACGAGTCCGTCGAGCTGCTGCGCGAGCTGGGCGCGGAGGTCGTCGAGGTCTCCTGCCCGTCGTTCACCCTGGCGCTGCCCGCGTACTACCTGATCGCGCCCAGCGAGGCCTCGTCCAACCTGGCCCGCTTCGACGCGATGCGCTACGGCCTGCGGGTCGGCGACGACGGCACCCGCTCGGCCGAGGACGTCACCGCCCTCACCCGCGAGGCCGGCTTCGGCCCCGAGGTGAAGCGCCGGATCATCCTCGGCACCTACGCCCTCTCCTCGGGCTACTACGACGCCTACTACGGCTCGGCCCAGAAGGTGCGCACGCTCATCTCGCGCGACTTCGACACCGCCTTCGCCGGCGTGGACGTGCTGGTCTCGCCGACCACGCCGACCACCGCCTTCCCGATCGGCGAGCGCGCCGACGACCCGATGGCGATGTACCTGGCCGACCTCTGCACGATTCCGTCGAACCTCGCGGGCAACGCGGCCATGTCGCTGCCCTGCGGGCTGGCGCCGGAGGACAATCTCCCGGTCGGCCTGCAGATCATCGCACCCGCGATGGCGGACGACCGCCTGTACCGCGTGGGCGGCGCCGTCGAGGCCGCACTCAACGACAAGTGGGGGCACACCCTGCTGGAGGAGGCACCGGCACTGTGAGCAAGCTCGAAAAGGCGAAGGGCTTCAAGCACTCCAAGCCCGGCCTGTGGCTGTCCATCGGCACCAGCACGTTCGGCGCGGTCTCGATCGTCAAGGACATCCGGAAGGCGCGCGGCGAGAGCGACACGCTCAAGCTGATCAACGCCCTGGTCGGGGCGGCGGCGCTGGTCACCGGCACCGCCCTGCTGGTGCGCGAGTTGCGCCGGCTCGGCGACGACGACGTGCTGCTGGGCTGAGAACGCCCTCGGCCCGGCCGCGCACCCGACCGTGCGCGGCCGGGCCCGTACCTCCACAGACTTTTAGCGAAGGGGACGCTGTGAGCGTCATGAACCTGGTCTCCTACGAGGACGCTCTCGCGTCGTACGACCCGGTGATGGGCCTTGAGGTCCACGTCGAGCTGGGTACCAAGACCAAGATGTTCTGCGGGTGCTCGACCGAACTGGGTGCCGAGCCGAACAGCCAGGTCTGCCCGACCTGTCTGGGCCTGCCCGGCTCGCTGCCGGTGGTCAACGCCATCGGCGTCGAGTCGGCGATCAAGATCGGCCTGGCGCTGAACTGCGAGATCGCCGAGTGGTGCCGGTTCGCCCGGAAGAACTACTTCTACCCGGACATGCCGAAGAACTTCCAGACCTCGCAGTACGACGAGCCGATCGCCTTCAACGGCTACCTCGACGTGCAGCTGGAGGACGGCTCGACCTTCCGGGTGGAGATCGAGCGCGCCCACATGGAGGAGGACACCGGCAAGTCCAGCCACGTCGGCGGCGCGACCGGCCGGATCCACGGCGCCACGCACTCGCTGCTCGACTACAACCGGGCCGGCATCCCGCTGATCGAGATCGTCACCAAGCCGATCGAGGGCGCCGGCGAGCGGGCCCCCGAGGTCGCCAAGGCGTACGTCGCCGAGCTGCGTGAGCTGATCAAGGCGCTGGGCGTCTCCGAGGCCCGGATGGACAAGGGCCAGATGCGCTGCGACGTCAACCTGTCGCTGCGCCCCAACGGCACCGAGAAGTTCGGCACCCGCTCCGAGACCAAGAACGTCAACTCGCTGCGCAGCGTCGAGCGGGCCGCCCGGTTCGAGATCCAGCGGCACGCCACGGTGCTGGGCGACGGCGGCACGATCGTCCAGGAGACCCGGCACTTCCACGAGGAGGACGGCAGCACCACCGCCGGCCGGATCAAGGACAACGCCGAGGACTACCGCTACTTCCCCGAGCCGGACCTGGTGCCGATCGCGCCGTCCCGCGCCTGGGTGGAGGAGCTGCGCGCCGGTCTGCCCGAGCTGCCGCGGGTGCGCCGGGCCCGGCTGCAGGCCGAGTGGGGCCTGACCGACAAGGACATGCAGTCGGTGCTGAACGCCGGCGCGGTCGAGCCGATCCTGGAGACCATCGCCGCGGGCGCCCCGGCCGACCAGGCCCGCAAGTGGTGGATGGGCGAGCTGGCCCGCCGGGCCAACGAGACCGGCACCGAGCTGAGCGAGCAGCCGATCACCCCGGCGCAGGTCGCCCGGGTGACCGCGCTGGTCGCCGAGGGCAAGCTGAACGACAAGCTGGCCCGCCAGGTCATCGAGGCCGTGCTGGCCGGTGAGGGCGAGCCGGACGAGGTCGTCGAGAAGCGCGGCCTGGCCGTCGTCTCGGACGACTCCGCGCTCGGCGCGGCCGTCGACGAGGCCATCGCCGGCAACGAGGCGATCGCCGCCAAGATCCGCGACGGCAAGGTCGCCGCGGTGGGCGCGCTCGTCGGCGCGGTCATGAAGGCCACCCGCGGGCAGGCCGACGCGGCCCGGGTGAAGGACCTCATCCTGGTGAAGCTCGGCGTGGAAGGGCAGTAGGCACTACCTGGAGAAGCTCGGTGCCGACCGGATCCGACCACGGTTTCTAAGGCATCTAAGGCTTTCTAAGGTGCCTTAGTGCGCTCAGGGCCCGGATCCACCCCCTAAGTGGGGTGGATCCGGGCCTTTGCCGTTCCCGGCCGCCCGACCTAAGGCGCAGGCCGCCCGGAACATCGGGCAAGGTGCCGATGTGGCGCACCCCCCTGGGGGAGGAGGCTTTACCTCAGAACGAGAGAGACCACCACGAGGGGAAACACCGTGTTCGAGTACGAGCTCATCCAGCACCAGGTGCGGGAACTCCACGCCCAGGCCGACCACCAGCGCCTGGTCCGCGAGGCCAAGGGCGACCGCCGCGGCCTGCGCCGACTGCCCGCCGTCCGCTCCGAGCGGCGCGCCGCGCGTCTGCGCGAGTGCTGACGGGTCGACACCCGGCCGGGGCCGGGACGGAGATGGAAGGGGAGGTGCGATCCAGCGCCTCCCCTTCCGGGCGTCCGAGGGGCGGGATAACCGATCGGCCCGGCCCGGACGGTTATGGCATGCTCGCCTCCATGCAGCAGATATCGGTGAGTCCCGTCTTCGTCGGCCGCGGCACCGAGATCACCGAACTGGGCGAGGCGCTGCGGCGGGCCGGGGAGGGGAAGCCGCAGACCGTCCTGATCGGCGGCGAGGCGGGCGTCGGCAAGACCAGGCTGCTGGAGGAGTTCCTCGACCGGTGCTGCGCGGACGAGGGCGTGGTCACCACCGTCGGCGGCTGTCTGGAGGTCGGCGCCGAGGGGCTGCCGTACGCGCCGCTGGCCACCGCGCTGCGCCGGCTGCACCGGGGGCTGGGCGCCGAGCTGGAGGCCGCCGCGGCCGGCAGCGAGGGCCACCTCGCCCGGCTGCTGCCCGACTTCGGCGAGGCCGACGGCGAACCCAACGACGAGTACGGCCGGGCCCGGCTGTTCGAGCACACCGCGAGGCTGTTCGAGCGGCTCGGCACGGACCGTACCCTCGTGCTCGCGGTCGAGGACCTGCACTGGTCCGACCGTTCGACCCGGGAGCTCTTCACCTACCTGGTCCGCACCCTGCACCGGGCCCGCGTGCTGCTGGTGGCCACCTACCGCACCGACGACCTGCACCGCCGCCACCCGCTGCGGCCCTTCCTCGCCGAGCTGGAGCGGCTGCGCACCGTCCAGCGGATGGAACTGGAGCGGTTCGGCCCGGGCGAGGTGGCCGAGCAGCTGGCCGGCATCCTCGGCACCGCCGACCCCGACCGGCAGCTGGTCGACCGGATCCACCGCCGCTCCGAGGGCAACCCGTTCTTCGTCGAGGAGCTCGCCACCTCCTTCCAGTCCGGCTGCTCGGCCGGGCTCACCGACTCGCTGCGGGACATCCTGCTGGTCCGGGTCGAGGCGCTGGACGAGGAGACCCAGCGGGTGCTGCGGATCGCCGCCGAGGGCGGCTCCTACGTCGAGCACGCGCTGCTGGCCGCGGTGCTGGACGACGAGGAGGAGCTGATCGAGTCGCTGCGCGCGGCCGTCGGCGCCAACATCCTGCGCCCGGACACCGACGGGGACGGCTACCGGTTCCGGCACGCCCTCGTCCGCGAGGCGGTCTCGGACGACCTGCTGCCCGGCGAGCGGCACCGGATCAACCGCCGCTTCGCCACCGCCCTGGAGCAGCAGCCGCACCTGGTCGGCTGCGACGTCCGGCCGGCCCGGCTGGCCAACTACTGGTACCACGCGCACGATCCGGTCCGGGCCCTGCCGAGCGCCCTGGACGCCGCCCGGGCGGCCCGCCGGCGCAACGCCTTCGCCGAGCAGCTGCGGATGCTGGAGCGCGCCCTGGAGCTGTGGGACGAGGTCTCCGAGGACGTCCTGGCGCACACCCTGCGCCCCTACGACTGGGCCGAGACCTACCCGCCCTGCTCCTGCGACGTGGACACCCACGACGGCGACTGCGAGCGGCTGCAACTGGTCGACGTCCTCGCCGAGGCGGTGGTCGCGGCCCGGCGCAGCGGGGACCGCGAGCGCGGGCTGAGCCTCTCCCGGCGGGCGCTGAAGCTGGTCGACGAGAACCGCGACCCGGCCCGGGCCGCCTGGTTCCGGATGAACCGGGCCCGGATGTTCGGCCACCTCAACCGCTCCAAGGACCAGGACGAGGCGGCCTACGCCCGGCGGCTGGTCGAGCACCTGCCGCCCTCCGCGGTGCAGGCCGAGGTGTTCGCGCTGAGCGCCGGCATCGCCATGCTCAACAACCCGACCGGCGAGAGCGTCGAACTCGCCGAGCGGGCCGCGGCGATCGCCCGCCAGGTCGGCGCGCACGCCGTCGAGCAGCACGCCCGGATGACGCTCGGCACGCTCCGCCACGACCTGGGCAACGACCCCGAGGCCGCCGTCACCGAGCTGACCGAGGCGCTCGCCGCCACCCGTGGGCTCGGCGTCCCCGACCTGATGCTCCGCGGCCTCAACAACCTGGCCAGCCTGCTGCAGTCGCTCGGCCGCGCGGAGGAGGCGGTGGCGCTCGCCCGCGAGGGGCTGGAGACGGCGGACGGCACCGGCCTGCTGCGCAACATCGGCACCCTGCTGCTCGGCAACCTCGCCGAGGCGCTGCTCGACCTGGGCCGGACCGGGGAGGCGGCCGAGCTGCTGGCCGGCGCCGAGCGGACCCAGTACCCGGGCAGCCACGCCGAGTTCCTCGACCGGCTGCGGGGCGAGCTGGCCCTGCTGCGCGGGGACCTCCCGGCGGCGGCCGGCATGCTGGCCCAGGCCCGGGCCTCGGACCGGGTCTGCCAGGTCCAGCACTCGGTGCCGATCTCCCGGCTCGCGGTGCTGATCGCCGCCCGCGGCGGGCGGCCGCTGGAGGCGCGGGCCGAACTGCTCGCGGTGATCGGGGGCCCCGTTCCGGCCGGGAACGAGGCCGCGCTCTACCCGCTGCTGATCGACGGGGCCGCGGCCGAGGCCGACGGCCGGGGCCTGCCGGAGGCCGATCCGGGCCGGCCCGCGGTGCTGGCCAGGATCGCCGAGGTGGCCGCCGGGCTGACTCCCAAGGCGCCGCTGCACCACGGCTGGGCGCGCCTGCTGGAGGCCGAACTGGCCCGGGCCGAGGGCCTGGACACCCCGGTGCAGTGGGCCGTCGCCGTCGAGGCGCTGCGGCCGGCCGGGCTGCCCGGCCCGCTGGCGGCGGCCCTGCTGCGGGCCGGCGAGGCCGGGGTGCTGGCCGGCGACCGGGAGGCCGGGGCGGCCCTGCTCCGCGAGGCCCGGACGCTGGCCCGGGCCCGGTCGGACAGCGCACTGCTGGCCGAGATCAACGGCCTGGCCGAGCGGGCCGGTCTGGCGCTGACCGCCCGGGCGGCGAGGGCCGCCGCGGTGCCCGCGGTCGGCGACTCCTTCGGGCTCACCCCCCGTGAGCGGGACGTGCTCCGGTTGCTCGCCCGGGGCCGTACCAACCGGCAGATCGCGGAGGAGCTGTACATCTCGCCGAAGACCGCGAGCGTGCACGTCTCCAACATCCTCGGCAAGCTCGCGGTGGCCGGCCGGGGCGAGGCCGCCGCACTGGCGCACCGCCTGCGGCTCTTCCCGGACGAGCCGGCGCTGGCCGGCCGCTGACCCGCACGCTCGCCGGCGACCACCGGCCGGACCTGCCCGGACCGGCCGGTGGTCGCCGGACCCCGCCGCGTGCTCCCGTGCGCGCCGCGTGAGCCCCCGCCCGCACGCCCCCGCCAACCGGCCGGATCCGGCGGAATCGGGTGCATTTCGCCATCCCTTCACCATTACTCTAAGTTGAGTGTGCGTGTCATTGAGTGACCGAAGTGGTGTAGGGTCCCGAGTGGGAACATCGGTGCGGTGCGTCGGCCGGCAGGCCGCCCACCCCCTGGGCCATCGCCCTGACGGGGCGCCTGGTCACCGCGTACGGCCATCAGGTGCGCGGCCGGTGGCCCGTGGCCGGGGCGCCAGGCTCCGGGCCGGAGGGGGAGAGGCCGAGTGAGCTCCACCGATGCGGTGCTGCCCGGAGCCGGACGGTCGGGCGTACCGGACGCCGACCTGTCCGCAGCCGTCCGGCGCGGCCCGGTCCGCCGACTGCTGTACAGCCGGTCCCTGCCCGGCACCGTGCTCGGCGCCCTCTGCCTGGCGTACGCCCTGGGCGCGTCCCTCGGCTGGGGGTCACGCCAACTCTCCGTCTTCATGGGGGACTTCGGTCTGGCGGCGGCCGCGCTCGCGGCCGCGCTGTCCTGTCTGACGTACGCCTGTACGGTCGGCGGCCCGGCCCGCTCGGCCTGGCTGCTGTTCGGCCTCTCCTCGCTCATGGTCGCGTTCGGCAACGCCACCTGGGGCTGGTACGAGCTGGTCCAACCCGGCAGGCAGCCGCAGGACTCGCTCGCCGAGTTCGCCTTCCTGCTGTTCGCCCCGCTCGCCATCACCGGCGTGCTGGTGCTCTCCCAGCGCCCGCGCAGCGCCGCCGGCTGGCTCTGCCTGCTGCTGGACGGCTGGCTGGTGGCCGGCTCGCTGTTCACCCTGAGCTGGAGCCTGGCACTCGGCCGGATCGCCGCCGGCGCGGACGGCTCCGTGGTGGCGCTGGCGACCAACCTGGCCTACCCGGTGCTGGACATCCTGCTGGTCAGTCTGGTGGTCGGGCTGCGCTTCGGCGGCCGCGACGGCAACCGGGCCGCGGTGCACACCGCGATGATCGCGCTCGCCGTGACGGTGCTCTGCGACGCCCTCTTCACCTCGCCGGAGCTGAAGAGCAACTACCACTCGGGGGAGCTGCTGGACGCCGGCTGGTTCGCCGGCAGCCTGCTGCTGGCCTGGGCCCCGTGGTCGCCGCGCTGGCGCCGTCCGCTGCGCGAGCACCCCTCGGTCGGCGGCCTGCCGCGCCGCCGGGTGGCCACCACCTTCAGCGCGCTAACCCCGTACGCGGCGGCCGCCGTCTGCACCGCCGGGATCCTCTACAACGCCCTCGGCGGGCGGCCCCTGGACCGGGTGGTGGCCGCGGCCGCCTGCACCGTCGGCCTGGCGCTGATCCTGCGCCAGGGCGTGATGCTGCTGGACAACCTCTCGCTGGCGCAGGAGCTTGCCCACAAGGAGGCGCACTTCCGGTCCCTGGTGCAGGGCTCCAGCGACGTCATCATGATCGCCGGCGCCAACGGCGTGCTCTCCTACGTGTCCCCGGCCGCGCTCGGCGTCTACGGGCGGGATCCGGAGGAGCTGGTCGGCGGCAACCTGCTGGACCTCGTCCACCCCGAGGACGTGGACCGGGTGCTCGCGGAGGTCCGCCGCTTCCTGGCCCGGGGCCGGCTCGCCGCGCTCCGCTCGCCCGCCGCCGCCGAGCCGTCCGCGGCCCGGGTGGAGTGCCGGATCAGCTCCGGCGCCGGCGAGTGGCTGCACGTCGAGTCCACCGTCAACCGGTACCGCGACGGCCTGATCCTGAACAGCCGGGACGTCACCGAACGCGTCATACTGCAGGCCCAGTTGCAGCACAACGCCTTCCACGACCCGCTCACCGACCTGCCCAACCGGGCGCTGTTCGCCCAACGGCTGCGCGCCGCCCTCGCCACCCGCGGCCAGCAGGGCGGCGCGGGCGCCGGGATCGCCGTGCTCTTCCTCGACCTGGACGGCTTCAAGGCGGTCAACGACAGCGCCGGCCACCAGGTCGGCGACGAACTGCTGGTGCAGGCCGCCCGCCGGCTGCAGGGCGCGGTGCGCGGCGGCGACACCGTCGCCCGGTTCGGCGGGGACGAGTTCGCGGCGCTGGTCTGCGGCCCGCTCGGCCGGCTGCAGGTCCAGGAGCTCGCCGAGCGGCTGCGGATCGCCCTCTCCGAGCCGTACTGGATCGGCGGCGCCGAACTCAGCGTCGCGGCCAGCATCGGCATCTCCTTCGGCACCCCCGAGCGTGGCCCGGCCGCCGATCCCCGGGCCGCCACCGACGAGCTGATGCGCAACGCCGACCTCGCGATGTACCGGGCCAAGTCCGAGGGCAAGGGCCGGGTGGTGCTCTACACCCCGGCGATGCGGGCCGACCTGGAGCGCCGCACCGAGCTGGAGGAGCGGCTGCGGGTGGCCGTCCGCGAGGGCGGCTTCACACTGCTCCACCAGCCGGTGGTGGACCTCGGGACCGGCGCCGTCACCGGCGTCGAGGCCCAGGCCCGCTGGCGCTCCGCGCAGGGCCTGCTGCTCACCCCCGCCGAGTTCCTGCGCTCCGCCGAGCACGGCGACGCGGCCACCCGGTTCTCCCGCTGGCTGATCCACGAGGCGGTGACGGCCGCCGCGCTGCGCCGCGGGCTGCCGGCGAGAACCCGCTCGGCGCCGGCCCCGGTGCCGGTGTCGGTCCGGCTCTCGGCGCAGCGCCTCTGCTCGCCCGGCATGTACGAGGCGGTGGTCGCGGCGCTGCGCGACACCGGACTGCCGGCCGGCCACCTGGTGGTCGAGGTGGCCCGGATGGGCCCGGACGCGCTGGCCGACGAACTCGGCCGCCGGCTGGCCGCGCTGCGCCGGCTCGGCGTCTCGACCGCGCTGGCCGGCTTCGGGGCGGGCAACGGCTCGTTGGGGGCGCTCGCCCGGCTGCCCTTCGACAGCCTCAAACTGGACCGCACGCTGGTCCAGGACCTCGGTGACTCGCCGCTCGGCCGGACGCTGGCCGGGCACGCGCTGCGGCTCGGCCGGGACCTCGGCCTGGTGACCGCGGCCGAGGGGGTGGACCTGCCGCGCCAGGTGGCCGTCCTCCAGGAGCTGGGCTGCCGGCAGGGCCAGGGGTCGGCCTTCGCCCCGCCGCTGGACGAGACCCGGCTGCGGCGGGCGCTGGTGCGCCGTTCCTACCCGCTGCCGCGCCCGCTCGGCTCGCTCTCGGCGCGGCGCGCGTACCTGGCCGCGGACACCCGGACGGGTGGCCGCGGCGAGCCCGGCGCGGGCCGGTCCGGACCCCCTCACAGCCCCTCCGACCTGCCCGAACACCGGGCCGCCGCCGGCCCGGGGCACGGTCCGCATGGCGAGACTGTCGTCCCACCTGCTTGACAGTCGACCCCGCACGGGAGGAAGGTCGTTGCCATGCGCACCCGAATTCTCGTACTTGGCGGGCGCGTCGGCTGAGCGGGCGATGCCCCGCTCGTGACAGACCGACGCGCCACCCCTCGCATGCCCTTGGCACGAGGGGTTTTTTGTTGCACTGACGCTGTTCCACTCCGCAAGACCACTGGCCCCGGCCGCCCGATTCCCCCCGATTCCGGAGGGAGAGGAGGGACGATTGGGGCAGAGCCGGCGATCGGCCCGACACGCGGGACCCCACCCTCAGCCACTTGGGGCCCGCAACCACCCGGGCCGGCGAAACCCGAGAAGAGACAGGCAGATGACTGAGCACGCCGCATCCCCCCGCCGCGGGGACACCCCGGCCGCCCACGCTCCCGCTCCCCAGCACGTCGTCGAGACCATGACCGGAGCCCAGTCGCTCATCCGCTCGCTGGAGGCCGTGGGCGCGGACACCGTCTTCGGCATCCCGGGCGGGGCCATCCTTCCCGCGTACGACCCGCTGATGGACTCGACCAAGGTGCGCCACATCCTGGTCCGCCACGAGCAGGGCGCCGGCCACGCCGCCACCGGTTACGCCCAGGCCACCGGCAAGGTCGGGGTCTGCATGGCCACCTCGGGGCCGGGCGCGACCAACCTGGTGACCCCGATCGCCGACGCGTACATGGACTCCGTCCCGATGGTGGCGATCACCGGGCAGGTCGCCTCCAAGGCGATCGGCACCGACGCCTTCCAGGAGGCGGACATCTGCGGCATCACGATGCCGATCACCAAGCACAACTTCCTGGTGACCGACCCCGCCGAGATCCCGCGGGTGATCTCCGAGGCGTTCCACATCGCCGCCACCGGCCGTCCCGGCCCGGTGCTGGTCGACATCGCCAAGGACGCGCTGCAGGCCACCACCACCTTCCGCTGGCCGGCCGAGACCTCGCTGCCCGGCTACCGCCCGGTCACCAAGCCGCACGCCAAGCAGATCCGCGAGGCCGCGAAGATGCTGGTGAGCGCCCGGCGCCCGGTGCTGTACGTCGGCGGCGGGGTGCTCAAGGCGCACGCCACGGCCGAACTGCGGATCCTCGCCGAGCTGACCGGCGCCCCCGTGGTCACCACGCTGATGGCGCTCGGCGCCTTCCCCGACAGCCACCCGCAGCACCTGGGCATGCCCGGCATGCACGGCACCGTCCCGGCCGTCACGGCGCTGCAGAAGTCGGACCTGCTCTTCACCCTGGGCGCCCGCTTCGACGACCGCGTCACCGGCAAGCTGGACAGCTTCGCGCCCTACGCCAAGGTCGTCCACGCCGACATCGACCCGGCCGAGATCGGCAAGAACCGCCCGGCCGACGTGCCGATCGTCGGCGACGCCCGCGAGGTGCTGGCCGACCTGATCGTCGCCGTCCAGGCCGAGTTCGACGCCGGCCACCGCAGCGACTACGCGGACTGGTGGGTCAAGCTCAACGAGTGGAAGAAGACCTACCCGCTGGGCTACGAGCCGGCCCCGGCCGGTCAGCTCTCCCCGCAGCAGGTCATCGAGCGGATCGGCCGGCTGGTCGGCCCGGAGGCGATCTACGCCGCGGGCGTCGGCCAGCACCAGATGTGGAGCTCGCAGTTCATCCAGTTCGAGAAGCCGGCCACCTGGCTGAACTCGGGCGGCGCGGGCACCATGGGCTACGCGGTGCCGGCCGCGATGGGGGCCAAGGCGGGCCGCCCCGAGACGGCGGTCTGGGCGATCGACGGCGACGGCTGCTTCCAGATGACCAATCAGGAACTCGTCACCTGCGCCCTGAACGACATCCCGATCAAGGTCGCGGTCATCAACAACGGTTCGCTGGGCATGGTCCGCCAGTGGCAGACCCTCTTCTACAACCAGCGCTACTCCAACACCGTGCTGCACGCCGGCCCGGACCACGACGGCATCGAGCCGCCGGCCCAGGGCACCCGGATCCCCGACTTCGTGCTGCTCTCCGAGGCGATGGGCTGCGTCGGCCTGCGCTGCGAGCGCCCGGAGGACCTGGACGCGGTGATCAAGCAGGCGATGGAGATCAACGACCGCCCGGTCGTCATCGACTTCATCGTCCACCAGGACGCCATGGTCTGGCCGATGGTCGCGGCCGGCACCAGCAACGACGAGATCCAGTTCGCCAAGGGCGTCCGGCCCGACTTCGGCGACGACCTCGACTGACGCCCGCTCCGGAACGCCAAGGGAACAGAGACCCCATGTCCAAGCACACCCTCTCCGTCCTGGTCGAGAACAAGCCCGGCGTGCTCGCCCGCATCGCCTCGCTGTTCTCCCGTCGGGGCTTCAACATCGACTCCCTCGCCGTCGGCCCGACGGAGCACCCGGACATCTCCCGGATGACGATCGTGGTCAACGTCGAGGACCTCCCGCTGGAACAGGTCACCAAGCAGCTCAACAAGCTCGTGAACGTGATAAAGATCGTCGAACTCGACCAGTCCGCTGCGATCCAGCGGGAACTGGTCCTGGTGAAGGTCCGCGCCGACAACGAGACGCGGTCGCAGATCGTCGAGATCGTCCAGCTCTTCCGCGCCAAGACGGTCGACGTGTCCCCCGACGCGGTGACCATCGAGGCCACCGGTAGTTCGGACAAGCTGGAGGCCATGCTCCGGATGCTGGAGCCGTACGGCGTCAAGGAGCTCGTCCAGTCCGGCCTGGTGGCCATCGGCCGCGGCGCCCGGTCGATCACCGACCGCTCGCTGCGCGCCCTCGACCGCAGCGCGTAGCGCGGTCGTCTCACCCCCTGAAGCACCGTCCCACACCCTGCCGGGTCCACGTACCGTGGGAACGTACCCGGCAAGACCATCACGCAAGGAGATGTGCCCCCGTGGCCGAGCTGTTCTACGAAGACGACGCCGACCTGTCCATCATCCAGGGCCGCAAGGTCGCGGTCATCGGCTACGGCAGCCAGGGCCACGCCCACGCGCTGTCCCTGCGCGACTCGGGTGCCGACGTCCGGGTCGGTCTGAAGGCCGACTCGAAGTCCCGCGCCAAGGCGGAGGAGGCCGGCCTGCGCGTCGTCACCCCGGCCGAGGCCGCCGCCGAGGCCGACGTCATCATGATCCTGGTGCCGGACCCGATCCAGTCCGACGTCTACGAGGAGTCCATCGCGCCGCACCTGAAGGCGGGCGACGCCCTGTTCTTCGGCCACGGCCTGAACATCCGCTTCGGCTTCATCAAGCCGCCGGCCGACGTCGACGTCTGCATGGTCGCCCCGAAGGGCCCGGGCCACCTGGTCCGCCGCCAGTACGAGGAGGGTCGCGGCGTCCCCGCGATCGTCGCCGTCGAGCAGGACGCCTCCGGCAAGGCCCTGGAGCTGGCGCTGTCCTACGCCAAGGGCATCGGCGCCACCAAGGCCGGCGTCATCAAGACGACCTTCACCGAGGAGACCGAGACCGACCTGTTCGGTGAGCAGGCCGTCCTCTGCGGTGGCACCGCCGCCCTGGTGAAGGCCGGGTTCGAGACCCTGGTCGAGGCCGGCTACCAGCCGGAGATCGCCTACTTCGAGTGCCTGCACGAGCTGAAGCTCATCGTCGACCTGATGTACGAGGGCGGCCTGGAGAAGATGCGCTGGTCGGTCTCCGAGACCGCCGAGTGGGGCGACTACGTCACCGGCCCCCGCATCATCACCGACGCCACCAAGGCCGAGATGAAGAAGGTCCTCGCCGAGATCCAGGACGGCACCTTCGCCAACACCTGGATCGCCGAGTACAAGGCCGGTCTGCCCAAGTACAACGAGTACAAGAAGGCCGACGAGGACCACCTGCTGGAGACCACCGGCAAGAAGCTCCGCAAGCTGATGAGCTGGGTCAAGGAAGAGGCCTGAGCCCTAAGGCTCCGCCCCCTTCGGGACCTGTCCGATTCCGTAGGGTCCTTGTACAACTAGGCTGCTCCCGTCCGGGTGATTTCGCCGGACGGGAGCAGCCTGGTACCCAGCCCGTCGATACACTTCCGAGTGCGCGTCAGGCCCACAGCGTCGTGCGTCTACCTACGCGGCATGCCACCTTCCCCCCGCCTTCCACGCCACCTACGTGCCGGGGAGAACCGGACAGTTAAGGACCACTGTCGTGAGCACTGTGACCAAGACCGCCGTTGTACTGATCGCCGAAGAGCTGTCCCCCGCCACCGTCGACGCCCTCGGGCCGGACTTCGAGATCCGCCACTGCAACGGTGCGGACCGCACCGAGCTGCTGACCGCGATCGCGGACGTGGACGCCATCCTGATCCGCTCCGCCACCAAGGTGGACGCCGAGGCGCTGGCCGCCGCCCGCAAGCTCAAGGTGGTCGCCCGCGCCGGCGTCGGCCTGGACAACGTGGACGTCGCCGCGGCCACCAAGGCCGGCGTGATGGTCGTCAACGCGCCGACCTCCAACATCGTCACCGCCGCCGAACTCGCCTGCGGCCTGCTGATCTCGGTCGCCCGCAACATCGCGCCGGCCAACGCCGCCCTGAAGCAGGGCGAGTGGAAGCGCAACAAGTACACCGGCGTCGAGCTGAGCGAGAAGGTCCTCGGCGTCGTCGGCCTCGGCCGGATCGGCGTGCTGGTCGCGCAGCGGATGTCCGCGTTCGGCATGCAGATCGTCGCGTACGACCCCTACATCCAGGCCGCCCGCGCCGCGCAGATGGGCGTCAAGCTGGTCTCGCTGGAAGAGCTGCTGGAGATCTCGGACTTCATCACCGTCCACCTCCCGAAGACGCCGGAGACCATCGGTCTGATCGGCGACGAGGCGCTGCACAAGGTCAAGCCCAGCGTGCGCATCGTCAACGCCGCCCGCGGCGGCATCGTGGACGAGGCCGCGCTGGCGAGCGCCCTGCGCGACGGCCGGGTGGCCGGCGCCGGCCTGGACGTCTACGCCAAGGAGCCGTGCACCGACTCCCCGCTGTTCGGCTTCGACAACGTGGTGGCCACCCCGCACCTGGGCGCCTCCACCGACGAGGCCCAGGAGAAGGCCGGCATCGCGGTCGCCAAGTCCGTCCGCCTGGCGCTGGCCGGCGAGCTCGTCCCGGACGCCGTCAACGTCCAGGGCGGCGTGATCGCCGAGGACGTCCGCCCGGGCCTGCCGCTGGCCGAGCGGCTCGGTCGGATCTTCACCGCGCTGGCCGGCGAGGTGGCCGTCCGCCTGGACGTCGAGGTCCGCGGCGAGATCACCCAGCACGATGTGAAGGTGCTCGAACTGTCCGCCCTCAAGGGTGTGTTCGAGGACGTCGTGGCGGAGACGGTGTCCTACGTCAACGCCCCGCTGTTCGCCCAGGAGCGCGGTGTCGAGGTGCGCCTGACCACCTCCAGCGAGAGCCCCGAGCACCGCAACGTGATCACCGTCCGCGGCACCCTGGCGGACGGCGGCGAGATCGCCATCTCGGGCACCCTGGCCGGTCCGAAGCAGACCCAGAAGATCGTCGGCGTGGACGCCTTCGACGTGGACGTGGCGCTCACCGACCACATGGCGTTCTTCAAGTACGAGGACCGCCCGGGCGTGGTCGGCGTGCTCGGCCGCCACCTCGGCGACGCCGGCATCAACATCGCCGGCATGCAGGTGGCCCGCGACGGCAGCGGCGCGCTCGCCTCGATCACCGTGGACTCCCAGATCCCGCAGGAGGTGCTGTCGGCGATCGCGGCCGAGATCGGCGCCCGCTTCGCCCGCTCGGTCGACCTGGGCGCCTGAGCCCCGGCAGAGCCGTTCCGACAGGGCCCGGACCACCGCCGCGCGGTGGTCCGGGCCCTGTCGCGTCCGGGGCCGGACCGGCGCTCCGGGTGAGTCCCGTCTCAGATACTAGGAAATCCAAGTATTCGTGCAGACAGGCCAGGGCCCGGGTCGTACCGTGGAAGAGCCATACGGTGCGCCGCCCCTGTAGCCAGGGTGTGCGGCCCGTGTGCGCCCGTACGCCGTGGGCAGGCGATCCCCGCCCGGCGTGCTCCCGCTCCGCCGCGAGCCCCCCTGGCGACGCGCTTCGCCGGCACCCCCCTCTCCCCACCCTCTGCGCCACTGCCCGGCGCATTCGATCCAAGGAGCCCGGTATGCCTCCCACCGCAGACCGCCACGCCACCCCCGCCCCCGCCACCACCGCCCGTACGCCGCGCCGCCGCCGCGCGACCGAGCGGCCCCCGTTCGCCGCCGCCGCGCTGCAGCGCGCGCTGGACCGCCGTGACAACGGTGGCGTGACGGGCCACCTCTGAGCGGGCCGCCTCCCGGCGTCCTGGGTCCAGGGCCGCTCGCCGCTGCGCCGGGCGGGTCTCACCCTCCGGAACCGGCGTTCATCTGCCGAATAGCCCGCACAGCCTGACGGTGAGTCACTCCCGAGAGTGCACGTGGCACCCGTTGGAGGGATGTTGCTCGCGCTGTCCGGCGCGATCATCCTAATTTGGGGCCCCGGAAGGGTGATCGGCGTCCGCGCGGGCGGGCGTCAGCGGCACGGCGTGCGGATCAGTTCCCCTTGCCGGGGGAGAGGGCCCAGTGCGTCAGCCACCCGTCCGTCGTCCGATCGCCCGGATCGGCCTCACCCTGGCCCTGCTGGCGGGGCCGTTCCTGCTCACCGCCGCCCCGGCGGCCGGCAGTCCACCGACGGCCGCGCCCCCCGGCGCCGGCCGCCCGGCCTCCGTCCTGCTGGAGCTCGGCACCGAGGCCGCAGGTCCGGCCTGGCGGCAGGCGGCCACCGAGGCCCGGCGAGCCCGGCGCTCCCCGGAGGCCGTCCGCCAGGAGGCCGCGCGGGCCGGAGCCGAGCAGGTGACCCGGGCGTCCGAAGCGCTCGACCGGCTGGCCCGGGCCGTCCGCGGTACGGCTCCCACCGTCCGCGAGCTGTACCGCACCCGAACCCTGCTCACCGGACTCGCCGTCACCGTGCCGGCCTCCCGGCTGCCCGCCCTGCGCGCGCTGCCGGGCGTCCGGGCCGTCCACCCCATCGTGCGCAAGCAGCGGGACAACGCGCACTCCGTGCCGCTGACCGGTGCGCCGTGGGTCTGGGACGCCGGATCCGGTGACGCCGGGGCCGGCAACACCGGTCAGGGGGTGCGGATCGGCATCATCGACAGCGGCATCGACTACACCCACGCGGACTTCGGCGGCCCCGGCACCGAGGACGCGTTCAAGGCCGTGGACGGCGCCAAGCCCGCACCCGCCGGCCTCTTCCCGAACGCCAAGGTGGTCGGCGGCCGCGACCTGGTCGGCGACGACTACAACCCGGACCCGGCCTCCCCGCACCACCAGCCCGACCCGCACCCGGACGACAACCCGATCGACTGCGCGCTCAACGGCCACGGCACACACGTCGCCGGTACCGCCGCCGGCCTCGGCGTCACCACCGACGGCCGCCCCTACCCCGGCCCCTACCGGCCCGGCCTCGACCCGGCCGGCTTCGCGGTCGGCCCGGGCGCCGCGCCCGGCGCGCAGCTGTACGCGATCCGGGTGTTCGGCTGCGACGGCGCCACCGACCAGCTCGCCCAGGCCCTCGACGTGGCCGCCGACCCGAACGGCGACGGCGACCTCGGCGACCGGCTCGACGTCGTCAACCTCTCCCTCGGCAGCCGCTTCGGCGCCACCGACGACGCCGACGCGATCGCCGTCGACCACCTCTCCGAACTCGGCACCGTGGTGGTCGCGGCGGCCGGGAACGAGGGCGACGTCTACGGCATCGGCGGCAGCCCCGGCACCGCCGCCCGGGCCGTCGCCGTCGCCGCCTCGGTCGACCCGCACAGCGACGCCGACGGCCTGACGGTACTGGCCCCCGAGCCGCTCGCCGGGGTCGTCCCGGGCCACTGGAGCGCCCGCTACCAGGGCTGGTCGAGCGCCGACGTCAGCGGTGAACTCGCCCTGCCCGTCGACCAGTCCGACGGCTGCACGGCGTTCGGCGAGGCCGACCGGCAGCGGCTCGCCGGGCGGATCGCCGTCCTCGCCTGGAGCACCCGGGCGTCCGAGCGGGCCTGCGGCTCCGGGCCGCGCGCGGACCACGCCGCCGACGCGGGCGCGATCGGCGCCCTGCTCGCCGCCGACGACGACCACCTCGCCGAGGTCTCCGGCAACGACCGGATCCCGCTCGCGCTGCTCGCCCGGGCCGACGGCGAACGGCTGCGCCAGGGTGCGGCGAGCGGCCCGGTCACCGTCCGGCTGGCCGCCCCCGGCAACCCGCTGCACGGTGTCGTCTCCCAGGACCAGCCGCAACGCGCCGACACACTCACCGACTTCACCTCGCGCGGGATCGGCGTGCCCGGCGTGGTCAAGCCCGACCTCGCCGCCCCCGGCGAGACCATCTGGTCCGCCAAGGCCGGCAGCGGCGTCGGCGGCCAGCGCGAGGACGGCACCTCGATGGCCACCCCGCACGTCGCCGGGCTGGCCGCGCTGGTCCGCGCGGCCCACCCGGAGTGGACGGTCGAGCAGCTCAAGGCCGCGCTGATGAACACCGCCGGGGACACCTGGCCCGGCGACGGGCACACCGGCCCGGTCTACGGCCCCGAGCGCACCGGCGCCGGCCGGGCCCAGGTGGACCGCGCCGTCCGGACCCCGGTGGTCGCCTACGCGGCGGGCGAGGGCGCGGCGCCGGGCAGCGTCGGCGTCTCCTTCGGCCCGGTGGCCGTCGGCGGCCCGCTCGGGCTCGTCCGCGAGGTCGAGGTCCGCAACCTGTCCGGCACGGCGGCGCTGTACCGCACCGGCTACGCGGCCGCCACCGAACTGCCCGGCGCCCGCTTCGAGATCGCGCCCGACCGGGTCGAGGTGCCGGCCGGCGGCACCGCCCGGGTCAGGGTCACGCTGACCGTCCCGGGACAGCTGGGCCGCGCGCCCGACCCGACCATCGACACCAGCCAGGGCGGCCGGGCCCGCAGCTACCGGGGCGAGCTCTCCGGGCGGCTGCTGCTCACGCCCGTCTCGGACGGCGCGCTGCCCGAGCTGCGGGTCCCGCTGCTCGCCGCTCCCCGCCCGGCCTCGGACCTGAGCGCGGCGGCGCCGGCGCACGGCACCAGGACCGGCGCCCTGGTCGTGCTCGGCGGCACCCGGGCGCCGGCCGAGCAGCCCGGACTGCTCAGCGCCTTCGCGCTGGGCGGCGAGGGCGCCCGCTGGCCCGACTGCCCGCCCGACAGCGGCGCCGCTGTCGGACCGGGGGCCGGCATCGTGCCGGAGGAGAGCACCGAACCGCAGGCCCCGCAGGACGTCTGCGTCGAGCGCCCCGGCGACCGGGCGGCCAACCTGCGCGCGGTCGGCGCGGCCTCCGACGCGCCCGCCGTCGGCGACGAGCAGGGCATGCTCTACCTCGCCGCGCAGTTCTGGGCGCCCGCCGCCACCCCGGTCGGCGTCTTCGCCGTCCGGGCCTCGCTGGACACCGACGGGGACGGCGCCACCGACGTCTTCGTCAAGGCGGACCGGCAGCCCGGCAGCGACGTCCTGGTCGCCCGGTCGGTGGACGCCCGCAGCGGCGCCGAGCTGGACGTCCAGCCGCTGAACGCCCGCTGGGGGGACACCGACACCGCGCTACTGGACAGCGACGTCCTGGTGCTGCCGGTGCGCCTCGCCGCCCTGCCGGGGGTGCGCGCCGGGCACAGCACCGTCCGCTACGGGCTCTGGACCGGTGTCGCCACCTCGGGGAAGCCCGACCCGGCCGAGGCGTTCTCCGCCGTCGGCCTGCGCGGCACCAGGCCCACCCTCGCGGTCGACGTGCTGCACCCGGCCCTGGACGTCCGCACCGGTCCCGGCGGCCCCGCCGCGGTGGCCGCCGCCCTCCCGCCGGGCACCGTCCTCGACGTCCGGCGCGCCGACGGGGACACCTCCCGGCTGCTCCTGCTCCACCACTTCAACCGGGACGGCCACCGGGGCCAGGTCCTCGCCCTCCCCTGACCGCTCCGTCCCGACCCGCCCCGCCCCGCCGGAGGCCGTCACCGCACGCGGTGACGGCCTCCGGCATCGCTACCCGTCGGCGCGCCCCCGGTGGGCGGCCCGGCGGATCCGGCGCGGTGTGCGGGTGGGCCGGTGGCGGAGCCGGCCGAAGACCCCGGTCAGGGTGGTGACGGCGGCCGCGGCCAGCGCGAGGAGCAACCCCTCGGTCAGACCGGGCGGCCGGAACGAGCAGCTGATCCGGTCCGCGCCGGCGCCGAGCGGGACACCGATCATGCCGAGGACGGAGGTGGGCGCGGTGGGCCGGCCGCCGCCGGTCGCGCAGGTCCAGCCCGCGGTGGCCGGGACGGAGAGCAGCGCCGTCCCGGTGCTGCCGGGCGGGAGGACGGCGGCCAGGGTGTGCCCGCCGGCCGTGACCGAGCGGGCGCCGGTCGCGGTGAGCCGCGCGACGGCCGCGTCCAGCGCGCCGGGCCGCAGACAGCCGACCGGCCGGGCCGGGACCTGGGTGACGGCGTCCGCGCGCAGCACCACCCGCACCACGCCGTCGGCGGGCACCGTCCCCAGCTCGTGGATCGGCACGGCGGTGGTCGGCTGCTCGCCGTCGCTGCGGTAGGTCGTGGCGAGGCCGCTCACCGTGCCGTCGAACCAGACCCCGTGGAAGTACGCGGTGGCGCCCGGGGTGCAGGCCGCGGTGAACGCGGTGCCGTCCGAACCGGCGGGGGTGGCGGGGACGGACCAGCCGCTGCTGCCGTGCTCCGCCGGCTCCGGACCGCCGGCCGGGACCAGCCCGGGGACGTCGTAGACCGGGCCGCCGAGCAGCGACTCCTGGCGCGACCAGACCGAGGAGGTGTCCGGGGCGGAGCCCGCCGGGAGGACGGTGACCAGCGGGGGAGCGGCGGACCGGGTGACCGTGAAGCCGTTCGGCGCCGGCCCGTCGGCGAGCTGGGTCCGGACGGCGAACAGTGCCCGTCCGACCGGGTCCGTGACGCTCCGGGTGAGCCGCCCGCCGGCCGACCAGCCGGCGCCCAGGTCGTGCAGCAGCAGCGCGGTGACGGTGGGCAGGGACCCGCTGGAGTAGCCGCCGCCCTGGCCGTCGAGCAGCAGCGGGTCGTTCGGGGTGAAGGCGTGCGGTCCCGGGTCGCTCCGGGCCCGCGGCCAGTCGGCGGCCTGCCGCAGCGCCGCGTGCGCGGCCCGGACGGCGGCGCCCGAAGGCGTCCCGGCGGCCGGCGTGCCCAGCGCGGCGTAGGCCGACCAGACCGCTCCGCCGAGCACCGCGGCGCCCAGGACGGCGGTCGCGGCGGCGCCCGCCCGGCGGTCGGTGTGCCGGTGCTCCAGGGTCCACAGCGCGGTGAGCAGCACCGCGCCGCCCAGCGCGAGGAGGGCCCAGGTCGACCCGTGCACCGAGCGGTGCGCCGCCGCGATCCCGGCCACCAGGGCGGTCACGGCGGCGCCGCCGAGCAGCGTCGGGGTGTCGGGCCGGTGCACCAGCGAGACCCAGCCGGCCAGCACCAGCAGCCCGCTGAGCACGAAGGCCGCCCGGTAGGGGCCGCCGGCCGGGATGGCCAGGCCGTGCCAGACCAGCACGGTCGGCGTCCAGACGAAGCTCAGCACCACCACGGCCAGCAGGGCGCACCAGACGATCCGCTCCCGGGGCCGCACCCGCCGGTTGAACGGCAGCCCGGCCACCAGCAGCAGGCCGAGCAGGCCGATCGAGACGTCCGGCAGCGGCCGCCCGCTCTGGGTGCCGGGCAGCAACTGGGCGAGGTGCCCGCCGAGCCCGGACGGGCCGAGCGGCTGGACGGGGGACTCGGGCTGCGCCTCCTGGGCGGCCCGGACGCCGACGAACAGCACCGGCGCGGCGAGCAGCACCCCGAGGCCGGCCGTGGTGACCGCCCGACCGGTCACCCGGACCACGGCCTTGAACGGCCGCCGGACGGCCGCCAGCCGCACCGCGAGCACCAGGCCGGCCGTGATGGTGGCCATCGCGGCGGTGTAGAGGTTGCCCGCCCAGGCGAGGGCGACGCAGAGGGTGCCGGCCACCCAGCGGCGCTCGTGCAGGCACCAGTCGCCGGCCAGGACGAGCAGCGGCAGCGAGACCAGGCCCCAGAGCCACATCGGGGCCGTCCCGCCCACGGTCGGCACCCAGGCGCAGAGCCCGTAGCCGAGGGCGGCGACCGCCCGCAGCCAGTGCGGGCCGGCGTGCAGGCGGCCCAGCGCGTGGGTCATCAGGCCGGTGCCCAGGCCGATGCTGCCCAGCGCCACCAGGAAGACCGCGAGCTGGGCCTGGTCGCGCGGCAGCAGCGCGGCCGGCCAGGAGAACGGGTTCATCAGGTAGGCGAAGAAGTCGGCCAGGAACGGCGCGCCGTACCCGCTGTTCCAGGTGAACAGCAGGTCCCCGGTGGTCTCGCCGTGGACGAGGTCCCACAGCTGGGCGTGGAACGGCACCGCCGTCTCCGCGGCCCCGGGCGGCCAGGCCCCGCGCAGGGCGGCGGCGAGCGCGTACCCGGCCATGCCCAGGCCCGCCGCGACCCCGCAGGCCAACTCCTCCCGCCGTCGCTCGGCCATGGTGATTCGCCCCGTTCCACGAGGAATGCCGGACCAGTTCGTCGCGAGCATAGACGCGCCCCGGGCGCGGGTTCCGCCTCCCGCGCTCCCTCGTGGGAGTGACGTCCGGCGGGATCCCGCCGAGTAGCCTGAGAGCGTCCGTCAGGATGCCCGTACGGGAGGATCATGAGCATCGAGCCGTACCTCGACTGGCTCCGCCCCCGGTCGGCGGGTACACCGCCGAGGACCTCGACCGGCTGCCGGATCTCCCGCCGCACACCGAGTTGCTCGACGGGAGCCTGATCTTCGCGATTCCGCAGACGCTGTTCCATAGGGCGACCCTCAAGCGGTTGGAGCGCGCGCTCGACGACTGCGTGCCGGATCGATCGTCCGGATAGTGGACGCGAAGTGTCAGCCCCTGGGACGGCGGAGTAGGGTCCGAGCATGTCTCGCACCATTCGTCTCGCAGTAGTTCCCGGTGACGGCATCGGCCAGGAAGTGGTGGCCGAAGGCCTCAAGGTCCTTGGCGCGGCGCTGCCCGCCGACGTGAAGCTGGAGACCACCGAGTACGACCTCGGCGCCCGGCGCTACCACCGCACCGGCGAGACGCTGCCGGACAGCGTGCTGGCGGAGCTGAAGACCCACGACGCGATCCTGCTCGGCGCCATCGGCGACCCGAGCGTCCCGTCCGGCGTGCTGGAGCGCGGGCTGCTGCTGAAGCTGCGGTTCGCCTTCGACCACCACATCAACCTGCGGCCGGGCCGGCTCTTCCCGGGCGTGGCGTCGCCGCTGGCCGGTGACCCCGCGATCGACTTCGTGGTCGTCCGCGAGGGCACCGAGGGCCCGTACGTCGGCAACGGCGGCTCGCTGCGCACCGGCACCGAGCACGAGGTGGCCACCGAGGTCAGCCTGAACACCGCCTACGGCATCGAGCGGGTCGTCCGCGACGCCTACCGCCGGGCCCAGGCGCGGCCGCGCAAGAAGCTGACCCTCGTCCACAAGAACAACGTGCTGGTGCACGCCGGTCACCTGTGGACGCGGATCTTCGAGCAGGTCGGCCGGGAGTTCCCCGAGGTCACCACCGACTACCTGCACGTCGACGCGGCGACCATCTTCTTCGTCACCCAGCCCGAGCGGTTCGACGTGATCGTCACCGACAACCTGTTCGGCGACATCCTGACCGACCTGGCCGCCGCCGTCACCGGCGGGATCGGCCTGGCCGCCAGCGGCAACATCAACCCGAGCGGCGACTTCCCGTCGATGTTCGAGCCCGTGCACGGCTCCGCCCCGGACATCGCGGGCCAGGGCAAGGCCGACCCGACCGCCACCGTGCTCTCGGTCGCCATGCTGCTGGAGCACCTCGGCTTCGCCGCCGAGGCCGCCGCGGTCGAGGCCGCGGTCGCCGCGGACCTGACCGAGCGCACCGGCACCCGCAGCACCTCCCAGGTCGGCGACGCGCTCGCCACCCGAGTATCCGGCTGACAGGCCGGATCCGACACGCGGGATCAGGCCGGGAGGCCGGATCCGACAAGCGGTGTTCCGGCCGAAGGGGCCGGGGCGCACAAGCGCACAACCGCGGCCGCCGACTCCTCCTGGGGTCGACAGCTGTTCGGCACGGCCCTCTGGATGCGAGTATCGACAGTGGGCCGTGCCGTCGTGCGTTCGTTCGCCGAAACGTTCACCCGACGGAGGCGGCCCGGACCAACCCCACGGTGAAGGACACACAGCCATGAGCACGCCCACCCAGGCGCCCATCACGTTCGACCTCAAGCCCTCCGCGCACCCGCTGTCCGACGCGGAGCGCGAGGCCCGGCTGGCCAACCCCGGCTTCGGGAGGATCTTCACCGACCACATGGTCACCATCCGGTGGACCGAGGGCCTGGGCTGGCACGACGCCCAGCTGGCGCCGTACGCGCCGCTGGAGATCGACCCGGCGAACATGACGCTGCACTACGGTCAGTCGATCTTCGAGGGCCTGAAGGCCTACCGCCAGGCCGACGGCTCGATCGCGACCTTCCGCCCGGAGGCCAACGCCGCCCGCTTCCAGGCCTCCGCCCGCCGGCTGGCCATGCCGGAGCTGCCGATCGAGACCTTCGTCGAGGCCGTCGAGCACCTGGTCCAGCAGGAGCAGAACTGGGTGCCGAACGAGCAGGAGCAGAGCCTCTACCTGCGGCCCTTCATGTTCGCCACCGAGGTGGGCCTGGGTGTGCGCCCGGCCAACTCCTACCTCTTCATGATCATCGCCTCGCCGGCCGGCGCCTACTTCTCCGGTGGCGTCAAGCCGGTCTCGGTCTGGCTCTCCGAGGACTACGTCCGCGCCGCGCCGGGCGGCACCGGTGCCGCCAAGTGCGCCGGCAACTACGCCGCCTCGCTGGTCGCCCAGGCCGAGGCCGCCGCCAAGGGCTGCGACCAGGTGGTCTGGCTCGACGCCGCCGAGCACCGGTGGATCGAGGAGATGGGCGGGATGAACCTGTACTTCGTCTTCGGCGAGGGCAAGGACGCGACGATCGTCACCCCCGAGCTCTCCGGCGCGCTGCTCCCCGGCATCACCCGCGACTCGCTGCTCCAGCTCGCCGCCGACCTCGGCTACGCCGTCGAGGAGCGGAAGATCTCCACCGAGGAGTGGAAGCGGGGCAACGCCGACGGCACCCTCACCGAGGTCTTCGCGTGCGGCACCGCCGCCGTCATCACCCCGGTCGGCTCGGTCAAGTCCCGCGGCGGGGACTGGACCGTCGGCGCCGGCGAGCCCGGCCCGACCACCATGGAGCTGCGCCGGGCGCTGCTGGCCATCCAGGGCGGCCAGCGCCCCGACACCCACGGCTGGCTGCACAAGATCGTCTGATCCGGAGCCGCCCCGGCCCGTGCCGTTTCGGATCGCGAGACGGCCGGGCCGGACTCCGGAGGGTGTGCCACACTGCGAGCGTGTCCTCGCTTTCGCTGATCATTAGCAGCAGGCGCGCCGGTCCGCAGTGACCGCTCCGCAGTACCCGATGCGGAGCGACCACCAGCGTCCAGACCCGCGCGCAGACCTCTCGCACCCGCGAGGGGTCTTTTGCTTTTCGGGCCCGGCCCGAACGGCACACCCCCGGACCGGCCGGAGCCCCCACAAGGGGCCGAGCGACACCGGGCGCGCGCGGGATGCTGGACAGTGGAGCCGGATCAGAACCGGCAGAGCAGTACCAACCTCCCGGAACGGAGACCCAGGGCCATGACCCAGGCCAGCAACCGCACCGACGACAGCTTCCACGTCTTCGACACCACCCTGCGCGACGGCGCGCAGCGCGAGGGCATCAACCTCACGGTGGCCGACAAGCTGACCATTGCCCGGTATCTGGACGAGTTCGGGGTCGGGTTCATCGAGGGCGGCTGGCCCGGCGCCAACCCGCGGGACACCGAGTTCTTCGCCCGGGCCGCCGCCGAACTGGACCTCCGGCACGCCCAGCTGGTCGCCTTCGGCGCCACCCGGCGGGCCGGCGGCAAGGCGGCCGAGGACCCGCAGCTGGCCGCCCTGGTGACCTCCGGCGCCCCGGTGATCACCCTGGTCGCCAAGGCCCACGACCGGCACGTCGAACTGGCGCTGCGCACCACGCTGGACGAGAACCTGGAGATGATCCGGGACAGCGTGGCCTACCTGCGCTCCCAGGACCGCCGGGTGTTCATCGACTGCGAGCACTTCTTCGACGGCTACCAGGCCAACCGCGCCTACGCCCTGGCGGTGGTCCGCGCCGCGCACGAGGCCGGTGCCGACGTGGTGGTGCTCTGCGACACCAACGGCGGGATGCTGCCGGCCGGCGTCCGCGACATCGTCGCCGACGTCCTCGCCGACTCCGCGACCTACAAGCCCGGTGCCCGGATCGGCATCCACGCCCAGGACGACACCGGCTGCGCCGTCGCCAACACGCTGGCCGCGGTCGACTCGGGCGCCACCCACGTCCAGTGCACCGCCAACGGCTACGGCGAGCGGGTCGGCAACGCCAACCTCTTCCCGGTGGTCGGCGCGCTGGAGATCAAGTACGACCGCCGGGTGCTGCCGCCCGGCAGCCTGGCCGAGATGACCCGGATCTCGCACGCGGTCGCCGAGGTGGTCAACCTGACGCCCTCCACCCACCAGCCGTACGTCGGCCACTCCGCCTTCGCGCACAAGGCCGGTCTGCACGCCTCCGCGATCAAGGTCGACCCGGACCTCTACCAGCACATCGACCCGGAGACGGTCGGCAACACCATGCGGATGCTGGTCTCCGACATGGCCGGCCGCGCCTCGGTCGAGCTCAAGGGCAAGGAGCTCGGCTACGACCTGTCCAGCGACCGGGACCTGGCCGGCCGGGTGGTCGTCAGGGTCAAGGAGCAGGAGAACCTCGGCTACACCTACGAGTCCGCCGACGCCTCCTTCGAGCTGCTGCTCCGTGACGAGGTGCGCGGCAGCCGCGAGCGCTTCTACACCCTGGAGTCCTGGCGGACCATCAGCGAGCAGGGGCCGCAGGGCTTCGCGGGCAACGAGGCGACGGTCAAGGTCTGGGCCAAGGGCGAGCGCCGGATCGCCACCGGCGAGGGCAACGGCCCGGTCGACGCGCTGGACAAGGCGCTGCGCACCGCGCTGGAGCGGATCTACCCGCAGCTGGCCAAGCTGGAGCTGGTCGACTACAAGGTCCGCATCCTGGAGGGCCAGCACGGCACCGGTTCCAAGACCCGGGTACTGATCGAGTCCACCGACGGCACCACCAGCTGGTCCACCGTCGGGGTGGCCGACAACGTGATCGCCGCGTCCTGGCTGGCCCTGGACGACGCCTACACCTACGGCCTGCTGCGGGCCGGCCTGGAGCCGTCCGCCGGGTGAGCCCCCGGGCGGTGCGGCCCACGGACCCCCTGGTCCGGTGGCCGCACCGCCCCGGTGGCCGCCCCGTTCACCGCAGGCGGGCGAGGAGGGCGTGTTCGACGAGGGTGATGAGGGCGCTCTTGGCGCTGTCGCGTCGTCGGGCGTCGAGGGTGATGACGGGGGTGTC
>NZ_JBEXYD010000014.1:0-15847 GCF_040630735.1 Kitasatospora sp. NPDC005748
CGATCCCCCCCCGCCCCGTACGCCCGCCGCCCGGCGTGCGCGCCAGCGCCGGCCCGCCGGCCGAACACCACCGGTGCCCCTCGGCAGGGTCGGGGAGCGGTCGCGGCCCGCGAGTACGGCGGCCCGCGACCGCGTCGGGAGCGGCGCGGCCCGGCGGCACCCGGGTGTGTGTGGGTCAGGGGCAGGTGACGCCGCTGCTCTGCCAGGTGGTGGCGTCGACCATGGTGGGGGCGGCGAAGCGCTTGGCGGCTCGCTGCTGCCGGCGGTGGGAGCCCGGTAGCAGCGAGCCGCCAAGCGGCGCGTCAGGTGGACCTGGTCACGCGGGTTCCACGCAGTACAGGGCGGCGCGGGCGGTGTCGGCGTCGATGCCGTGCGCTCCGGTGATCCGGATCCGGGCCCGCTCGCCCGCGAGCAGCGTCAGCAGGCCTCGGTCGGCGACCGCGTCGGGTGCCAGCCGGTCCGCCTGCAGCAGCAGGTCGCGGACGAGGGTGTGGGCGGTGACCACGATGTCGCGGGCCGTGTCGTCGCCGGCCACCGGCTCCACGGTCACGTCGAACTCGGGCCGCGCGTAGTCGAAGTGCTTGTCCGGTACCGGGAAGTGCACCGCACGCAGGTCGTCGGCGTCGGCGGCCAGGAACTCCTTGGTCGAGCCGGCCGTCGGCGCCAGCGCGTTCGGTACCGGCAGGCGCAGCACCGAGCGGGCTTCGACGGTCACCGGCAGTTCGGTGGTCGTGGCGGTGGTGCCGTCGGCGGAGACCCTGCGCAGGGTGACGACGGTGTGCCAGGGCTGGGCTGCCTGGTTGGCCAGGGCGAGGGTCGGGGCGGCGTCGCCGGTGGGCGGCTGAATGGTGATGAGTCGGTCGGCGAAGACGCGGCGCAGCTCGTACCAGAGCGGCTTGAGGCGGCCGTCGTCGTCGATGGCGGCCCAGGAGGAGACCGGCCAGCAGTCGTTGAGCTGCCAGACGACGGTCCCCGCACAGCGGGGCCAGTGGGAGCGCCAGTGCTCGATGCCGGCGGCGACGGCGCGGGCCTGGACGACCTGGGTGAGGTAGTGCCAGCGGTCGAAGTCGGTGGGGAGGTCGAAGTGGCGCTCGACGCCGCGGTCGAGCTTGCCGTTGCCGTCCTCGGCCTTCTGGTGGTGGAGCATGCCGGGGGAGTCGGCGGCCAGTTCTTCGGTGGGCAGGGCGCGGCGCAGGGTGGCGTGGGCGGGCGGGGCCTGCCAGCCGAACTCGGCGACGAAGCGGGGGACGGTGGCCCGGTACTCGGCGTAGTCCTGGCGGTTCCACACCTCCCAGGAGTGGTGGGTGCCGTGGTCGACGTCGTTGGGGTGGTGGTCCCAGCTGCCGGACCAGGGGCTGCCGGCCGTGTAGGGGCGGGTGGGGTCGAGTTCGGCGACGATGCGGGGCAGCACGCCGAGGTAGTAGCCCTCGCCCCAGGAGGCCGAGGCGAGTTCGGTCTCCCAGCCCCAGTCGCGGAAGCCCCAGAGGTTCTCGTTGTTGCCGTTCCACAGCACCAGTGAGGGGTGCGGCATGAGGCGGACGACGTTCTCGCGGGCCTCGGCCTCGATCTCGCCGCGCAGCGGCTGCTCCTCGGGGTAGGCGGCGCAGGCGAAGAGGAAGTCCTGCCAGACCATCAGGCCGAGTTCGTCGCAGGTGTCGTAGAAGGCCTCGTCCTCGTAGATGCCGCCGCCCCAGACCCGCACGAGGTCGACGTTGGCCTCGGCGGCGCGGGTGAGGCGCTCCCGGTAGCGTTCGGGCGTGACCCGGCTGACCAGGGTGTCGTCGGGGATCCAGTTGACGCCCCGGACGAACAGGCGGACGCCGTTGACCGCCAGGGTGAAGCCGCTGCCGTGTTCGTCGTCGGAGGTGTCGAGCTCGATGGTGCGGAAGCCGACGCGGCGGTGCCAGCTGTCGAGCGGCCCCTGCGCGTCGGCGAGCGTCACGTCGAGGTCGTACAGGGCCTGGTCGCCGTAGCCGCGCGGCCACCAGAGCGCGGGGTCGGGGACATCCAGGACGATGACGGCGGTGTCCTGGCCGACCGGGAAGGCGACCGTGGCGGTGTGGTCGCCGATGGTGGCGGTGGCCGTGAGCTCGCGGGCCGCGCCGGTGGTGGTGCGCTCCAGGTCGAGGTGGAGTTCGACGGTGCCGGTGGCGCCGTCGACGGTGGTGTGCGGGCGCACCCGGGCCAGTCGGGCGGTGGACCAGCGCTCGATCCGGGCCGGTCGCCAGATGCCGGCACCGGGCAGGGTCGGGCCCCAGTCCCAACCGAAGCTCGCGGCCATCTTGCGGATGTACTGGAACGGCTCCGGATAGACGTTGGGGCGGTCGCCGACCAGGGCGCGCACCCGCTCGGCCTCACGGTAGGCGCTGGTGAAGCGCACCGCCAGCTCGCCGGTCAGGCCGGTGGCGTCGAAGCGGTAGCCGCGGTGCATGTTGCGGGTGGAGCCGAGTTCCGTGCCGCCGAGAGTGATGGTGGCGGCGGTGTCGAGCCCTTCGAAGACCAGGTCGGTGCGCTCGTGCCGGGTGCCGTGGTCCGGCAGGTGCAGGGTGTAGGTCCAGTCCTGGCGGCTGACCCAGGCGACGGCCGTCTCGTTGGCCTCCAGGAACGGGTCCGGGATCAGACCGGCGGCCAGCAGATCGGTGTGGACGCAGCCGGGCACGGCGGCGGGGAGCCGACTCCCCGCGTGGTGCAGGGCCCAGCCCTGGTCGAGCTGGGTGACGTCCTTCATCGTGCGGCTCCATTCGCTGTGGGGGTGGTTCCGAAGGCGGGTGGGAGCAACCGTAGCCCCTCCTACTGAACCTGTCCATAAACCGGTTAGGTGAGGTTTGTGGGCCCGGTCGAGCGATGAAGCCCCTGCTGGGGCGGGCCATTGAGCCTGGGGGAGCTCGCTGATCGTTGACGGCGAGCGTGGAGTTTAGTGCCGTTTCTTTACCGGTTCGCCAGCTGCGGTCGATCACTGGTGTGCGGCAGGCCGTCCGTTGAGCGGCACCGGCGCGCCACCTCGGACCGCGGGGGCGCGACCGGAGGCGGCGGCGGTCGCGCCGAGGCGGCCGCCGGTGCGTCCGGCTACCGCGCTCGTCGAGTTAACCGCTTCACTCCGAGGGGCACCATCGTGGTCACCGCTCGCTGTAAACCGCTGGTTAACCGGTTTTCCCTGGCATGCCGGGGCGGCTTCTGCGGACGGCCTGGCCCGTAGTAGCTTGGGGGCGCAAGCTCTGCCCCAGCCGTTCAGAAGGGTCCTCGTGGATCAGGTGTCCCCGCAGCAGCGTCCGGCCGGGCGACGGCCGACGATCGCCGACATCGCCAAGATCGTCGGCGTCTCGAAGGTCTCCGTCTCGAACGCGCTCAACGGCCAGCCGGGCGTCTCGGAGGCGACCCGGGCCCGGATCGCGGAGGTCGCCGAGGAGATCGGGTTCGTGCGCAACAGCGCCGCCCGGGCGCTGAGCGGGGCGAAGTCATCGGCGGTGGGTCTGGCGCTGGCGCGGCCGGCCCGGATGCTGGGGACCGAGCCGTTCTTCATGGAGCTGATCGGTGGGATCGAGAACATCCTGTCCGACGCCTCCTATTCGCTGGCGCTCCAGGTGGTCTCCGACCACGAACGCGGACTGGAGGCGTACCGGCGCTGGTGGGGCGAGCGGCAGATCGACGGTGCGATTCTGGTGGACCTGCGGGAGGACGACGCGCGGGTGCCGGCCCTGGAGGAGCTCGGCCTGCCGACGGTCGTCATCGGTCACCCGTCCGGCTCGGGCGGCCTGACCCCGGTGTGGTCCGACGACGCCGCGGCGATCCGCGAGACGCTGGAGTACCTCGCGGCGCTGGGCCATCACCGGGTCGGCCGGGTCGCCGGGCTCACCGGCCTGGTGCACACCTCACTGCGTGACGTGGCCTTCACCACCGTGTGCCAGGAGTTGGGGCTGGAGGCCGCGCCGGTCGTCCACACCGACTACACCGGCGTGGAGGGTGCGCGGGCGACGCGGCGTCTGCTGCTCACCCCCGACCGGCCCACCGCGATCCTGTACGACAACGACATCATGGCCGTGGCCGGCCTGTCGGTCGCCCAGGAGATCGGACTCCAGGTGCCCGGGGACCTGTCGATCGTCGCCTGGGACGACTCCCCACTCGTCCAGGTGGTACGCCCCGCGCTGACCGCGTTGACCCGGGACATCCACGCCTACGGCGCGCACGCCGCCCGGACCCTGCTGGCGCTGATCTCGGGGCAGAAGAGCGGCGGTTACGAAGACACCGCCCCGCAGCTGACACCCCGCGGAAGCACTGCCGCGCCACCCCTCCCAGCGGCCCGGCCCTGAGTACGGGCCGGGCTCACGGCCGGCGCGGCGGCGGGCCGGTGGTACCGCGCGGGACCAGGACGGGCGTACCGGAGATGCGGGAATCGGCCCGTCCGGTGTCCAGCAGTTCGAGCAGGCACCGCGCGATCTCGGAGCCGAACGCGAACGGGTCGTGACTGAGGGCGGACAGTCCGGGTCTGGTGATCTGGCACAGGTCGGAGTCGTCCCAGGCGACGAGCGACACGTCCTCGGGGACCCGCAGGCCCAACTCGGCGGCGACGGCCAGGCCGGCCACGGCCATGATGTCGTTGTCGTAGACGATCGCGGTCGGCGGCCGATCCGAGGCGAGCAGTTCCCGGGTGGCTCTGGCGCCCTGGTGCGCGGACAGGTCGGTGGGGACGTGGCGGTGGTCCTGGAGAGACAGTTCGACGGCGACGTCCTCGAACGCCCGCGAGCGGACCAGCGCGCTGCCGAGCCTGGCCGGGCCCGTGATGTGCGCGATCCGGCGGTGCCCCAGGACGGCGAGGTAGCGCACGGCCTCCGTGATCGCCGCCGCTTCGTCCATCCAGACCGCCGGGAAGGGCCCGCTGTGGTCGGGGTGGGTGACGGCGACCACCGGCATGCCCAGACGGTGGGTCGGCTCGATCCGGGGGTCGTCCGCGGTCACCCCGGTCAGCACCGCTCCGTTGACCTGGCCGGACTGCCACCACTGCTTGTAGAGGGCGATCTCCATCTCCCTGCTGGCGGTGAGGCGGAGCAGCAGGGAGCAGGGGCGTTCCGACAGGACGTTCTCGATGCCGCCGATGAGCGCCATGTGGAGGGCGTCGAGACCCTCGGCCACGGCCTCGCGGCTGATCGCCATGCCGATGGTGTGCACCCGGGGACCGCGGGCCAGTGAACGGGCGGCGAGATTGGGGGACCAGCCGAGTTCGCGGGCGGCTTCGGTGATGCGGCGGCGGGTCTCCTGCGAGACGCCGGGCCGGTCGTTGAGGGCGAGCGAGACGGCGCCGGCGGAGACCCCGGCGCGGGCGGCGACGTCTCGGATCGTCACCCGGTGCTGCATGCTGTTCCCCTCCGACGGCTGGTGGCCCGGCGACGCGCGTGCACGCGTTCCCGGTACATCCTGTCAGGTCGTCCGGCCGGCGGACCGCCGCGCGCCCGCCGCTCATCTCGCAGGCGGCGGGGCCTTCTCCGCCGATCCCCGGGCGGTCGGCCGGGTGGGGATCCGGGTTCGGAGGGCAGGGCCGGCGCGGGTCGGCGCCGTCGTCCGGCGGGCTGGCGGGAAGGCCAAGGGCGTCAGCGGTGGGCGGGCAGGGCCGGGAGGGCGAGGGCGGCGGCGCCGACCAGACCGGCGTCGGTGCCCAGGTGCGCGGGCACCAGGCTCAGTCCGCGGGCGAAGGACAGGGTGGCGTACGAGGCGAGGTGGCGGGTGAGCGGGTCGAAGAGGACGGAGCCGGCCCTGGCCACGCCGCCGCCGATCACCGCGGCCTCGATCTCGACGAGGGTGGCGGTGGCGGCGATCCCGGCAGCCAGCGCCAGGGCGGCGCGGTCGTAGGCGGTCAGGGCGAGCGGGTCGCCGGCCCGGGCGGCGACGGCGACCGCGCCTGCGGTGGCGACGCCGTCCGGGCCTGGCCGCCAGCCGAGTTCTGCGGCGGTGCGGGCGATGGCGGTGCCGGAGGCCAGTCCTTCGAGGCAGCCGCGGGAGCCGCAGGGGCAGGGGCGGCCCCGGTAGTCGATGCTGATGTGGCCGAGGTGCCCGGCGTTGCCGGTGGCGCCGGTGTGCAGGCGGCCGTCGAGCACCAGCCCGGCGCCCACGCCGGTGGAGACCACCAGGCACAGTGCGTTGCGGAAGGGGCGGGCGGCGCCGCGCCAGTGTTCGGCCGCGGTCATGGCGACGGCGTCGCCGCCGAGTACGACCGGAAGGCCGCGGACGGCGGGGTGCTCGGCGGCCTCGGAGCGCAGCGGGAAACCGCGCCAGCCGGGCAGGTTGACCGGGCTGACGGTGCCGGCGGCGATGTCGACGGGGCCGGCGCTGCCGACGCCGAGGGCCCGGACGCGCTGCCAGGCGGGGAGGCGGGCGAGGTCGTCGAGGACGTGGTCGACGGCGGCCATCAGCTCGTGCCGGTCACCGTCGGCGGGGGTGGGCACCTGGAGCTGGTGGAGCAGTGTGCCGTCGGTGTCGACCAGGCCGCCCGCGATCTTGGTGCCACCGATGTCGACAGCCGCGATCAGCGGTCCCGCCAGGGCGCCGCCCGGGGCCGGCCCAGCAGGTCCGGGTGTCGTCGCGGGAGCGGCCATGTCGTAACTCATTGTAACTTCTCCGCATGTGTGACAGGGGGGCACCGCAGTGCTCGACGGGGCGCCCCCGGGGCGATCCCGGTGATTCTGATCCACCGCGACAACGTTGTCCAGCGCCCGCCGGTCGCGATCGGGCATCAAGGACGATTCGATATCTTGTTAGGCAATGTTTTAGTAAAGAGCACCTTGATTGGACACAGAGCTGGTGGATATCAATGTTGACCGCTCTATGGACATGACGGCGAAGTGACGTCTACGTTAAGCGTCCAGCAGCCAGGGAGACCGGCCAGACCTGCTGGGTGTTGCCTCCCCCCGTGTCACAAGACGATCAGCACGAAGGATGAGCGAGATGCGAAGAGGATGGGTGGCCGTCGCGGCCGCGACCACGGTGGTGCTCACGGCGTGTAGCAGCAACGGCGGCGACGGCGCTTCCTCGGTCCCGACGGTCAACGCCGACCCGGCCAAGGTGTCGGGCTCGATCACGGTCCTGACGAACCGCACGGACCAGCTCGGCGAGGGCATCCTGGACAAGTACGCCGCCGAGTTCAAGAAGGTCTACCCGAACGTCAAGGTGAAGTTCGAGGGGATGAAGGACTACGAGGGCGAAGTCAAGATCCGCATGAACACCGAGAACTACGGTGACGTGCTGCCGATCCCCTCGGACCTGTCGATCGCCCAGTTCCCCCACTTCTTCTCGCCGTTGGGCGAGGCCGCCGAGCTGTCGAAGCAGTACCAGTGGACCGACTACTCGACGGTGGCCGGCAAGGTCTACGGCATCGCCAACTACGGCACGGTGACCGGCTTCGTCTACAACAAGAAGGTCTGGGCGGACGCCGGCGTCACCGAGTGGCCGAAGACGCCGGAGGAGTTCGTCACCGCGTTGAAGGCCCTCAAGGCCAAGGGCGCCGCCACCCCGTACTACACCAACTACCACGACGGCTGGCCGCTGCGGCAGTGGACCGACGCGGTCAGCTCCCCGAGCTGCGACCCCGGGGCCAAGGACGCCATGGCCACCACACCGCTGCCGTGGACCGGCGGCAACGACATCTTCACCATCGACAGCCTGCTGTACTCGGTCGTCCACGAGAAGCTCTCCGAGGAGGACCCGACCACCACCAACTGGGACAACTCGAAGGTCCTGCTGGCCACCGGCAAGGTCGGGTCGATGTACCTCGGCTCCTGGTCCATCGCGCAGGTGCGCGATGCCGCCTCCAAGGCCGGCGCGAACCCGGACGACATCGGCTACATGCCCTTCCCCTCGACGACCGGCACTCCGTGCACCGTCCTGCAGCCGGACTACAAGTACGCGATCAACAAGCACTCCAAGAACCAGGAAGCGGCCCGGGCCTGGATCGACTGGTTCGTCAACAAGTCCGGTGCCGCTCAGAACGAGCAGGGCATCTCCTCCGTCAAGGGCACCGAACTCCCCAGCGCGCTCAAGCCCTTCATCGAGAAGGGCGTGCGGATGATCAGCCAGAACCAGGAGAAGCTGGCCGCGGTCAAGAAGATCGACAAGGGCGCGGAGATCAACTTGGACGCCCCGGACTACCGGCAGAAGCTGGTCGACGTCGCCCGCGGCGCCGCCGCCGGCGACCAGAAGAGCTACTTCGCCGAGCTCAACAAGAAGTGGTCCGAGTCGCAGAAGACGGTCGGCTGACCTACGGGACCGAGCGGCGCGGCCCGGGCCCATCCGCTCTGACATCGGGGCCGGGCCGTGCCGCTCACCGGACGCCAGGACCTACGAAGGAACGAAGATGACTGCACTGCAGAGGGACCGGGGCACCGGAAAGCCCCCCGCGCGGACCGCCCTCGCCGCCGCCCCGGCCGACCGGGGCCGCGTCGCCCGGCGCAGGGGTGTCCGGGACCGCGTCGCCCGGCGCGAGGGCGTCCGCAGGCACTGGTGGTTCACCCCGTGGCTCTACCTGCTGGTGCCGCTCGGGCTGCTGGTGACCTTCACCTACCTGCCGATCGGCGACATGATCGGCTACAGCTTCACCGACTGGGACGGCATCAGCCCGGAGAAGAACAACGTCGGGTTCGAGAACTACACCGACCTGTTCACCCGCCCCGAGCTGTTCAAGGTGTTCCTGGTCAGCGGCGTCTACCTGATCGCCGCGGTGGTGCAGATCTGCCTGGCGCTCTACTTCGCCACCGTGCTGAGCTTCGACACCAGGTTCCGGAACCTCTTCAAGGGCATCCTCTTCTTCCCGTACCTGATCAACGGCGTCGCGATCGGCTTCGTCTTCCTCTACTTCTTCCGGCCCCACGGCACCCTGGACTCCCTGCTCGCGCTCCTCGGTGTCCACGGCGAGCACCTCTGGATGGGTGACCCGGACCTGGTCAACACGTCGCTGGCCGGCGTGTCGGTGTGGCGCTACACCGGCCTGAACCTGGTGCTGTTCCTCGGCGCCATCCAGTCCATCCCGCCCCACCTCTACGAAGCGGCCGCGCTCGACGGCGCCAACCGCTGGCAGCAGTTCCGCCACATCATCGCGCCCAGCATCAAGCCCGTCATCAGTCTCAGTGCGATCCTCGCCGTCTCCGGCTCGCTGGCCGTCTTCGAGATCCCCTACATCATGACCGGCGGCGCCAACGGCTCGCAGACCTTCGTCATCCAGAGCATCAACATGGCCTTCAAGTTCGACAAGTACGGCCTCGCCTCGGCCAGCGCAGTCGTCCTGCTCGTCCTGATCCTGCTCGTCACCTGGATCCAGCGCCGCCTGGTGCCGGAGGAGAGGGTGGAACTGTCGTGACCACCGACCCCGTCACCCCCGCGCGGCACCCCCGCGCCGCGGGGAGGATCCACGCCCGGTCCGCCGCCGCCGGCGGCGCCAAGTACCTCTCCCTGGTCCTGGCCGGCGCCGTCGTGCTGATCCCGCTCGTGGTGATCATGTTCACCGCGCTGAAGACCCGTCAGGAGGCCCTCGACACCGGCCCGCTCGACCTGCCGGGCAACTGGCTCAACTTCGAGAACTTCCACATCGCCTTCACCCAGGGCAAGATGCTGCCCGCCTTCCTCAACACCACCTTCATCCTGCTGATCTCGGTGACCGGTACGGTGGTCATCGGCTCGATGACCGCCTACGCCATCGACCGCTTCGACTTCCGGCTGAAGAAGCTCGTCATGGCGCTCTTCCTGCTGGCGAGCCTGGTGCCCAGCGTCACCACCCAAGTGGCGACCTTCCAGATCATCGACAACCTGGGCGCGTTCAACACCCGCTGGGCGCCGATCCTGCTCTACCTCGGCACCGACATCATCTCGATCTACATCTTCCTGCAGTTCATCCGCTCCATCCCGGTCTCCCTCGACGAAGCCGCCCGCCTCGACGGTGCCAACAGCTTCACGATCTACTGGCGGATCATCCTGCCGATGCTCAAGCCCGCCATCGCCACCGTGGTGATCGTCAAGGGCGTGACCGTCTACAACGACTTCTTCATCCCCTTCCTCTACATGCCCTCCAGCGACCTGGGCACCATCTCCACCTCACTGTTCCGCTTCCAGGGACCGTTCGGCGTCAACTGGGAGATCATCTCCGCCGGCACCATCCTGGTCATCCTGCCCACGCTGGTGGTCTTCCTCGCCCTCCAGCGCCTGATCTACGCCGGCTTCGCCGCCGGCTCCAGCAAGTGAACCGGCTCCCCAGGGCGACGGTCCGGCGGCACCGCACCCGCGCCGCGGTGCCGCCGGCCCGGAGCACTGCCCGGAACCCGGCCCGGAGCACTGCCAGGAGGGCACGGCGATGAGCGTACGCGTCACCATCCGCGACGTCGCCGCCCGCGCGGGTGTCTCCGCCGGCGCCGTATCACTGGCCCTCAACGACAGGCCCGGGGTGTCCGCGCCCACCCGGCAGCGGATCCGGGCCGCCGCCGAAGAACTCGGCTGGGTACCCGACCGAGCCGCCCGCAGCCTGGCCCGGCGCGCCCCCGGCAGCGAGACCGTCGGACTGGTCCTCGCCCGCCCGGCACACCAACTCGGCCTGGAACCCTTCTACATGGAGTTCATCTCCGGCATCGAGAGCGTCCTGGCGGAGCGCTCGGCGACCCTGCTGCTGCGCCTGGTGCGCGATCGCGAGCAGGAGATCGCCGTGCACCGCACCTGGTGGCGCGCCCGCCGCGTCGGCGGCGCCGTCCTGGTCGACCTCACCGAGGCCGACCCCCGTGTCCCGGCGGTAGCCGCGCTCGGCCTGCCCGCCGTGGCGGCCGGCCACCCGGCGCTCGCCGGCGGGGCGCTGGCCGCCGTCTGGACCGACGACTGCGCCGCCGTCGAGGACGCTGTCCGCTACCTGGCGATGCTCGGCCACCGCCGGCTGGCCCGGGTCGGCGGCGACCCGGCACTCGGCCACACGGCCATTCGTACCCGAGCGCTGGAGGCCGTCGCCGAACAGCTCGGCCTGGAGCCGCCGCGCAGCCTGCCCACCGACTTCTCCGGCCGGGCCGGCGCCCGGGCCACCCGGATGCTGCTGGCCTCCGCCGACCGCCCCACCGCGATCATCTACGACAACGACATCATGGCCGTGGCCGGCATCGCCGTCGCCGCCGAACTCGGCCTCCGGGTACCCACCGACCTGTCGCTGATCGCCTGGGACGACTCCCAGCTGTGCCGGCTCACCCACCCCCCGCTGTCCGCGATGAGCCACGACGTCCACGGCTACGGAGCCCTTGTCGCCCGCACCCTGTTCGACGTCATCGAGCACCAGCGACCGCCCACCGGCCCGGCCTCCACCCCTGTCCTGGTGCCGCGCGGCAGCAGCGGGCCACCGGCCCGCTGACTCCCTCCACAGACTCCCGACCCGTCCCCGACTCCTCGTGAGGGTGAGGAAGCCCGGGGACGGGTCGGGGCCCACGCACACCGGAGCACCGACATGACCGCCGACCTGCTCACCACTCCCATCCGCCACTACACCTGGGGGTCCACCACCGCGCTCGCCGAACTGACGGGCCGCCGGCCCACCGGCGTACCCGAGGCCGAGCTGTGGATGGGCGCCCACCCCGGCGCTCCCGCCCGGATCGACCGCGGCCACGGCAGCGAAGGCCTGGACACCGTCATCACCCGGGATCCGCAGCACGAGCTCGGCGGCCGGGTGGCCGGTCGCTTCGGACCCCGCCTGCCCTTCCTGCTGAAGCTCCTGGCCGCCGACCACGCCCTCTCCGTGCAGGTCCACCCGACGACCGCCCAGGCGACGGCCGGGTACGACGGGGAGCGGGCCGCCGGCATCCCGCTGGACGCCCCGCACCGGATCTACCGCGACCGTCATCACAAGCCCGAACTGATCTGCGCACTGAGCGACTTCGAGGCACTCTGCGGCTTCCGCGACCCGCGGGTCACCGCCGCGCTCTGGGAGCGGCTGGCACTGCCGGTACTGGACCCCTGGATCCGGCAGCTGCGTACCGCCCCCGCTGACCAGGCCCTGCGCACGGTGCTGACCGGCGCACTCGCCGAGGACCGGACCAGGGGAGAGCAGGCCGCCGCCGAACTCCCCTCCGCCCTGGCGGACCTGGCCTCCGGTGCCGACCCGGACGCGGCCACCTGGGCCGCCTACCGGGGCGCCGCCCTCGACCACCCCGGCGACCCGGGGATCCTCGCCGCGATGCTCCTCAACCACGTCCGGCTGGGCCCGGGCCAGGCCCTCTACCTGGACGCCGGTGTTCCGCACGCCTACCTGCACGGCCTCGGCGTCGAGATCATGGCCAACTCCGACAACGTGCTGCGCTGCGGCCTCACCCCCAAGCACGTCGACACCGCCGGGCTGGCCGCCGTGGTCGACTTCCGTCCCACCGCGCCGCAGCACGTCCCCGCCGTCCCCGTCGGGCCCGAAGAGCTCGAGTTCCTCACCCCCGCCGAGGAGTTCAGCCTCTCCCGGATCGAACTCGGAGCACCCCTGCGGCTCGTGGACGACGGACCGCAGATCCTGCTCTGCGTCCGCGGCACCGCCCGGGTCGACGACGGGCCCGCCCTCGGACCCGGCCGGTCCGCCTACCTGCCCGCTGCCGGCGGACCCGTCCGGCTGGACGGTGACGCCACCCTGTTCCGCGCGAAGGTCCCGCGGTCCCGCTGACCGATCCCTCACGCCCCCAGGGACCATCCCACCCGCCGCTTGTCCGGAGGAGACCCGTGAACGACCAGCCCCGCACCACCGCCCGCCGCACCCTGCTCGGCGCCGTCGCCCTCGGCGTCGCCGCCACCCCGCTGCTCGGCGGCGCCGCCTCCGCCACCACTGGCGCCGGCCCGGACGACGAGCAGCGGCAGGGCCGCGGCAGCGAGGACGGCGCAAGGCGCTCGTTCGTCACCGCCAGAAACGGTGAACTGCGCTTGAACGGGCGGAAGTTCCGCTTCGGCGGCACCAACTGCTACTACCTGCACCAGCAGTCCCACTACATGATCGACGCCGTGCTGAACGACGCCGCCGCGATGGGTCTGACCGTGATCCGCGCCTGGGCCTTCGCCGACGGCGACGGCCACTCCCACCGAGCCCTCCAGCCCAAGCCTTTCCAGTACGACGAGGCCGCCTTCGACAGCCTCGACTACGCCGTCCACAAGGCCGGCCGGCTCGGTCTCCGTCTGGTCCTCCCGCTGGTCAACAACTGGCCCGACTACGGCGGCATGCGCCAGTACGTCTCCTGGTTCCTCGACCTGCCCGACGACTCCTACGGCGACGGCACCCACCACGACCGCTTCTACACCGACGCCACCTGCAAGAAGGCCTACCGGGCCTGGGCCAAGCACGTCATCGGGCGCCGCAACCGCTACACCGGTCTGCGCTACGACGACGACCCCACCGTCATGGCCTGGGAGCTCGCCAACGAGCCGCGCTGCCGCAGTGACAAGTCCGGCGCCACTCTCCTCGGCTGGGCCCGCGAGATGAGCGACCACGTCAAGGCCCTGGCCCCCCGCCAGCTCCTCGCCGTCGGCGACGAGGGCTTCTACGGCGAGCCCGGCCACGCGGACTATCCCTACTCCGACTACGAGGGCGGCGACTGGCGCAAGCTCACCGCCCTGCCCGCCGTCGACTACGGGACCGTGCACGTCTACCCGCAGAACTGGGGGGAGACCAGCGGCTCCAAGCACGGCGCCAACGCCACCGAATGGGGCACCCGCTGGATCACCGACCATCTCGCCGACGGCCGCAAGCTCCGCAAACCCGTCGTCGTCGAGGAGTTCGGCCTGCAGATCGACCCGGCCCGCGACATCCCCGACGCCGCGACCCGCGACGCCGCCTATCGCGCCTGGACCGACGCCGCGCTCGCGAACGGCGCGGCCGGCGACCAGTTCTGGCTGCTCACCTCCCGCGTCGACGACGGCTCCTTCTACCCCGACCACGACGGCCACCGGGTGATGTGGAACAACGACCCCGCCAACCCCACCCGTGCCGGCGCGCAGCTCTTCGCAGCCCATGCGAAGGCGATGGCCGCGGCGGGCTGACCCACTGACCGCCCGCCGCCCGGTGACCGTCAGCCCGGGCGGCGGGCCCTCCGGGAGGAGTCCCGCATGCACCCCCGCACCACCGTCCTCTTCCAGGGCGACAGCATCACCGAGGCCGGCCGCGACCGCGGCTGCCCCGGAGACCTCGGCCACGGCTACGCCGCGCTGGCCGCCGCCGGGCTCCCCGGTACCCCGGTGGTGCTCAACCGGGGCGTGGGCGGCGACCGCCTCGCGGACCTGCGCGAGCGCTGGCCGACCGACACCCTCGCCCACCGGCCCGGGCTGGTCTCCGTCCTGATCGGCGTCAACGACACCTGGCGCCGCCACGACCGGGGCCTGCCGAGCCCGGTCGACCGCTGGGAGCAGGACTACCACCGGCTGCTCGGAGACCTGTCCGGGCACTGCGCTCCCCGACTGGTGCTGATCGAGCCGTTCCTGGTGCCCGTGCGGGAGGAGCAGTGGGGCTGGCGGGCCGACCTCGACGCCCGGATCCAGGCCGTCCGCCGCCTCGCCGCCGCGCACGACGCGGGCCTGCTGGCCGCCGACGGCTTGCTCAACCAGGCCGCCCGGACGGCGGGCGATCCCGCCCTGATCGCGGCCGACGGCGTGCACCCCACCCCACTCGGCCACCGCCTGCTGGCCGACGCGTGGCTCGCCCTGGTGAGCGCCCCGAACGCCTGACGCCCCATCACCGGCAGGCCGTTCGAGAACGACTGGAGGGCGATGACGGCGTCGACGCGTACCCGCGCGTTGGTCAAGGCCATCGACTCCAGGCCCCCACAAACGATTTGAGGAGTCTCAATGGACAAGCCGCAGAGCCGCAGAGCGCTCACGACGGTCGGAGCAGCACTCGCGGCCGCCTTCGGGTTGCTGTTCGGGGTGTTCGGGTTCGGCCCGGGCGGTGCCCAGGCCGCCGGTACCGGCATCCACGTGAGTAACGGCCGCGTCTACGAGGCCAACGGGAGCCAGTTCGTGATGCGAGGGGTCAACCACGCGTACACCTGGTACCCCACCCGGACCACCGCCATCGCCGACATCGCGGCCAGGGGCGCCAACACCGTCCGCGTCGTGCTCAGCAACGGCGACCGCTGGACCCGCACCGGCTCCGCCCAGCTCGCCACCCTGATCGACCAGTGCAAGCGCGCCAAGGTGATCTGCGTGCTGGAGGTCCACGACGCCACCGGCTACGGCGAGGACGGCGCCGCCACCACGCTCGACCGGGCCGCCCAGTTCTGGGTGGACAACAAGAGCGTCCTCGCCGGCCAGGAGGCCTACGTCGTCGTCAATATCGCCAACGAACCCTGGGGCAACAGCGGTTACGCCGCCTGGACCGCCGCCACCAAGAGCGCGATCAGCAGGATCCGCGCCGCCGGCCTCCACCACGCCCTGATGGTCGACGGGCCGAACTGGGGCCAGGACTGGTCCCACACGATGCGCGACAACGCCGGCTCGGTCTTCCAGTCCGACCCCGACCGCAACACGATCTTCTCGATCCACATGTACGGCGTCTACGACACCGCCGCCGAGGTCCAGTCCTACCTCGGCGCCTACGTCAACGCCGGACTGCCCATCGTGGTCGGTGAGTTCGGCGCCAACCACAGCGACGGCAACCCCGACGAGGACGCCATCATGGCCACCGCCCAGTCCCTCTCGGTCGGCTACATCGGCTGGTCCTGGAGCGGTAACGGCGGCGGCGTCGAGTACCTCGACCTGGTCGACGGCTTCGACACGAACTCGCCGACCGCCTGGGGCAAGCGGTTCTTCGACGGAGCCAACGGCATCGCCGCCACCGCCCGCCCCGCCACGATCTACGACCGGCCCGGCCAGTCGCCCTCGCCGTCCC
>NZ_JBEXYD010000014.1:15944-145708 GCF_040630735.1 Kitasatospora sp. NPDC005748
ACCCGCTGCCGACCAGGGCGCCGAACGGCTACCCGTACTGCGTGAGCGCTTCCTCCGACCCCGACGGTGACGGGTGGGGCTGGGAGAACAGCGCCTCCTGCGTGGTCCGCGGCGGCCGGGCCGACACCGGCAGTACCCCGTCCCCGCTGCCGACCAGGGCGCCGAACGGCTACCCGTACTGCGTGAGCGCTTCCTCCGACCCCGACGGTGACGGGTGGGGCTGGGAGAACAGCGCCTCGTGCGTGGTCCGCGGCGGCCGGGCCGACCTCTGACCGGCCGCCGTTGGTCCGCGCGCGGCGACTCCGGGCGGCAGGTCGAGCTTCCGGAACGGGCGCCCGGCCGGGGCGGGGACGCCTGGGCGCGCGGGGCCGTTCAGGCGGCGATCGTCAGGTCCGCGCGGCCGAACAGCAGTGCGTAGCCGCGGGGCAGGTGGGTGAGGAGGCGGTCGGTGAGCCGGTCGTCGGCGAGGTCGCCGAGGGCGGCCAGGACGGAGGAGGTGTCCCAGCGGGCGGCGGTGAGGCTGGTGCCCAGGTTGCGGGCGACGGCTTCGACGAAGGCGGGGGCGGTGACCGGTTCGGGAAGGGGGATCTGGGCGGCGAAGAGGGCGCGGGCCCGCTCGGGAAGCGCCGCGGCGAGGTCGCAGCGTTCCTCGCCGGTGAGCTGGGAGCCGAGGACGGTGAGGACCGCGGTGAGGACGCGCTCGGCTTCCTCGTCGGTGGTGTAGCGGCCCAGGGCGCGGACCTGCTGGATCAGGTGGCGGTGCCGGGTCATGACGGTGGCCTTCCGGGGGAGAGGGGCCCGCGCGGTGCGGGACGTGTCATCAGGAGCGGTGCCGTGGTGCGGGGCGGCTGAGGAGGAATCCGTAGCGAGGTCTTCCGGGCCGCCCCGCGGGGGGAGGGGCGGGGCGGCCCGGAACGGCTCCGGGGGTGCGGGTCAGGCCTGGATCTGCTTCGGGGTGCCGCTGTGGCCGATGGCGATCTTGCGGGGCTTGGCCTTCTCGGCGACCGGGATCCTCAGGGTCAGCACGCCCGCGTCGTAGTCGGCGCTGATCCCGGCCGGGTCGAGGGTGTCCGAGAGCATCACCTGGCGGGAGAAGATCCCGAGCGGGCGCTCGGACAGCTCCCACTTCACGTCGTCGCCCTCGGGGCGGGGGCGGCGCTCGGCCTTGACGGTGAGCATGTTCCGCTCGACGTCGATGTCGATCGCGTCCGGGCTCACACCCGGCAGGTCGAAGCACATCACGTACTCGTCGCCGGTGCGGTAGGCGTCCAGCGGCATCGGGGTCGGACGCGACCAGGTGCCGGTCGTGTTCAGGAACTGCTGGGTCAGACGGTCCAGTTCGCGGAACGGGTCGGTGCGCATCAGCATCGCGAAACACCTCCAGAAGGATCAGGGGGCCAGTGCGCTTCACCTGACACCTTTGTAGCGCGTCATCCATCCGATGACAAGCTCTGGCGTCGCCGATAGAGTGACGGCAGCGGCAAGCCCCGGGGACGCTCGTCAGCCGGCCAGCCACCAGCCGGTGCTGTCGGCTGCCAGCAGCACCTCGCCGGGGTGCGCGGTGACCGGTGGTTCGGCCGAGCAGAGCAGGAGGGCGCCGAGTCCGCCGTCGGTGACGCGGACCGGTGCGCCGGTGGTGTTGACGGCGCAGACCACGGCGCCCTGGTCGCTGTCGCGCCGGAACGCGAGCACCCCGGGTGCCAGGTCCAGCCATTCGACGGACCGGCCGGCGCCGAGCGCGGGATGGGTCCGGCGCAGGCGCAGCGCGCTGCGGTACAGCTCCAGGACGGATCGCGGATCGCCGGTCTGCGCCTCGACGCTGAGGTCGGCCCACTCGGGGGGCTGCGGCAGCCAGGAGGGGCCGCCGGGCACGGGGCCGAAGCCGTACGGGGCCCGGGTGCCGGACCAGGGGAGCGGGACCCGGCAGCCGTCGCGCATGCCGTGGCCGCCGTCGGCGCGGTGGAACGCCGGATCCCGGCGGACCTCGTCGGGGATGTCGGTGACCTCGGGGAGGCCCAGCTCCTCGCCCTGGTAGAGGTACGCGGAGCCGGGGAGCGCGAGCATCAGCAGCGCGGCGGCCCGGGCCCGGCGCAGGCCGCGGGCCGGGTCGCCCTGCGCGTACCGGGTGGCGTGCCGGATGACGTCGTGGTTCGAGAGCGTCCAGGTGGTGGGGGCGTCGACGGTGCCCATGGCGGCCAAGGACGTCGTGATCAGTTCGCGCAGCCGGACGTCGTCCCAGGGCGCGTTCATGAACTTGAAGTTGAAGGCCTGGTGGAGCTCGCCGGGGCGGACGTAGCGGGCGGTGCGGTCCAGTGTCCGGGTCCAGGCCTCCGCCACCGCGATCCGCTGGCCCGGGTACTCCTCCAGCAGGCCGCGCCACGACCGGTAGATCTCGTGGACGCCGTCCTGGTCGAAGTACGGTACCGACGTTTCGCCGAGGAGGCCGAGCTGTTCGTAGCGCCCGAGGTCGGGCAGGCCCGGGGCCTTGACCAGGCCGTGCGCGACGTCGACCCGGAATCCGTCCACGCCGAGGTCCAGCCAGAACCGCAGGATGGACCGGAACTCGTCCTGGACGGCGGTGCAGTCCCAGTTGAGGTCGGGCTGTTGGGCGGCGAAGAGGTGCAGGTACCACTCGCCCGGGGTGCCGTCGGGTTCGGTGGTCCTCGTCCAGGCGGGGCCGCCGAACAGGGAGATCCAGTCGTTCGGCGGCTCCTCGCCGCCGGGGCCGCGGCCGGGGCGGAAGTGGAACCGGGACCGCAGCGGGGAGCCGGCGCCCTCGCGCAGTGCCCGCAGGAACCACGGGTGCTGGTCCGAGCAGTGGTTGGGGACCACGTCGACGATCACCCGCAGGCCTAGGGCGTGCGCGTCGGTGATCAGCGCGTCGGCGTCGCCGACCGTGCCGTACACCGGGTCGACGGCACGGTAGTCCGCCACGTCGTAGCCGCCGTCGGCCTGCGGCGAGGTGTAGAACGGCGAGATCCAGAGCGCGTCGACACCCAGCTCCCGCAGGTGGCCCAGACGGTCGCGGATTCCGTTCAGGTCCCCGCAGCCGTCGCCGTCGCTGTCGGCGAAGCTGCGCGGATAGACCTGGTAGATGACGGCGTCCTCCCACCAGTCCGAACGTGTGCGTGCGGGGGCCGGCGCCGTCATGGGTGCGGTCATCTGAGGACTCCTCGGGTGGCGGAGCCTCGATGCTCGCACCGGCCCCAAGCCTCTGCAAGAGATTGCTGCAAGTTTCTGAAGATCCTTGCCATATCTGGCTATCAACTGTTTAACTCTGGCCCGTTACCGCAGTTGACGACACGTCCGGTCAGGGACCGGCCGATCCGAGGAGTGTTGTGGCGGAGCAGACAGCATGGGCCGGGCCCGGGGTGCGGGCCGACGACGGGGGCTTCGCGCTCCGTGCACCGGAGGGGACTTCGTACCGCGTCGACCTCACCGACGGCGTGTTCGCACCGGGGAACCCGCTGCTGGCCGAGTACTGCGAAGGGCGCCGGGTGATCGCCTTCCTCGGCCCGTCCGTGGACCGGCTCTACGGCGAACAGCTACGCCGCTACCTGGCCGAGCGTCTGGCGCCGGGCAGTTGGAGCGTGGTGGTGATCGGCGGCGGCGAGGCACAGAAGACCATGGACTCCGTCGAGCGGATCTGCGCGGAGGCCAAGGCCGCCGGGCTGGACCGGCGCGGCGTGATGATCGCCGTCGGCGGCGGCGTCACCTGCGACACGGTGGGCTTCGCGGCGGCCGTCTACTGCCGGGGCGTGCGCTACATCAAGGTCAACACCACCCTGGTGGGCCAGGTCGACGTCGGCGTCGGCGTCAAGACCGGGGTCAACGCCCTCGGCACCAAGAACATGCTCGGGTCGTACCACCCGGCGCACGCGTCGATCAACGATCCGGCCTTCCTCCGGACCTTGCCCGCGCGCCAGATCCGTTGCGGGCTGGGGGAGATCGCCAAGATGGCGATCATCAAGGACGCGCAGCTGTTCCGCGCCCTGGAGGAGTGCCCGGAGGTCTTCCGGCAGCCCTGCCCGCCCCCCTCGTGGCTGTCCGCCGACGGTGGGCGCGGCGTCGAGGACTACGTACTGCGCACCTCCATGGCGCTGATGATGGAGGAGCTCTGCCCGAACCTCCGCGAGCACGACCTGGCGCGGCTGGTCGACTTCGGGCACACCTTCGGGCCGGTGATCGAGACGGCCAGCGACTACCGGATCGCCCACGGCGAGTCGGTGGCCGTCGACATGGCGATCTCCAGCGAACTCGCCCGCGTGCTCGGCGTGATCGGCGCCGAGGACTGCGAGCGGATCGTCCGCCTGATCTCCCGCCTCGGCCTTCCGGTGCACGACCCGCAGACCTGCACGCCCGAGCTGATGCAGCGGGCCCTGAGAGCGTCCTGGGAGCGGCGCGGGCGCCGGCTGCACCTGGTGGTGCCCGACGGCATCGGCTCCGCGGTCTTCGTCGACGACCTGGAGGACATCCCGGCCACCGCGCTGGAGGAGGCGCTGGACGCCCTGGCCGTCCGCCCGGGAACCCTCCCCGGTCCGCTCGCCGTCGCGCACTGAACCCGGCCCGCCGACGGACGCCCCGTCCGCCCCGTCCGTCCCGTCCCCGACAGGAGCCCGCACCGAGATGAGTCCCGCCGAACCGCCGCCGGCCCGTGGTGTGACCCGCAGCCGGGTGTCCAACCTGCACGAGGGCCTGCTCCGAGGGGTGAACGCCGACCACGGGGGTGCCGGCACGATCCTCGCCCACCGGGCCTACCACGGCGAGAGCGCCCCGGCCCCCGTCGCCTTCATCGACCTGGTGGTGCTGCCGCCCCGCACCTCGATCGGCCTGCACCGCCACGCCGACGACGAGGAGACCTACGTGATCCTGTCCGGCCGGGGCCTGATGACCCTCGACGGCGAGGAGTTCGAGGTCCGGGCCGGGGACGTCGTCCCCAACCGCGCGTACGGCGAGCACGGCCTCGCCAACGCCTCGGACGAGGACCTCCAGCTGCTGGTCTTCGAGGTCGGCCCGATGGGCGGCGCCCGGTGACCGGCCCGCGCCAGAGCGAGCTGCTGGCCCGGGAGGCCGTCCGCCTCGCGCCGGGAGCCTCGGAGGAGTCCGCCCTCGGGCGCCGGGTGTTCGTCGAGGGCAGCGGCGCCGTCCTCACCGACCTCGACGGCGACCAGTACATCGACCTCGCCGCCGGAACCCTCACCCAGTCGCTCGGCCACTGCCACCCCGAGGTGGTCGCGGCGCTCACCGAGCAGGCCGGCCGGCTCTGGAACGTCCACGACTTCGCCACCGCCGACCGGGCCGAGCTGTGCGAGCTGCTCGCCCGCCTGCTGCCCGAACAGCTCGACACCTACGGCTTCTTCTCGACCGGGGCCGAGGTCGTCGAGGCCGCGCTGCGCGCCGTGCAGGCCGTCGCCGACCCCGGCCGCAACCGGATCGGCGCGCTGCGCCACGGCTTCCACGGCAAGACCCAGGGCGCCCGGATGCTGGTGCACTGGGACATCGGCAACCAGGCCCACGCGGGCAACAGCATCCTCGGCTACTCGCCGTACTGCTACCGCTGCCCGCTCGAACTGGAGTACCCCTCCTGCGGGGTGCGGTGCGCCTCGCTGGTCCGGCGGCACATCACCGAGAAGTCCAACGTGTCGGCGCTGGTCTTCGAGCCGGTGCTCGGCGCGGCCGGAGTCATCGTGCCGCCGCCCGGCTACTGGGAGCAGATCGCCGACAGCGCCCGGCAGAACGGGGTCATGCTGGTCGCCGACGAAGTCCTCACCGGCGGCGGTCGCACCGGCAGCTTCCTGGCGAGCGAGCGCTTCGGCGTCCAGCCCGACCTGGTCGCCCTCTCCAAGGGCATGGCCTCGGGCTTCCCGTTCGCCGTCCTGGCCGGACGCGCGGAGGTGCTGCGCCACCCGCGGGCGGCCGGGGCCGGATCCACCGCCTCCACCTACGCCAACAACCCGCTGGGCATCGCCGCCGCGAAGGCCACCCTGCAGGTGGTGGCCCGCGACACCCTGATCGAGAACGTCCGTACCCTCGGCGCGCTGCTCGACGACCGCCTGGCCGAACTCAAGTCCCGGTTCGCGGTCCTCGGCGACGTCCGGGGACTCGGACTGCTGCACGGGCTGGAGTTCGTCCGCAGCCGGGAGAGCCGGGAGCCCGCGCCCGAGATCGCCCGCGCCGTCTACCTCGCCGCCCTCGACCTCGGACTGCGCACCTCGCTCGGCGGGCACATCATCCGGCTCGCCCCGCCGTTCACCATCGACCGGGCGCTCCTGGAGGAGGGCATCACCCTGCTCGGGCGCGCCCTGGAGCAGGTCACGGAGGCCGGCCGGTGATCGTCGCGGAGAACCTGGTCAAGGAGTTCAAGGTCTACGAGCGCAGGCCCGGTCTGCTCGGCAGCCTCGGCACGCTGTTCAGCCGGGAGCACCGCCTGGTGCGCGCCGTCTCCGGGGTCTCCTTCGAGATCCCGGCCGGCGCCAGGGCCGCCTACATCGGCGCCAACGGGGCGGGCAAGTCCACCACCGTCAAGATGCTGACCGGGATCATGAACCCGACCTCCGGCCGCTGCCTGGTGGCCGGCCTGGAGCCGTACCGGGAGCGCCGCCGCAACGCCGCCAACATCGGCGTGGTGTTCGGCCAGCGGAGCCAGCTCTGGTGGGACCTCCCGGTCCCGGACTCCTTCCGGATCCTGCGCCGCATCCACGAGATCCCCGCCCCGGTCTACCGGCGCAACATGGCGCTCTACCGCGAGCTGCTCGACCTCGACGCCCTCGGCAGCACTCCCGTGCGGCAGCTGAGCCTCGGCCAGCGGATGCGCGCCGAGGTGGCCGCGAGCCTGCTGCACGATCCGGCCGTCGTGTTCCTCGACGAGCCGACCGTCGGTCTGGACCTGGTCCTGAAGGAGGCCGTGCGCGAACTGGTCAACCGGGTCAACACCGAACTCGGCACCACCGTCATGCTCACCAGCCACGACATCGGCGACATCACCTCGATCTGCGACCAGGTCCTGGTCGTCAACCGGGGCGAGGTGGTGCACCAGGGCACCGTGCACGAGCTACTGCGCGCCGCCGACACGCGGGCGGTCGTCTTCGAGCACCAGGGCTGGCCCGCGCCGGCCCAGGCGATCGCGATGATCGAGGACAGGCTGCCGGGCGTGACCGCCGGGCCGGTCGAGGGCGGACGGATCCGGGTCGAGTACCCGACCCGGCACTCGTCCGCCCGGGAGGTGATGGGCTTCCTGCTGGAGCACTTCGACGTGACCGACTGCGTCGCCCCCGAGCCCGACCTCGAAACGGTGCTCCGCCGGATCTACACCGGCCGGGCCGAGCCCCGGGAGGCGCTGCTGTGACGGCCTCCGCCACCTGGCACTGCCGCACCCCGCTCGCCGTCACCTGGCGCCGCTACACCCCGTTCGCCGCCGCCAGCCTGCAGGGCCTGCTGCAGTACCGCTCGACCTTCGTGATCAACGCGGTCACCGCGACCACGGCCGTCGGCCTCCAGGTCTTCCTCTGGCGCGCGGTGTACGCGGGCCGCACCGGCGGCCTGCCCGGCGGGTACGACCTGCCCGAGCTGACCACGTACGTGCTGCTCGCCCAGATGCTGGCGCTGCTCCAGGCCAGCCGGGTGGACGAGGAGGTGGCCGGGGAGGTCCAGCGCGGCGACATCGCGGTCTCGCTGCTGCGCCCGGTCAGCTACCCGCTGGCGCGGTTCGCCGCCGGCCTGCCGGTCTCCCTGGTCAACGCCGGGACGGTCGCCGTCCCGGTGGTGCTGCTGTACGCGCTGCTGCTGCCGCTGTCCGCGCCGAGCTGGGCGGGCGGGCTGCTGTTCGCGCTGTCCGCCGGGCTCTCGCTGGTGATCGGGTTCGGGATGAACCTGCTGGTCGGCCTGGCCGGCTTCGTCACCACCAACATCTGGGGCGTGCGGATCGTCAAGGACAGCGTGGTCGCGTTCTTCGCCGGCCAGGTCGTGCCGCTCGCCCTGATGCCGGGGCCGCTGGCCGCCGTCGCGCACCTGCTGCCGTTCCAGGCCCTGGTCGACGGACCGCTGCGGCTGCTGCTCGGCCACTACCGGGGGCCCGCCGAGGCCGCCGGGATCCTGGCCGGTCAGGCCGGCTGGGCCGTCGGCCTGACCGCCCTGGCCGCCCTCGCCTGGCGCGGGGCCGTCCGCAGGGTGGAGGTGCTGGGCGGATGAGCGCGTTCACCACCGCGGCCCGCTACACCCGGCTGACCTGGTACCTCAGCGCCGTCAGCCTGCACCGGCTGACCGAGTACCGGATGGACTTCGCCCTCGGGGCGGGCGGCCTGCTGCTCCGGGTGGGCGGCCAGCTCGCCGTGGTCGGGATGGTATTCCGGCAGGTCCCGGTGATCGCGGGATGGAACTTCCACCAGGTGCTGTTCCTGCTGGGGTTCTCGCTCCTCCCGCGCGGCCTGGACCGGCTGTTCACCGACCAACTGTGGATCCTGGCACGGCGCCTGGTGCAGTCCGGCGAGTTCTACCGGTACCTGATCCGGCCGGTCCACCCGCTGTACGCGCTGCTGTCCGAACGCTTCCTCTACCCCGACGGCTTCGGCGAGCTGGTCACCGGCGTGGCCATCACCTGGTACGCCGCCGACCAGCTGGACCTCGGCCCGAGCGCCGGCCGGCTGCTGCTCGTCCCGCTGCTGGTGCTGTGCGGCGCCCTGATCCTCGCCTCGATCAAGACGGCGTTCGCCGCGCTGTCCTTCTGGACCACCAACAGCTTCCCGGCCCTGTACGCCGCCAACCAGCTGGGCGACTTCGCCGGCTACCCCCTCGACCTGTACCACCCCTCCCTGCGGTGGCTGCTCACCTGGCTGCTGCCCTACGCCTTCACCGCCTACGCCCCCGCGTCCTACCTGCTCTTCGGAGCGACGGACCTGCTGCGCTGGCTGCCGGTGGTGACCGCCGCCCTGGCGGCACTCGCCCTGCTGGTGTGGCACCGGGGCGTCGACCGCTACGAGATGACCGGGAGCTGAACATGGACACCCTGCTGCTCGGCAGCCTTCCGCCGGCCACGGTCGACCTCCTGCGCCGGGCCTCCTGGATCGACGAGACCGGCCGCCGCGCCGGGCGGTTCGAACTCCTGGACCAGGCCACGCTGGAGACCGTCCGCCTGCTGATCGTCGCCCCCGCCGGCGAGCGCACCGGCCGCTGGTTCGTGCCCGTCATGGACGACGACCCCGGCCGGGGCGCCGACCGCACCCCCGAGTACGACGAACTGGTCGTCCGGGCCCTGCGGAACGGCCTGCGGCTGCCCACCGCCCGGGGCAACCTGATCGAGTTCCGCGGCGACCCCGCCGAGTACCGCGGCCGGCTGCCGTTCGACCCGGGCTGGTCCTCCAACGCGCTCTCGCTGCTCGACCTCGGCGGCGCCGCGCACGCCCACAAGACGTACCGGCGGATCGGCGTCGGCACCCGCGAGCCCGAGCTGCTCCGCCTGATGGCACCGGGCGGCCGGACCCAGCAGCCGGCTGGTGACTACGCCTACGTGGAGACCGCCACCGGCCGCCGGGAGCCGCTCGGCGTGCTCTACCGCTACGTCGACGGCGACGGCCTGAACGTTCCGCTGAGCGCCGCGATCCGCGCCATGTGGCCCCTCCTGCACGCCGGCGCCGACCCGGAGGACGCCGTCGCCGACTCCCAGCGCGCCCTGGCCGGGCCGCTGCGCGCGACCGGCCGGTTCCTGCACGAGTTCCACCGGGACCTGGCCGAACGGCTCGGCCCGCACCCGGAGTTCCCGGCGAGCGACTTCCTGGCCGAGACCGCCGGGCGGACCGCCGCGCTGCGCCCGCTGATCCTCGACGACGACCGCTTCCCCGTCGCCGTCCGGCAGGCCGCCGCCGCCGGTCTCGACCGCGAGCTGGCGCGGATCGCCGCCCTGCCGCCGCGGCCCTGGCCGGCCGGCCCCTGCCACGGCGACCTGCACCTGTCCCACCTGCTGCGCCGCGAGCGCGCGGACGGCAGCTGGGAGCTGTGCGTGATCGACCTCTCCACCCCGGCGGCCGACCCGGCCGACCCGTCCACCGCGCAGTCGCCCTGGCAGGACCTCGCCGCCCTGCAACGCGGCCTGGAGATCTTCACCGCCGACGAGCTGGCCGACCACGCGGCCCGGACGCTCCGGACGGACCCCGAGGACACCTGCCGGACGGCGCTGCTGCTCGCCGCCGGCGCGGCGCCGGACACCCCCGGCTGGACCCCCCGGCACGTCGCCGAGCTGGCCCGGCTCACGTCCGCCGCCCGGCTCTGGGCGGCCCGCACCGGCGACCTGCTGATCACCGACGGCCGGCCGCTGGCCGGCCACCCCGCCTGGCGGCTGCTGCGGCTGCGCCGGCTCGTCCACGAACTCGACTACGCGTACGCCCACGACCGCGCCTACCACGCGGCGATCAACCTGCGGCACGCCGTGGAGGCCGCCCGACTCCCCGCCTCCGCGGCGAAGGACTGACACCCGTGCACATCATCGAGACCTACTTCGAGTGCGGCGGCTTCGACCACCGCCTCATCCAGGGCGGCACCTCCGTCTACCTCTGGAACCTCTCCAAGGCGCTGGCCGACCGCGGCCACCGCGTCTCCATCGTCACCCCGGCCCACGGTCGGCTGGACGACCTGCGGCGCCTCCACGACCTGGAGACCCTGGACTACCGGGACGAGTACGAGCTGCCCCTCGTCCTCGACCCGCAGACCTGGGGCGAGCGCTTCCCCGCCGAGGTGCGGATCCCGCTGACCACCACCGCGCACCTGCTGCGCCTGGACGGCGTCGACCTCTACTTCCTCTCCAACCGGCTGCTCGACGAACTGCCCGACCGGTTCTACCCGCCCTACCAGAGCAAGGGCCACGACCTGGTCTTCTTCAAACCGCTCGCCTACCAGGTGGACAGCATCCGCTTCGTGCGCGAGCGGTTCGCCGAGGAGAAGGCCGTCCTGCACGCCCACGAGCCGTACTACCACTACCTGATGCCCGCGGCGTTCCGCCACGACCCGGACAAGCTGGTGGTGGGCACCGTGCAGAGCAACATGCCGATCACCAAGAAGGTCTACCGTCCCAAGGTGGAACGGCTGCTGGAGTTCCTCGGCGCCGGGGTCGAGCTGCCCGCCGAGGACGCCGGACACCCGCTCACCGAGCACGAGCAGGTGATGAGCGGCTACCAGCAACTCACGCACCTGCACTACGAGTACGGCCCGGGGCACGTCCGGGTGTACGACCTGGTGGCCGACCACGCCGACCTGGTCGACTTCCTCTCACCTGGCCACCTGGACTTCTACACCGACTTCGCCGACACCCCCTTCGAACAGCTCTTCACCCGGCTGCCGATCCACGACACGGTGCGCCGCAACGCCCACAAGAGCTTCGTCGGCGGCTGCGCCGTCGGCGACACCTGGACCACCGGCGAGCCGCCCGCCGTCGACCGGGCCGCCGTGCTGGGCGGGCTCGGGCTCGACCCCGCCCGGCCGACCTTCTTCCACAACGCGCGCTACGCGGTGAACCACAAGGGGCAGGTCGAACTGTTCCGCGCCGTCGACCGGGTCCTGAACGAGGGCCTGGACGCCAACTTCGTGCTGCGCTGCATCAGCGACTCCGGGATCGACGACCCCTACGTCCACGACGTGGTGCGACGCCACGAGGGCCGCGTGCACCTGGAGTGGCAGCGCGTCGACGAGCGGCGGATCGTCGAGTACGCGGCGTCCTCGGACTTCTGCCTCTTCCCGTCCAAGTTCGAGATGGACACCTTCCTGATCGCCCAGGGCGAGGCGATGGCCGCGGGCGCGGTGCCGATCGCCACCGCCCAGCGCGGCATGGCGCACTTCGGACACGTCGCCGACCCGCTGGCCGGCCCCGAGGCCGAGCGGGCCACCGGCTTCGCCGTCAACCGCTCGTTCGCCGAGGACGACCCCCTGCTCGCCGACGCCCTCGCCCGGCGCATCCACCAGGCCGCGGCACTGCTGCGCGAGCGGCCGGAGGAGTACCGCCGGCTGCGCGCCAACGCGGTCGCCAACGCCCGGCGGTTCACCTGGAGTCACGCCGCCGACCTGCACGTGGCGGCCTTCACCCCGCTCTGGGAGGGACGCTCGCCGGAGCTGGGCCTGGACCGCGTGCTCCGGCACGGCTGGTTCGACCTGCTGCCGGACGAGGCGTACGAGAGCGACCGGGCCGCCGTGGCCGAGGCCGCCGCCCGGCTCGGCGACGCCGAGGCCCACCGGCGCTGCCACCAACCGGACCCGGCGACCGACCGCGCCCTGTTCGAAGCGGCCTGGGCCCGCGCCGACTTCGTCCGCTGCGAGCCGACCGCGGACCGCGACCCGGCGCTGCGCGCCAGGCTGGACGGGCGCTGCACCGTCGAGGACGGCTCGGTCGTCTACCGGCTGCCGCACGCCGAGCGGGTCGAACTGGTCCGGCTCGCCCCGCCGGGACCGGGCCGCCGACAGGTGATCGTGCACCAGCTCGACCGCAGCGGCGACGTGTTCACCTGCCCGCTGCCGGCCCCCGGCGAGGACCTGCACTTCCTGCTCACCCTCACCACCGGCCGCGCGACCTGGGACGTGATCCGACATGGCTGACTCCGTGCGCACCGTCCTGCTGGCCGGCGGCGAGGGCCGCCGGATGGGCCGGCTCGGCCACGGCCGGCTCAAGCCGCTGGTGCCCTTCGGCGGCGCCTGCCGCCTGATCGACTTCTCGCTCGCCAACGCCGCCGCCTCCGGCCTGGGCGAGGTGCTGCTGCTCTCCCAGTACGAGGAGAAGCAGCTGATGGACGACCTGCACCGGACGTGGTGGCGCCCCGGCTTCCGGGTGCACTTCGGCCCCTACGACCGGGCCTACCGCGACGGCGGGGCGAGCGCGCTCGTCCGCCCCGACGGGCCGCCGGAGCGGGGCACCGCGGACGCCCTGATCCGCAAGGCCCGCTACGTCTTCGGCCCCGGCACCAGCGAGGTGCTGGTGCTGCACGCGGACCACGTCTACCGCTTCGACTACCGCCCGCTGATCGAGCGGCACCGCCGCACCGGCGCCGCGCTCACCGTGGCCTACCAGCGGATCGAACGCCGCTTCGTCCACCTCTTCGGAATGGTCGAGTTCGACGCCGCCGGGCGGCTGACCGGCTTCGTGGAGAAGCCCGCCGAGCCGACCAGCGACCTGGTGTTCGCCGCCTTCTGCGTCTTCGACGCGACGGTGCTGCACCGCTACCTGGAGCACCTCGACGGCACCGACTGGCAGCACGACATCAGCCGCGACGTCATCCCCGCCATGCTCGCCGGGGGCGAGCGGATCCTCGGTCACGAAGTCCCCGGGCACTGGGAGGACATCGGCACCGTCGAGCGCTACCACCGGGCCCACCTGGCCATGGTGGGGGACGGCCCGACCCTGCCCCTCGACCGGCTGCCGCTCACGGTCCGGCCCGCGACGGCGCGCGGCCTGGTCGTCCGCGCGCCGGGCGTCGAGCGCAGCGTGGTGCCCGCCGACCTGGCCAACCACGGCCGGATCGAGCACAGCGTCGCCTTCCCGGGCGTGCGGATCGGCGCCGGGGCGGTGGTGCGCCGCAGCGTCCTGCTGCCCGGCGCGAGCGTGCCCGCGGGAGCCGAGATCGACTCGGCGGTCGTCCTGGAGGACGGCTACGTGCAGCCCATGGAGTACGCCCGGGGAGGGGCCCGTGTCTGAGTCCGCCTTCACCGTCGCCGACCTCGGCGGAACCACCCTGCGGATCGCCCGCTACGACACCGCCACCGACGCGCTCACCGACATCCGCCGCACCCCCACCGAGGGCATGGACCGGCACCCCGGCGCGCCGGTGCCCGAACTGCAGGACCGGATCGTCGCGCAACTGTCCGAACTGGCCGGCCGGGCCGTGCGGCGCCACCGCAGCAGCGCCCTGGCGCTCGCCTTCGCGGGCCCCGTCACGGCCGACGGCCGCGTGATGACCGCACCCACCGTCTGGGGCGGCCGCGGCGAACCCCTGCCGCTGCGCCTGCTGCTGGAGGAGCGGCTCGGCCTCCCGGTCGTCGTCGTCAACGACCTGACGGCCGCCGTCTGGCGGTACGTCGCCACCGAGGGCCGGCAGCCGTTCTGCCTGATCACGGTGAGCTCCGGGATCGGCAGCAAGGTCTACCGCGCCGGAGAGGTGCTGCTCGACCCCGAGGGGCACGGCGGCGAGCTCGGCCACTGGACGAGCGACCCGTCCCCGCGGGCACCGCGCTGCGACTGCGGCGGACGCGGCCACCTCGGCGCCATCGCCTCGGGCCGCGGCATGCAGGCCGCCGCCCGCCGCGCGGCCCTCGCCGACCCGGCCGGCTACGCCGGCTCCCGGCTCGCGCAGGACGCGCCCGACCCCGCGCGGCTCGACAACCGCGCCCTGGTCGCCGCCGTCCGCGCCGGCGACGCGTTCGCCACCGCCGTGCTGCGGGGCGGCCTCGCCCACCTCGCCTCCGCGATCACCTCCGTCTTCGCCTCGATCGGCGTACGGCGCTACGTCCTGATGGGCGGCTTCGCCCTGGCCGTCGGCCCGCGCTTCGTCGAACTGCTCACCGAGGAGCTCCGACGGCTCGGCTGCTTCGGCCTGAGCGCCGAGGAGATCGGCCGGATGGTCGTCCTCGGCGAGCCGGACGACGACCACGGGCTGATCGGCGCCGGCCGGCTGCTCACCGCCCGCGGCACCGCCCGGCAGGCGGTGGCCGCCCGGTGACCCGCACCCTGATCGTCGGCAGCGGCTTCGTCGGACGCGCCGTCGCCACCCGGCTGGCCGCCTCCGGCGACCGCCCCGTGCTGGCCTCCCGGCACCCGCTCACCGCCCCGCCCGCCCCCTGGGTGGCGCTCGACGCGGCCGACGCCCGGTCCTGCGCCCGGGTGGTGGAGCAGGTCCGCCCCGACCGGCTGGTGCTCGTGCACGGCCCCTCCGACGTGACCTGGTGCGAGGCCAACCCCGAACGCGCCGCCGACCTGCACACGGCCGCGGCGGCCAACCTCACGGCCGCCGCACCCGGCTGCCGGACGGTGCTGATCTCCACCGACAACGTCTTCGACGGCAGCTCGCCGGCCAATGACGAGAACGCGCCCACCACCCCCGCGAACGCCTACGGCCGGGCCAAGCTGCGGGCCGAGCGGATCGTCGGACGCACACCCGGCGCCACCGTGCTGCGGGTCAGCCTGATCTACGGCTGGGAGCCGGCCGACGCGGGGAAGTGGCTCAACTTCTTCTCGGCCTGCGCCCACAGCCTGCGCCGGGGCGAGCCGGTGGAGGCCCCGGACGACCAGTGGACGACACCCGTCCTGGTCGAGGACGTCGCCGCCGTCACCGCCGCCGCGCTGGCCGGCGCGGCGCCCCCGCTGCTGCACCTGGGCGGCCCCGACCGGATCTCCCGGGCGGCCTGGGCCGAGGCCGTCGCCGACGGCCTCGGCGTGCCCCGCTCGCTGGTCCGCAAGGTGCCCAAGGCCGCCGGCCGCTACGCCAGCCGCCCCACCAACACCTGCCTGACCAGCGACCGGCTGGCCGGCTTCCTGGCCGCCCACGGCCTGCGGGTGCGCGGAGTCGCCGAGGGCACCCGAGCCCTGCTGGAGGACAACCCGTGATCCGCACCGTCCGCTCCCGCGAGGTCTACCGCAATCCGTGGATGACCGTCCGCGAGGACGACATCGAACGGGCCGACGGCAGCGCCGGCCGGTACGGGGTGGTCGACAAACCCGACTACGCCCTGGTCGTCCCCCGCCAGGACGGCCGGGTGCACCTGGTGGAGCAGTACCGCTACCCGGCCGGCGGCCGGTACTGGGAGTTCCCGCAGGGCTCCTGGCCCGAGGGCCACCGCGGCGAGGCCCCGCTCGACCTGGCCCGCGCCGAACTGCGCGAGGAGACCGGCCTGCGGGCCGCCCGGATGACCTACCTGGGCCGGCTGCACGTCGCCTACGGCTACTCCAGCCAGGGCTGCCACGTCTTCCTGGCGGAACAGCTGACGGCGGGGGAGCCGGAGCGGGAGGCCTCCGAGGCGGACATGGTCCAGCGCTGGGCCGATCCGGAGGAATGGCGCGCCCTCGTCCGGTCCGGACGGATCACCGACGCCGCCACCCTGGCCGCGCACACCCTGCTCACGCTGCACGCCCCCGGCGAGGCCTGAGACAGCACGACCGACGCGACGACAGAGAGGACCCGGCGGTGCACATCGTCAAATTCGCCTTCGAGAGCGTGGGCTTCGACATCCGCCTCATGCGTGGCGGCCTCGCCTCACTGGTGTGGAACCTGGCCCGCGAGTTCGCCGACCAGGGTCACCGCGTCTCCGTGATCACCCCGGCGCACGGCTGCCTCGAACACCTCAGGGCCCACTACGAGCTGGAGGAACTGGACCACGTCGACCGGCACACCGTGCCGCTGGTACTCGACCGCGCCGTCTGGCCCGGCCACCCCGCCGAGCTCGAACTCCGGCTCACCACCCGCGCCCACCGGCTCCGGCACGAGGGCGTCGACATCTACTTCCTGTCCGACGAGTACCTCGACCTGCTGCCCGAGCGGATCTACCCGGCCCGCACGAGCGAGGGCCACGACCTGGCCTTCTTCAAGCCGCTCGTCTTCCAGGTCTCCGGCCTGCGCTTCCTGCGCGCCCACCTCGACCTGGGCGCGGAGCCCGCGGTGGTGCAGGCCTACGAGCCCTACTACCACTACCTGCTGCCGCCGGTGCTGCGCACCGACCCGCGCTTCCTGGTGGTCAGCACCCTGGCCAGCAACATGCCGATCAACCAGCAGGTCCACCGGCCGCAGCTGGAGCGGCTGCTGGAACTGTTCGACACCGACGCCGACCTGGACGCGCTCGCCGACCCGCCGGCCACCGGCCGGCTCGCCGCGGCGATGACCTCCCAACTGCCCAGCACCCACCTGGCCGACCGCCCCACCGCCGACGGCATCGGCTACTACGCGCTCGTCGCCGCCAACTGCGACCTGCTGGACTTCCTCACCCCCGGTCAGCTGGACTTCTACTCCACCTTCCGGGACACGCCCTTCGAACGCGCCTTCCAGGACCTGACCGTCGCGCGGATCGTCCGGGAGTCGGCGGCCCGCCAGTTCGTCGGCGGCTGCGCCGTGCCCGACGGCTGGCTGGCCCGCGACCCGGCCGGGGCCGACCGCGCGCGACTGCTCACCGCCCGCGGGCTGGACCCGGCCCTGCCGACCTTCTACCACGTGGCCCGTTTCTCCGTGCACCACAAGGGGCAGGTCGAACTGTTCCGGGCGATCGACGCCGTGCTCGCCGTCGACCCGGACATCAACTTCGTCGTCCGCTGCGCCGTCGCGGCCGGCGGGGACGGCGTGGTCAGCCCGGTCGGCGACCCCTTCTTCGAGGAGGTCGCGAACCGTCACCCCGGGCGGGTCCGGCTGGACTGGTCCATGGCCGGTGAGGACGTGCTCCACCGGGAGGCCGTGGCGGCCGACTTCTGCCTCTTCCCGTCCAAGTTCGAGCTGGACTCCTTCCTGATCGCCCAGGGACAGCTGATGGCCTGCGGCGCGGTGCCGATCGGCACCGCACAGGAGGTCACCACCCACTACCGGCACCAGCTGCCGCGCGAACACCCGGACGCCACCGGCTTCGCCGTCCCCCGCTCGTTCACCGAGGACGACCCGCTGCTCGCCGCCGCCCTGACGGACCGGATCCTGGAGGCCGCCCGGATCCACCGCGAGGACCCGGCCGAGTACCGCCGCCTCTCCGACAACTCCCGTGCGCTCGCCCGCCGATTCACCTGGCGCAAGGCCGCCACCACCCGGCTGGCGACCTTCGCGGCCGCCGCCGCCGGAGTCCTGCCCGGACTGACGCCGGAGCGGGCCGCCGGGTACGGCTGGTTCGAGAGCCTGGCCGACACCGACTGGGTCACCCACCGGCGCGAGATCGCCGAATCGGCGCTCGGCCGCGGTGACCTGGCGAACTACCGCAGATGTGTGCCGGCGGTGGACCGGACCGCGCTGGAGCAGCTGTTCGCCGCCGCGTACGCCAGGGCCGACTTCGCCCGCTGCGCCGAACTCGCCGTCCTCCTGGACGACCCGGGCCGAACCGCCCTCGTGGACGGGCGCTGCCTGGTCGAGCCGGTCGGCGACGGCCTGCGGATCGACTACCGCCTGCCGCACGCCGAGAGCGTGCTGCTCGTACTGCCGACCGGCGAGCACCGGCTGGCCGGGGCCGAGGGGCACTTCACCACCGTGCTGCGGGAGCGGCCGCAGGGGCCGCTGGTCCTCCTGCTGCGGCTGCGCGACGGCCGCTCCGCCTGGGACGAGTGCCCGCTGGAAACCCCCCGGCGGGTCACGCCGGTCGGCGCCGGACTGGAGAGGGACTGACCCATGACCGCACCCACCTGCCGCCGTCCGCCGCCCTTCGGGGTGGTCGCCACCGACCTGGACGGGACGCTACTGCGCGGCGACCTCAGCCTCTCCGCCCGGACGCGGGCCGCGCTCGCGCGGGCCGAGGCGTCCGGCGCCCTCCACCTGGTGGTCACCGGCCGGGCAGCGGCCGGCTGCCGGACCCTGCTGGAACGACTCGACTACCGGGGACTGGCGGTCTGCGGCCAGGGCGCCCAGCTCTACGACGTCGGCGCCGACCGGCTGCTGTCCTCGCAGGGCCTGCACGGTCCGACCGTGCGACCCCTGGTCGCGCGCATCGCCGAGCAGGCGGGGCCGCTGCGACTCGCGGTGGTGACCGCCGGCCTGACCGGGGACTTCCTGGTCACACCGGGGTTCGAGAGCCGCCTGCGGCACGGCTGGCGGCTGGCCGAGAGCCCGGACGACCTCTGGGCGCGGCCCGTGGACAAGGTGCTGATCCGGCACGACCACCTGGGCGACGACGAGCTCGCCGCGCTGGCCCGACGGGTCTGCGCGGACGAGGTCGCCGTCACCCACTCCGGCGAGGGGCTGGTGGAGCTGCTCCCCGCCGGAGTCAGCAAGGCGAGCGGACTGGCCGCCGCGGCCGCCCTGCTCGGCTTCACCCCCGCCGACACCATCGCGTTCGGCGACATGCCCAACGACATCCCGATGATCGAGTGGGCCGGATACGGAGTCGCCATGGGCAACGCCCACGCCGAACTCCGGCGCCGCGCGGACGAAACGGCCCCCAGCAACGAGGAGGACGGGGTCGCGGTGGTGCTCGAACGGTTCTTCCCGCCCGACGCCGGTCGATCCGCCGCCGACCGGCCCGCCGCCGCCCCATCCACCACCCACCGACGGGAGAGTCCGACCGATGTCGCCCACGCGTGAGCTGTCCGAACTGGCCGAACTGCACGGCGTCTCCACCCACTGGACCACCGACGTCGGCCGACGGATCGAGACCTCCCCGGACACGCTGCGGGCCGTGCTGGCCGCCCTGGGCGTCGACGCCGCCACCGGCGGCTCCGTCCGGGCGGCCCTCTCCGAGCGCCGGCGCGCCCTCGCCGAACGCCTGCTCCCGCCCAGCGTCGTGCTCCGCTCCGGACGCCCGCGCGCCGACCTGCGGACACCGCCCCGCACCGACCTGCTGGTCGAGACGGAGGACGGCCGGACCAGGCCCGTCCGCGACCTCGGCACGGACCTCGCCGAACTCCCGGTCGGCCGCCACACCCTCCACGCCGAGCGGGCCGGCCGGCGGGAGGCCGCCCCGCTGCTGGTCGCGCCCACCCGGCTGGCCGGTCCCGCCGGGCGCGGCTGGGGATTCCTGGCCCAGCTCTACTCGGTGCTCTCCGCGCGCTCCTGGGGCATGGGCGACCTCGGCGACCTGGCCGACCTGGGCCGCTGGGCCGGCGCCCTCGGCGCCGACTTCGTCCAGCTCAACCCGCTCCACGCGTACGTGCCCGGCCCGCTGCCCGACCCGTCCCCGTACCGGCCCAGCAGCCGGCGCTACCCCGACCCGATGAACCTGCGCATCGAGGCGGTACCCGAGTACGCGGCCCTGTCACCCGCCGACCGGGCCGCCGTCGAGGAGCTGGCCGCGAGCGGGGGCCGGCTGCGCGAGGCCGTCCTCACCGGCGCACTGATCGACCGGGCGGCCGTCCGCGACCTCAAGTTCCGCGCCCTGGAACTCCTCCACCGGGTACCGCTCGACGCGGCCCGGCAGGCCGCCTACCGGCGGTACACCGACACGGAGGGTCCGGGGCTGACCGACTTCGCGACCTGGTGCGCCCTCGCCGAGGTGCACGGCACCCGGTGGCGGTCATGGCCCGCCGGGCTGCGCAGCCCCGACGGGCCCGACGTCGCCGGCGCCCGGCGCGAGCTGGCCGGCCGGATCGAGTTCCACCGCAGGGTCGCCTGGCTGGTCGACGAACAGCTCGGCGAGGCGCAGCGGGCCGCGACCGGGGCGGGCATGGCCATCGGGCTGATGCACGACCTGGCGGTCGGCGTCGATCCCGAGGGCGCGGACGCCTGGAGCCTGCGGCGCTACCTCGCCGAGGGCATGACGGTCGGCTGCCCGGCCGACGACTTCAACCCGCACGGCCAGGACTGGGGTCTGCCGCCCTGGCGGCCCGACACGCTCGCCGAGGCCGGGTACGCGCCGTTCGCCGAGGTGCTGCGCGGCACGCTGCACCGCTCCGGCGCACTGCGGCTGGACCACATCATGGGGCTGTTCCGGCTCTGGTGGGTACCCGCCGGGGCGCGGGCCGCCGAGGGCGCCTACGTCCGGTACGACCACGAGGCGATGCTGGGCGTGCTCGCCCTGGAGGCGCACCGGGCCGGCAGCATGGTGATCGGCGAGGACCTGGGCACCGTCGAGCGCGGAGTCCGCGAGGAGCTGACGGACCGGGGGATCCTCGGTACGTCCGTGCTTCGCTTCGAGTACCTCGGGGGCTCGGAACAGCGCTCCGGTCCGCTCCCGCCCGAGGAGTGGCGCGACGGCTGCCTGGCCACCCTCACCACCCACGACCTGCCCAGCACCGCCGCCTGGCTGGACGGTGACCACGTCGGCCTGCACGAGAAGCTCGGCCTGCTCGCCGAACCGGTGGAGCAGGCCGCGGCCGCGGCGGCGGCCGAGAGCGCCGGCTGGCTCGCCGAGGCGGAGCGGGCCGGCGCACTCGGCGCACCCGGCCCGCGGACCGGGGAGGTTCCGGGCCCGGAGGTGCCGAGCCGGGAGGTGCTCGGCCTGCACCGGTTCCTCGCGCTCACCCCGGCGAAGCTGCTGGGCGTCTGGCTGCCCGACACGGTGGGGGACCGCCGCCCGCAGAACCTGCCCGGCACGGTCGACGAGTACCCCAACTGGCGGCTGCCCATAGCCGATCCGGCCGGCCGGCCGCTCACCCTGGAGGAGCTGGCCGTCCTGCCGGGTCCCCGTGCCGTCGCCGAGGTCTACCGGGACCTGCCGGCCGCCCCGTGACGTCCGGGGCGGCCCCGCGTTCGACCGGGTGACGGCTCACGCCGGAGCCGTCCGCGGGACCCTGCCCGTCCGCCGCACCGCCCCGCCGACCCGCCCGCCGGGGGAGCGGCCCACCACCGGGTGGGGGCCCACGGCCACCGCCACCCGGACCCTACGTCCGAGAGGAACACCCATGAGCACCGAGACAGACGTCCTCGTCCTGGGAGGCGCCGGTGTCGACACGATCGTGTACGTGCCCGAGCTGCCGCTCCCGTTCGCCGACAGCTACATGGTGCCCAGGATCGAGATGCGGGCAGGCCAGACCGGCGACTTCGTCGCCCTCGGCCTGAGCGCGCTGGGCCTGCGCACCCACCACCTCGACATGATCGGCGCCGACCACGCGGGCGACCTGATCCGGGCCCTGCACCGCGACCGGGGGATCCCGCTCACCGAGGTCCCGCTGCCGGGCGGCACCAAGCGCGCCGTCAACCTGGTCGGCCCCGACGGGCGGCGCCTGTCGCTCTACGACGACAGCCGCTCGCACGAGGCGGACCGGCTGCCCGAGGAGACCGTCCGGGCGCTGGCCGCGGTGAGCCGCCACGCGCACGTCTCGATCACCTATCCCTGCGCCTTCGCCCTGCCGCTGCTGCGCGAGGCCGGCCTGACCCTCTCCACCGACCTGCACAACTGGGACGGCACCAACCCCTACCACGAGCCGTTCGCCCACGAGGCCGACGTCGTGTTCGTGTCCACCACCGCCCTGGCGGACCCCGAGCGGACCATGCGGCAGATCGCCGAACGCGGCCGGGCCCGGGTGGTCGTCGCCACCGCCGGCGCCGAAGGCGCGTACCTGCTCGTCGACGGGGAGATCACCCACGTGCCGGTCGTCACCCCGCCCGCACCGGTGATCGACTCCAACGGCGCGGGCGACGCCTTCGCGTCGGGCTTCCTGCTCGGCTGGCTGTCCGGTGAGCCGGCGGCGCGCTGCGCCCGGTACGGCGCGATCGCCGGAGCCTTCGCCTGCACCGTGCCGGCGACCGGCACCGACTCCATCGGCCGGGACGCACTCCTCGCCCGCCTCGCCGAACTCGACGCCGCGGCAGCGGGAGCGGGCGCGTGACGGGCACACCGGCCGGCTACGACGTGATCGTCCTCGGCGGGGGAGTGGCCGGCTGCGTGCTGGCGGCCCGTCTGAGCGAGGACCCGGACCGCACCGTCTGCCTGGTCGAGGCCGGTCCCGACTTCGGCCCCGACCGGCAGGACTGGCCGGCGAAGGTGCTGAACGCCCGCGCCCTGCCGCGCGAGGAGGTGTGGGAGCGGCACGCCCCGGCGCACCGCATCCGCGCCCGCGTCCTCGGCGGCTCCTCCTGCATCAACGGCTGTTGGAACACCTGGGGATCCGAGGCCGACCACGCCGAGTGGGCCCGGACCGGCGGTCCGCGCTGGACGGCCGCGGCGCTGGAGCCGTACCGCCTCGCGGCGGTCGAACAGATGGGCCTGCGCCGGGTACCGGAGCGCGAGTTCTCACCGTGGAGCCGCGCCGCCCTGGCGGCGGCCGCGGAACTCGGCTTCCGGGAGGTGGACATGGGCACCCCGGGCGGGCCCGGTTACGGCACGCCCCTGCTCAACGCCTTCGACGGAGTGCGCCACAACGCCGCCTTCGCCTACCTGGACGCGGCACGCGCGAGGCCGAACCTGACCGTCCTCGCCGGAGCCGCCGTGGACCGGCTGGACATCGGGGACGGCCGGGTCCGCGGCGTCCGCGTCGACATCGGCGGCCGGCACGAGACCCTCGTCGCCGACGCCTACCTGCTGGCCTGCGGCACCTTCGGCTCGCCCGCGGTGCTGATGCGCAGCGGGGTCGGCCCGGCGGACCACCTGCGGACGGTCGGCGTCCGCCCCGAGATCGACCTCCCCGGGGTCGGATCGAACCTCACCGACCAGCCCGGCGTCTTCGTGCCGCTGGCCCCGACCGACGAGCTGAACGCGGCGCTCGCCGCGAAGGAGGCCGATGGCGACCTGTACGTCAGCCGGATGCTGGTCCGGGCGGCCGGCGAACTCTGCCCGGACGACTCCTGGGACCTCCACATCCTGCCCGTCGCCGGCCCGCCGCTGTTCGGCAAGCTCCCGCCGGGCCGGTACGAGGCGGGCATCTCCGCCTTCGTCATGAAACCGACCTCGCGCGGCACCGTGCGGCTGGCGTCCGCCGACCCCGCCGCAGCCCCCGAGATCGACCCCGGCTTCCTCACCGACGAAGGCGGCCACGACCTCGCCGTCCTGCGCTCGGGCCTGGAGATCGTCGAGCGGATGGCCGCGACGGCAGCCCTGAAGCCACTGGCCGGTCCGGTCCGGGGCCACCCCGCCCGGGACCTGTCCGACCAGGACCTGCGCGGTCGGCTCGGCACCTACTGGCACCCCGTCGGCACCTGCGCCATGGGAGCGCCGGACGACCCCCTGGCGGTGGTCGACGGCGAGGCCCGGGTACGCGGCGTGGCGAACCTGCGGATCGTCGACGCCTCCGTCCTGCCGACCGTCCCGGCGGCGAACACCCAGCTTCCGGTGCTCGCCGTCGCGGAGATGCTGGCGGACCTGATCGGAGGAGCGGCATGACCGGGGCCACCGCCGACCGCGTCCTGTACGGATGCATGGGCCTCGGCGGCAGCTGGGACGACAGCCCGTACACGGCGACGGACATCGACCACGCCGAGGCGGCGGTCGGCGCCGCGCTGGACGCCGGGATCACCGCCTTCGACCACGCCGACATCTACCGGTACGGCAAGTCCGAGGCGGTCTTCGGCGAGGTGCTCGCCCGCACCCCCGGCCTGCGGGAGCGCATCACCCTGCAGACCAAGTGCGGCATCAGGCTCCCCGAAGGCGGGCGGCCGGGCCACTACGACCTGCGGGGGCCGAGCATCCTCCGACGGGTGGAGGAGAGCCTGACCCGGCTGCGCACCGACAGCCTCGACGTGCTGCTGCTGCACCGGCCCGACCCGCTGGCCGGCCCGGAGGAGATCGCCGAGGCCCTCGGCTCGCTCCACCGGCAGGGCCTGGTACGGCGGTTCGGCGTGTCCAACATGAGCGCCGCGCAGATCGCCCGGCTCCAGTCGGTGCTCGACGTGCCCCTGGTCGTCAACCAGCTGGAGATGAGCCTGGACCGCCGGGACTGGGTCGAGGCCGGCGTCCTGGTCAACACCTCCGCCGCCGCCTCGAACGGCTTCCCGCACGGGACGGTCGAGTACTGCGCCGCCCACGGGATCCGGCTCCAGGCCTGGGGCGCCCTGGCCCGGGGCCGCTTCACCGGCAGCGAGCCGACGCCGGCCGGTGAACTCGTCGGCAGGCTCGCCGAGCGCAGGGCGACGACGCCGGAGACGATCGTGCTGTGGTGGCTCCAGCGCCACCCGGCCGGCATCGCGCCGGTCATCGGCACCGCCCGCCCCGAACGCATCGCGGCCTGCCGCGACGCCGTGCTGCGCGAGCCGGAGCTCAGCCACGAGGAGTGGTACGAGCTGTGGATCGCCGCCCGCGGCGCCCCGCTGCCCTGATCCGGCGCCGGTCCGGTCCCGCGAGGACGGCGGGTGCGGTGCTCACACCTGCCGTCCTCTCCGCCGTGATGCGGGCGGCGGGTCAGGGGCGCCAGGTGTCGTTCAGCGTGACGTTCCCGCTCGCCGGGACGGTGGCCGTGTGGTTGGCCCCGCTCTCCCAGGTGACGTTCCCGCTCGCGTCCTTGCGGATGTACTTGTACTCGAAGGCGGTGCCGGCGGCCATGGCGACGTCCAGCTTCCACACCGGGTAGCTCGCCGGGGAGAGCGGCAGCGCGGCGCCGGTGTTCCAGTTGCCGAGCGCCGCGGTGTTGCCGACCAGGTAGACGCTCTGGCCCGTCGCGGTGGTGGCGTTGACCGCGAAGGAGGCACCGGCGGTGGAGGGGGCGGCGGTGGCGCTGGGGGTCGGGCTGGAGGTGGCGGTGGCGCACGGATCGCCGCTGCCGACCACGCCGTTCTTCACCGTGACGGCGCCGGTGCGCAGCGCGTAGTTGTTGCCGTTGTTGTTGTCCCAGGTGCCGGCGCCGTTGTTGAAGGTGGCGGCGAGGCCGGTGGCGCCGCCGAGGTCGATGCTCTTCTTCACCCAGCCGGTGCAGGCGGGGGTCATCGCCACGCCGGGGGCGGTGGTCCAACTCCCGCCGTTGGGGGCGTAGTGGAGGTTGTAGGCGGGCCAGTTCCGGTCGGTGCTGTAGAAGACGGTCGTGCCGTCGGCCGGCGTGGTGCTCGGGGACGGGCTGCCCGAGGGAGTGCCGGACGGGCTGGTGGAGGGGCTGCCGGACGGGCTGGTGCTCGGGCTGGGCGTGGTGCCGCCCACGCCGGTGCGCAGGGCGACGGCGTCGCCGGGCGGAACGGTGGTGGTGGCCTTGCCCGAGGCGTCGACGGTCACGGTGGTGCCGGTGCAGGCGCCGGTCGCGGTGAGGTCGCCGTGGATGACGTCGCAGTAGGTGCCGGCGGCGAGGCCGGTGCTGAAGGTCTGGGTGACGGCGGTGGAGCTGTTGTTGATCGCGACCCAGGCCTTGTTGCCGCGGCTGAAGGCGATGGCGTTGTTGCCGTTGTCCCACCAGTTGGCGACGGCCTGGCCCTGGGCGGCGTTGTGCCAGCCGACCATGTTGGCGATGCCCTGATTGCGGTCGGTGCAGGTCCAGGTGTTGGTGGAGCAGTTGGTGTCGGTGACGAAGCCGTTGGCATCGGCCGGCGGGGAGTCGTCCCGGTTGCCGAAGCGGAAGCCGGAGTAGACCTGCGGGGTGCCGTAGCCCCAGGCGAGTTCGAAGACGTGGGCGAGATTGTACTTGGCGCCGCTGTTGTAGGTGAGCGTGGTCTGGTCGCGTTCCAGGTCGTGGTTGGTCACCATGACCGCGGACTTGTCGCTCGGTTCGAGGCCCCAACTCTGCCCGAACGTTTTCAGGTTGGCGATGTTGCCGTTGAACTGGTCCTTGAGCTTGAAGGCGTAGGTGAACTCCAGCACGCTGCCGTTGCCCTCGAACGCGGCGGGTGCGAGCTGGCCGCCGCTGCCCGGGAAGATCTCCTGGTAGATGTAGGGCCGTCCGCCCCAGGCGGTGTCGTGAACCCGGGAGAGGATGGCGGCCATGTCGGCCTGCGCGACGTGCTTGGCCGCGTCCATCCGGAAGCCGTCCACCCCGGCGGCCACCATGCTGTTGAGATATCCGGCGATCTTGCCCCGGACGGAGTCCGACTCGGTGTTCAGGTCCGACAGCGAGAGCGACTGGCACTCCTGGACCTGCGCGACGCTGTTCCAGTCGTTGATGCCCAGGTCCGCGTTCGGGCACGGGGGCGAGCCGTGGAAGTCCGCTCGGCCGTACGGGATGTCGTTGTAGGTGTACGCGGCCGGGTTGAAGGCCGCGCCGCCGTAGGAGCTGCCACTGGTCTGGTTGACGCCCGCGGTGTGGTTGAGCACCGCGTCGGCGTACACCTTCACACCGGCGTTGTGGCAGGCCGTGACCATGGCCTTGAACTGGGCTTCGGTGCCCATCCGGCTGTTCAGGGAGTAGGAGACCGGCTGGTAGACCTCCCACCAGGGGTGGGCACCGTTCAGCTTGATCGAGTCGGCCGGCGGGGCGACCTGGACCGCGCCGTAGCCCTTCGGGCCGAGGACGTCGGTGCACTCCGAGGCGACGGACTTCCAGTTCCACTCGAAGAGGTTGGCGATCACGTCGCCGCCGTTCGGCGTCGCCGCGGCCTGCGCGTCGCCCTGGAAGGCGAGCGGCAGGACCACGCCGGCGACCAGGGCCCCGGCGGCGAGCAGGCCGACCGGTCCGCGTCCGGTGCGCGCCGACCGGTCCGGGCGGCGTCCGGAGGGTCCGGGCCGTTCCTCGGGCCGGGATTTGCGGATCAACTCGTTCATGGAAAAGCTCCGTTGGGTGGGTGGAAGGGGGTGTTCGACGGCATACCGCACACGTCGGGCGTGGAGCCCGGAACGGCGCGGAGAGGCAAGGCGGGCACGGCCGGGGCCGGGAAGCCGACTGGCGTCCGGGTACGAGCGGCAGCCCGGTGCGGCAGGACGTTCTGCAGGCCGTGGGGATCCCGCCAGGAGTTCCGGCGGGCCGGCCGTCGGACGGACGCGGGGGTGGACGTCCGGCTGGACGGCGGTGCGGGGCGCCCGGAGACTTCGGGGCGGGCGGTGGAGGATGTGAGACGACGATCCCGCCCTGGCGCGGGATCGTCAAGGGCTCATGCAAAGTCGTACATGAATGTGCTGCAAACCTTTTCAGGTCGGATCTCCCGACGGCGGGTCACCAGGCCGGCGGCAGAGCCCTGGTGAGCGTAGGTCGCTGCCGCGGGTGCGCCCGGGATGTTCCGCATCGGCGCGCCGCCCCGCGTGCGGCGTCCCGAACGGCTCCCCGGGCTCGGGCCGGCGTCGGGCGCGAAAGATCCGGCCGCGGAGCGGAGGGATTCGTGGCGCTATGCCGGTGTTCACAGGTGGCCGGGAAGCCTTTACAGCCCGGTCATGCGTCAGTAACCTCCTGGAAGCTCTTGCAGGTTCTTGCGCAAGTGGCCCCACCCACCCCCTGCCGCAAGGCAGTCCCCACCGCCTGCGGCCATGACCGAGGGACTCTCCCTTGACCGGACGAGCACGGCACCGGCGGCGCTCCACAGTCGCCGTCCTGACAGCGGCGGCGGCCCTGACCGCCGGTCTGCTGTCGACCGCTCCACTCGACACGGCCGCGACCGCGGCGACGACGGCCAGTACGGCCACCGGCAGCAACACCGCCACCGTCTTCTACTACACCAAGACCCACAACTGGTCGACGTACAACCTCCACTGGGCTCCGGACGGTGGTAGTTGGACCGCCACGCCGGGCACCGCCATGCAGGCGGCCTGCACCGACTGGGTGAAGAAGACCGTCGACCTGGGCAGCGCCAGCGGCCTGCAGGCGACGTTCAACAACGGCGCCGGCACCTGGGACAGCAACGGCGGCAAGAACTACACCCTGGGCACCGGCACGGTGGTGGTCAAGGACGGCGTGATCGCCCACAGCGACCCGTGCGGCGCCGACAACGGCGGCGGCAGCGCCTCGCCCGGCCCGGCCCCGAGCCAGTCCCCGGCGGGCGCGAGCACGACGGTCTACTACTACACCAAGTCGCGCAACTGGTCGGCCTACGACCTGCATTACGCCCCCAACGGCGGCACCTGGACCACCGTGCCGGGCGTCGCGATGGAGGGGGCCTGTACGGACTGGGTGAAGAAGACCCTCGCCCTGGGCACCGCGAACGGACTGGCGGCCACCTTCAACAACGGTGCCGGCAGCTGGGACAGCAACGGCGGCAAGAACTACGCCCTCGGAACGGGCGTGGTCACGGTCAAGGACGGCGTGGTCGGCAGTGCCGAGCCGTGCGGCACCGACGGCAGCCCCGGTCCCAGCCCCAGCGCGAGTTCGAGCCCGAGTACCTCCCCCTCGCCGTCGACCTCCCCCTCGTCCTCGGCGTCGCCGTCCTCCTCGGCGTCCCCGTCGCCGTCCGGCAGTAGCACCCCGCCGGCCGGGAACAGCGCCACCGTCTTCTACTCGACCGCGGCGGTGGGCTGGAGCACCGTCAACCTGCACTACGCCCCGACGGGCGGGGCGTGGACGGCGGTGCCCGGCGTCGGCATGGAACTGGCCTGCCCGGGCTGGTTCAAGCGCACCGTCCCGCTCGGCTCCGCGACCGTCATGGCGGCCACGTTCAACAACGGCCTCGGCACCTGGGACAACAACAACGGCAACAACTACGTCGTCCCGGCGGGCATCAGCACCGTGCAGAACAGCAAGGTCACGGCGAACACCGCCGACCCGTGCGCAGGCGTCAGGCCGGACACCACCGCGCCGAGCGTGCCGGGCTCGGTGAACGCCTCCGCCACCGACACGTCCATCGTGCTGACCTGGGAGCCGTCCACCGACGACACCCGGGTGACGGGCTACCAGATCACCCGCACCGGCGGCACCATGGGCACCTCGGTGATCACCGCCGGCTCGACGGTCTACTCCGACACCGGCCTGGAGGCGCGCACCGTCTACACCTACACGGTGAAGGCCCTGGACGCCGCCGGGAACGTCTCGGCGGCCTCGGCCGCCGCGGTCGCCACCACCGGTGACGCCCCGCCGCCCGCCAAGGCCGGCGAGATGATCGGGACCGACCCGCGCAAGGACCCGATCTACTTCGTGCTGACCGCCCGGTTCTACGACGGCGACACGTCCAACGACCGGGGCGGCAACCAGAACGTCGCCTCCGGCAACGCGGCGAACAACGACCCGATGTTCCGCGGCGACTTCAAGGGCCTCGTCCAGAAGCTCGACTACATCAAGGGCCTCGGCTTCTCCGCGATCTGGATCACCCCGGTCGTGCTGAACCGCTCCGACTACGACTACCACGGCTACCACGGCTACGACTTCTACAAGGTCGACCCGCGCCTGGAGTCCGCCGGGGCGTCCTACCAGGACCTGATCAACGCCGCCCACGCCAAGGGCGTCAAGATCTACCAGGACGTGGTCTACAACCACAGCTCCCGCTGGGGCGCCAAGGGCCTGTTCGTCCCGACCGTCTACGGCGTCCGGGACTCCCAGTGGTCCTGGTACTACGACGAGAAGGAGGACGGCTTCGAGTACGACGGCCTGACCATCGACCCGAAGACCGGCAAGTCGTACTACAACGGCGACCTCTGGTCCTCCACCCAGCCCGCCGGCCAGACCTGCGTCGGCTGGGGCACCCCGACGCAGTACAAGGGCCCCGAGGGCTACACCATCTACAACTGCCAGTGGCCGAACCCCACTTCGGGCATGTTCCCGTCCAAGTACTACCACCAGTGCTGGATCGGCAACTGGGAGGGCGAGGACTCGCGCTCCTGCTGGCTGGCGGACGACCTCGCGGACTTCGACACCGAGAACGCCGAGGTCCAGAACTACCTGATCGGCGCGTACAACAAGTACATCGACATGGGCGTCGACGGCTTCCGCGTCGACACCGCCGTGCACGTCCCGCGGGTCACCTGGAACCGGCGCTTCCTGCCGGCCATCCAGCAGCGCGTCACGCAGGACTGGGGGCCGGCCAAGGCGCAGAACTTCTTCGTCTTCGGCGAGGTCGCCGCGTTCGTCAACGACAAGTGGAACCGCGGCTCGGTCAACCACTCCGCGCAGTTCTACACCTGGAAGGAGCGCAAGGACTACACCAGCAACGACGTGCAGGCCGCCCTCGACCAGTACACCTACGAGGAGCAGCTCGGCACCGGCAACCAGCCGACGTCCACCAACGCCTTCCTGGACGGCAACACCTACCATGCGCCCGACCACGCGAAGTTCTCCGGCATGAACATCATCGACATGCGGATGCACATGAACTTCGGTGACGCGCACAACGCCTTCAACAACGGCAAGGACTCCGACGACTCCACCAACGACGCGACCTACAACGTGGTGTACGTCGACAGCCACGACTACGGACCCAACAAGTCCAGCGTCCGGTACACCGGCGGCACCGACGCCTGGGCCGAGGACATGGCCCTGATGTGGACCTTCCGCGGCATCCCGACCCTGTACTACGGCTCCGAGATCGAGTTCCAGGCCGGCAAGCAGATCGACTGCGGCCCGTCCTGCCCGCTCGCCACCACCGGCCGGGCCTACTACGGCGACCACGTCGAGGGCAGCGTCACCGCCTCCGACTTCTCGGTGGTGTCGAGTGCGAGCGGAGCGGTGGCCACCACGCTGCAGCAGCCGCTGGTCAAGCAGGTCCAGCGGCTCAACCAGATCCGCCGGGCGGTCCCCGCCCTGCAGATGGGCCAGTACTCCACCGAGGGTGTCAACGGCGGCGGCATGTCCTTCAAGCGCCGCTACACCGACGCCACCAGCGGGGTCGACTCCTTCGCCCTGGTCTCCGTCACCGACGGCGCCACCTTCACCGGCATCCCCAACGGCACCTACAAGGACGCCGTCTCCGGCGACGTCAAGGTCGTCGCCGACGGCACCATGGCGATCGCCGCCCCCGGGAAGGGCAACCTGCGGGTCTACGTCCTCGACCTGGGCGGCAAGAACGCCGCCCCGGGCAAGATCGGCACCGACGGTCCCTACCTGAAGTAGGGGAGGGTCGAGGCAACGCTCCACCAGCTGTGGCCGCCGGGTCCCCCGGCGGCCACAGCCTGCTTCGCCGCCCGGGGGCGCCCGGTGGGGGAGCGACGTCAGTGGCAGGTGACGCCGCTGCTCTGCCAGGTGGTGGCGTTGACCATGGTGGTGGGGGCGAAGGCCTCGGCGGGCATGTCCTTGCCGTTCTTGAGCTTGTCGTACAGAGTCTGGACGGCCAGGGCGCCGACGTCCTTGCCGTTGATGAACAGGGCGGCCTTCATGCCGGTGGGCCTGCCGCCGGCCCAGTTCTTGCAGGCGAGGTAGGCGCCGAGGCCCACCCCGATGACCCGGTCGGGGCCGATGCCGGCGTTCTCCAGCGCGGTGACGCCGCCCTGGACGTTCTCGTCGTTGCAGCCCCAGACGACCCAGTTCTTCACCCCGGGGTTCGCGGTCACGGTCGCGGCGATCCTGTCCTGGGCGCCGGTCGGGGTGTTGTCGGTGGCGACGTCGATGTTCTGGACACCGGCGCTGGCGCCGGCGGCGAAGGCCTCCTTGGCCGCCTTGACGCGGTCGGTGCAGACGGTGACGTCCTGCTTCCAGGCGGAGATGGTGCGGGTCTCGGCCGGGTTCCAGCCGGCCTTCCTGAACTCCTCGGCGGCCCGCTTGCCGACCTCTCCGCCCATCTGGGCGCCGGAGAAGCCGATCCGGGGCACCAGGTTCTGCTTCGCGCAGGTGGAGGGGTCGGGGCCGGTGGCGCAGATCTGGTCGTCGGAGGTGAGCAGCGCGACCTTGGCGTCCCGCGTGGCCTGGACCACCTGCGGGCCCACCGCCGGGTCGGGGACGACGACGATCAGGCCGTTGCTCTTCTGCGCGATGGCGGACCGGACTTCGCTGACGGTCCTGTTGGCGTCGCTGCCGAGGTTGACGATCCTGAGGTCGACGCCGAGCTCGGTCGCTTTGGCCTTGGCGCCCTCGGCCTCGCCGACGAAGTACTCCTGGTCGCCCTGCTTCTGGAGGTAGGTCATGGAGATCTTCCCGCTGACCGGAGCGATCGGGGCGTCCGCCCCCGAGGCCGAGGTGGACTCCTGGCCGGTGGAACAGGCACTGCTCAGACCGAAGGTGAGCAGGAGGCCGGTGGCGGCCACGGCTCGGCGTGGGGGCGTGGTGAACATGACGGCTCCAGTGGGGGGCGCGCGACTCTGCGCGGAAGGAAGGGTGCGTCGCAGGCCGGTAGGGCGGCCGGGCTGCTGGTGGTGGCTGGGGAGTCACGACGACGGGGGTAGGTGGCCGGACCCGAGGACCGGGGACGAGAGGTGCCCGGCGGAGGGGTGGGTGCCGGGCGCACACAGACGGAACCATGACAACAGAAGGAAACGGAATGCAACAGGTTCCGACGTGCAGTGACATGGAAGACCCTCATGCCGACGAGCGTCAAGAGATCGGACGTTAAAGAGATCGCCTTGACATTCCGTCACGGTCTGTCGGGGCATGCTTCCGGAGGCCTGGGGGGCGGCCCGACCGAGCCGTAGGATCCCCCGCGCGCACCGGCACGATTCCCCCGAGTGCCGCCCCACCAGCGGAAAGCCGACAGCCCGGTGGGCCCTTGACCGGCGGCCCACCGGGCTGCTGCTCTGCTCCTCCGCTCACCAGGAGGCCCGGCGCCGGCGAGCACAACACGCCGGGCCGGCGTCCTTCCAGACGCGCTGCACCGCGGAGAGGCTCCGAGGACGGCCTCCACCGCGTCCCCCCGGATGCTCACGGGCGGATGTTCGGTTTCACCACACGATCCCCCGTGAACGAACGTGTCACCGCCACGCCCTGGCAGCCGAAGCAGCGGAACCTCTCACCGTCGACGGCGACGACACGCTCCCGTACATCTCGCGCGCACCCGTCACGCGGTGGCGCTGGGCACCTTGAGGGGGTCGCGGGTGGCGGACTTCTTCGCCTCCTCCAGCTGCTCGCCGAGTTCGACCAGGCGGTTGCGGCCCATCGCCTTGCGGACCTCGGGGAACCACTCCTTCTCCTCCTCCTCGACATGGTGGCGGACGTTCTCCATCAGCACCGTCATCTTCGCGTCGAACCGCTCGTCCTCCGGGTCCATGCCGGCCAGCTCGGAGAGCATCCACACGACGACGTGGTGCTCCTCGACGCTCTCCAGCACGTGGTCCTTCGTGTCGGGCGCGGCCTCGCGGGCGGCCGGGTAGAAGACCTCCTCCTCGATGACGGCGTGGACCGTCAGCTCCTCGATCACCTGGTCGGCGATCCGGCGCTTCTCGGCGAAGGCCCGGTCGCCGGCCTTCTCGAAGGCCTTGAACAGGCTCTCGACGGTCTTGTGGTCTTCCTTCAGCAGCACGATCGCGTCCATGCGCGTTCCTTTCCGGGGTAGACGGCCCGTGGTCGGGCGCACGTGTACCCCGTGCGCCGCCGCGGACACCCGGGCGGCGCGCGGACCACCCGCACGGCCCGTCCCACCGCGCGAACGGCCCCGCGCGGCGCCAGACTCGCCCCGAACCCGACGCACCCACTCCGAAGGAGCACCGGATCCGCCGTGATGAGCGACCAGCACACCCCTCAGGACCCCACCTCCCAGCAGCCGCAGCCGCCGTTCCCCGAGCAGTCCCAGCCCCACCCGGGCAGCGGTGAGACCATGCGCCCCAGCCCCGACCACGGGGAGGACAGCTACCGCGGCGCCGGCCGGCTGGCCGGCCGCGTCGCGCTGATCACCGGCGGCGACTCCGGCATCGGCCGCGCCGTCGCCCTCGCCTACGCCCGCGAGGGCGCCGACGTCGCCTTCTGCCACCTCCCCGAGGAGGAGGCCGACGCGGCGGAGACCACCCGGCTGGTCGAGGACGCCGGGCGGCGCGCCCTCGCCGTCGCGGGCGACCTGCGCGACGAGGACTTCTGCGCCGAGCTGGTGGCCCGCTGCGTCGACGTGTTCGGCCGCCTCGACATCCTGGTCAACAACGCCGCCTACCAGATGTCCCAGCCCGACGGCCTCGCCGCGATCACCACCGACCAGTTCGACCGGGTGATGAGGACCAACCTGTACGGGATGTTCTGGATTACCCGGGCCGCCCTGCTCCACCTGCGCGAAGGCGCCTCGATCATCAACACCGCCTCCGTCCAGGCGTACAAGCCCAGCCCCCACCTCCTGGACTACGCCATGACCAAGGCCGCGATCGTCGCGTTCACCCAGGGCCTGGCCGGGCAGCTCGCGCCCGACGGCATCCGGGTGAACGCCGTCGCGCCCGGCCCGGTGTGGACGCCGCTGATCCCGGCGACGATGGACGAGGAGAAGGTCGCGCACTTCGGCGAGCAGTCCCCGCTCGGTCGCGCCGCCCAGCCCGCCGAGATGGCCCCCGCCTACGTCTTCCTCGCCTCCCAGGAGTCCTCGTACATCACCGCCGAGATCGTCAACGCCACCGGCGGCACGCCTCTGCCCTGACCAGCGGGGCCCCGGCCTCCGGGCCCCCGGGCTCGCGGAGGCCCGGACGGCGGGCGGCCGCATCCGGTCGAGCCGGGCGGGTTTGTGGCAGCGTGCCCGTGAGCGGACGGCAGGCCCGCCGAGACGACCGCCGGCCCCGGCGGGGATCGCCCACCCCGGGGCCGACAGGCGCCGCACACCCCGCCCTCGATCACTGACGAGACGGGGCGGTGGACAGAGGCTTGGCGGGATCACCAGCGGTCGGCCCCCTCTAGGATCGCCGTGTCCATTCGATGCGAGACAGCGAAAAGAGGGGCCACCGTGAGCGATACCCCAGGGCGTGAGATCGCGGCCGTCGTCCGGGAGACCGGTACCGGGCCGGTGATCGAGGTCTCGGGGGACCTGGACATCGACCAAGTCGACGTCCTGCATGCCGTGTTCAACCGGGTCCTGCTACGCACCCCGGCCCCGTCCGTGGTGCTCGTCGACCTGTCGGCGGTCCCGTTCTGCGATTCCAGCGGCCTCAACGAGCTGCTCCGGGCCCGCCTGCAAGCCGAGCAGCGCGGGACTCTCCTGGCTCTCGCCCGCCCCTCGCACCAGGTGGTCCGGCTGCTCGACGTCACCGGCACGGACCAGGTGTTCGAGGTGACCGAGGGGCCGCCGGCGCGCACCGCCTGAGAAGGGTCGGGACGGAACAGGCGGCCTCGTCGCTGGGGACGGTGACATGAGCGAGGGCTGACTCTCCCACGGCTGATCCGGAATCGCCGGGCGGCCGGCGGTGTCCGGAACTGTTGCCCTGAAACCCGTAGCACGGGTGTGCTGTGGCTCTTCCCGCCACACCGTCCCGTCGGCCGCAGCAGCAGACCGCCGTCGACGCCCTTCATCCGGCCACCACTTCCCCTTCCCGGTCCGTCCGGCCGTCCCGTCGGTCAGGCCCACGAACTCCCCGCCGAGAGAAGGACAGAGTCGAGGAGGAACACTGGCGCCCCTACCTGATGGCGGTCGTCCGCCGGACCGCGATGGAGTGGAGCGCGCGGACCAGGGGCCGCGTCGTGCTGCCGGAGGACTTCACCGAATGGGCCGAGCGCCTGGCGGACGAGGTGGAGACCGACGGCGTGCTGCTCGCGGCCGAGGAGACGGCCCTGGTCGCCAGGGCCTACGGGTCGCTACCCGAGCGCTGGCAGGTGCTGCTCTGGTGCTTCGTGGTGAAGGGTGAGCCGGCCGCCACCGTCGCCCAGCGGATGGGCATGACCCCGAGCGGCGTCCGCTCCCTCGCCGCCCGTGCCCGCGCGGGGCGTACCCGCGCGCGCACGTGGACGAGGACGCCGCCCCCGGAGTACCGCTGCCGCACCCCGCTGCCGACCGGCACGGCCCGCCGCCCGGGTCGGCGGCGGGCGCCGGCCTGCCATTCGGGGGAGTGCCCGCCCCGCGGGCGGGTGGCCGGGGACTTCCGCCGGGCCGACCGTCGCCCGGAGGGCGAGGCGCCGTGGCGTGCGGGGCCTGAGCCGGTGCGGTCCTGCCGAGCCGGAGTGACGGCTGAGCGGAGGTACCGCACCGCGCGGGCCCGTGGGCCGCTGGGCGGCGGCCGGCGGCCCACGGGCGCCGAGCAGCTTCGCGTACGCGATCGGGGCGTCCGCGTGCGGCAGAGCGGTGACCGTGACCCGACCCCCTCCCGACCCCCTCGGCCGCGTCGATCGGGCACGGCTGACCGCCGGCCGACAGCCTCGCGCTCGCCGCGCCGCCCATGGCGCTACGGGAGGCCGATGTGCTCCGACTGCGATGCCGCCCAACTCCGCTGTGCCGTGGGTAGCTTGTGCACGGCCCGGCAGTCCGCCCTCCCGCCGCCCGGCCGGGAGGGGTGACCGCGGTCCGCGGACGCGGGAGTGTGACCGGTCTGACAGACATGGCGCGGCACGGACGGGTTACCCACTGGGAGTGGAGATTGCCGGCATGGACGTGGTCGCGCGCGGAGCGAGCGTGCGAGGGCCCCGGGGAGCGGTGTTCGAGAATCTGGACCTGGGGGTGGAACCCGGCGGGCTGCTGGTGCTCCACGGGCCGGGCGGCTCGGGCCGGACGACGGCGTTGCTCGCGCTCGCGGGGCGGATGCGGCTGGACGGCGGAGCGGTTCGGGTGGGCGGGCACGTCCTGCCCCGCGACGGCCGTCGTGTCAGGGACCTGGTGGCGGTGGCCCGTGCGGAGCCCGCCCTCGGCCTGGACCCGGATCTGCGGGTGCGGGAGCTGGTGGACGAACGCCGCTGGTTGAGCCGCCGGCTGAGCAGAGCACAGCTCGGGGAGGCGTTCTCGGTCCTCGGCGTCGACGTGGACCACCGGACGCTGGTCCGGGACCTGCCGCCGGTGGAGGCACTGGGCGTGGCCCTCGCGCTCGCTCTGGCCACGCGCCCCGCCGTGATCGTCGCGGACGACGTGGACCGCGGGTGCCCGGCGGACGAGCGTGTCCGGGCCTGGCAGCTCGTGGGGCGGGTCTGCCGGGTGGGCTGCACGGTCGTGGCGGGCGCCCTCGACCCTCCCGCCTCCGGTTCCGGCCTCGACCCGGCGCCGGTGCTGGTGGCGCTGCCCCGCCGCAGCCACCTGCCCGAGCGGCCGGCGCCGGCCGCCGAGGAGGACGGGGCAGGCGAGCCGGCCGAGCCAGACGGGGCGGACAGGGCAGCCGAGCCAGACGGGACGGACGCGTCGGCGCGTCGGTCGTGGCGGTTGCTCGGGCGGCGGGAACCGGACGGCGGGCGCACCGGCGCGCGCCGGGGCGAGGAGGACGCATGACCGCGATCAGGCTGGCCGTGTTGGAGCTGCGCGGCTTCCGGGGCCCACTGAGGCGCTTCGTCCCGCTCGTGCTGTGCCTGGTTCCGCTGCTGTACGGCGCCATGTACCTGTGGGCGAACTGGGACCCCTACGGCAAGACGGGGCACATCCCTGTGGCGGTGGTCAACGAGGACCACCCGGCCGAGACCCGGCAGGGACAGCGGGTGGACGCGGGCGCCCAGGTGGTGACGGAGCTCAAGGCCTCACGGCAGTTCGACTGGGCGTTCGTCGACGAGGCCGCGGCCCGCGACGGCCTGGAGCGCGGGCGCTACGCGTTCACGATCCGGATCCCCGCCGACTTCAGCGCCGGCCTCGCCACCGGCCCCGACACCCAGCCCGAACAGGCCCGGATCCACATCCTGCTCAACGACGCGAACAACTACATCGCGGGCGTCATGACCGAGGTCGTCGAAGCGAAGCTGCAGGAGCAGGTCAACTCCGCCGCGCACGAGGCCTACGTCCGCGGCGTCTACGGTCGGCTCGCGGACATCGGCGGGAAGCTGGACACGGCGGCGCAGGCGGCCCAGGGGCTGGTGAACGCCACCACCGTGGCCCAGCAGGGTAGTTCAGCCGCCGCGGGCGCGAGCGCCACGCTGCGGTCCGGCTCCACCCAGCTCGCCGACGGCGCCCAGAAGCTGAGCCAGGCCACGACCCAGGTGCACGCGGCGGCGACCGCCCTCGGCGAGGCCGCGCCGCCGCTGGGCGCGGCCGCCGACGCCGTGGTGAGCGCGGCCACTCTCGTCACCCAGGGCGTGGACGCCGTCCACACCGCGACGTCGACGGTGAAGCAGGGAACCGCCAAGGCGGTGACCGATCTGGACCACCTGGCCGCGGCGCACCCGGGACTGGGCGACGACCCCCTGTTCCAGCGCCTCCAACAGGACGTGACGGCGGCCGACGCCGCGGCCGGGCAGATCGACGGTCACGCCGCCACCGCCGCCGGCAACGCCCACGCGGCGCTCCAGCAGGCCGTCGGTCTCCGGAGGACGGCCGCGGCCGTCCAGCAGTCGGCCCAGAACGCGCAGACCCCGCTGGCCCTGGTCGACTCCGGCGCCCGGAGCATCGCCGCCGGGACGGCCACCGTGTCCACGGGGCTGTCCGCCCTTCAGCAGGGATCCGTGGCGCTGCAGACCGCCGCCGACCAGGCCCACAACGGCGCCACGACCCTGGCCACCGTGATCGACGACGGGAAGAAGCAGGTGCCCGTCCTGGACTCGGCCCAACTGGAACACGCCGCCGAGGTGTTGGGGACACCCGTCGCCATCGACCGGTCGAACCTCCACCCGGCCGGCGTGTACGGCCGCGGACTGGCCCCGTTCTTCTTCGGCATCGCGCTGTGGGTGTTCGGCCTCTTCGCCTACCTCTTCCTGCGACCGGTCAACACCCGGGCGCTGGCCGCCCGCACCCGGGCCTCCACCGTCGCCGTGGCGGGCTGGCTCCCGGCCGCGGCGCTGGGCGTGCTCGGGGCCGTGATCCTCTACGGCGTCGTCAGCGCCGGTCTCGGGCTGCACGCCGCCGCCCCGTGGACGACCGTCCTGCTCCTCACGGTCGGCGCCGCCGCGTTCATCGCCATCGACCACTGCCTGCGGACGGCGTTCGGTACGGCGGGCGACGTCCTGTCACTGGTCCTGCTCATCCTGCAGCTCACCGCCTCCGGCGGCCTGTACCCGATGCAGACCACCCCGGCACCGTTCCAGGCGGTCCACCCCTTCCTGCCGATGACCTACCTGGTCGACGGGCTCCGGGTGACGATCAGCGGCGGCCCGTCCTCCCATGTCATCCGGGACATCGCCGTTCTGGCGGGTTTCGGTGTCCTGTTCCTGGTCCTCACCTCGCTGGCCGTGCGCCGTCGGCGCGTGTGGACGGTCGCCCGGCTCCACCCCGACCTGGACCTCTGACGGACGGACCCGACCGCGGCCCCGCACGGGGGCGCCGTGCGGCTCGCCCTCACGTCGAGGGCGGGCCGCACGGCGCCCGGCCCTCCCCGTCAGCCGGTCGTGGGGATCCGGCCGACCACGGACCAGCCGGTCCAGCCTCCGCCGGCCGGGTCGGCGGCGTGGGCCATGACGCCGTCGGTGCGCAGGGCGAACACCTCGGCCGTCCTGGTGTCCGGGTTGTAGACCGTGGTGGGGGAGCCGCCGTACTTCCAGTCACCGGTCATGATCCAGGGCGTCCAGCCGGCGGCGCGGCTCCAGGCGGCGCGGCGATGTCGCGGACCTGGCCCGCGGCGGCGGAGGCGGTGCGGCCTATGGTGGCGGTGGTCCCGCGGGCGGGCGGGCCCGCGGGGAGGGTGGCCGGCTGACCGCGGTCACGCCGGGCCCGGACCGATGGTGGGCCGCGGAGGCGGCGGCCCCGCCTACCACATCACCGGGAGCCGTTCGGGAATCCGCTTCATGAAGCCCGTCCGCCAGACCAGTTGAGCGACGGGAACGGCGAGTTCGAGGTCCGGCAGCCGGTCGAGCAGGGTCTCCAGGGCGATCCGGGCGTGAACGCGTCCGAGCGCGGTGGCGGGGCAGTAGTGGGAACCGCCGCCGAAGGAGAGGTGGTCGGCGGCGTTGGCGCGGTCGAGGTCGAAGCGGTGCGGGTCGGGGAATTCCTCCGGGTCGAAGTTCGCGCCCTCGACCAGCACCAGGACCAACTCCCCCTGTTGGACGTCGACATCGCCGAGCCGCACGTCGGCGAGTGCGAGCCGGGGCAGGGCATCTCCGATGGAGAGGTTCACCCGCAGCAGTTCCTCCACGCCCGCGTCGAGCAGGTCGCGGCGGTCGCGCAACAGGTGCCAGGTGTCGCGGTGGGTGAGGAGGTGGACCAGGGCCATGGTGAGGAAGCCGGAGGTGGAGACGGTGCCGGCGCCGAACATGGTGACGCCGACGGTGGCCAGCATCTCGTCGGTCAGGTGCGCGTAGTCCGGGTCCTCGCGCAGGGCGGAGAGTTCGCCCACCAGGCCGGAGGTGGCGGGGTCGTCGAGCAGGACGGTCATGCGGGCGATGTCGCGATCCCAGTTGATCGCGGCGCCGGCGATCGGGCAGGCCGAGTTCATGAAGGCGATGTCCAGGCTGCGCAGGAACGCGCGGCCCTCGCTCTGCGCAATGCCGAGGATGCGGCAGTGCAGCCCCGCGGAGTACGGCTCGCAGAACGCGCCGCGCAGGTCGGCCGTGGGGCCGTCCTCGACGAGCCCGTCGACGAGCCGCTCGGCCTCCTGGCGCAGCCATCGCACCAGCCCCGGCGACTTCGGGTTCAGCGCCTTCAGCACCGCTCGGCGCAGTCCGGCGCCGGTGATGTTGCCCATGTTGTTGACGACCTCGGGCGGGATCGTCAGGGCGTACTGGCGCGGCACGCCCGGTGCCGAGGTGTCCTTCAACGAGAACCGGTCGTCCGTCAGGACCTGCTTGCACAGCCGGTACGAGGACACCAGCCAGGCCTCGTCCCCGGCGATCGTGCGCACCCGCCGGACCGGGGTGGCCGCGCGCAGCCGCGCCAGGTCGGCGGGGAGCCGGGTGCCGTCCCGGGAGAACGGGAAGTCGAGCAGGCCGGGGCTGGCGACGGCCGGGTGCCCGGTCGTGGTGGTCGTGCTCATGCGCGGGCTCCTCCGGCGGGGGTGACGATGGCGTGGCCCTGGTTGCGGGAGGCGCGCAGGCCGGCGCCCCGGGCGTACAGGAGTTCGGCGAGTGGCAGGAGTTGGTGGTAGCAGTTGAGCGAGGACGGCACGCCGATGATTGCGGGGGTGTCGAGGAACAGCGGCGCCTCGGCGCACACGTACTCCAGGCACACGGCGCGCTGCCGTTCGGTGGGTTCCTGCCCCCGTGCGGTCAGGAACCGGCTCACCAGGTCGTCGCAGGCCCGGCGCAGGTCGGCGTCCGTTTCGAGGCGGCGCGTCAGCTGCCGGTGGATCTCCTGGTAGGCGGTGTTGGGGCGGAAGTCGGACATGGGCCGCCAGTGCAGCCGCGTCTGTCCCGGATCCGCCGTCGTCACGGCGTCGCGGACCTTCGCCCGAACGCTCCGCAGGTTCTTCGCCGCCTTTCTGCGGGCGTCGTCGGGGCCGTACCCGCACGCCTCGTACATCTCGGCCACATGGAGGTCGGTGTAGACGAAGTCGACCCGGCCGTAATGGTCCAGGCCCCAGGCGGCGAGGTCGTGCAGGCGCTGGGCGGAGAAGTAGCTGTTGCCGGGCGAGACGCCGATGACGGCGTGCGCGCCCTCGTCGTGGATGACCTCGCAGTGGCGCGTGTAGGGCTTGACCCGGAACACGTCGGCGGCCTTCACCGGGGGTGCTGTGATCACACGCGTAGTCCTCCACCGCGCGCTGCTGCCGACCGGGCCCCGTGCCCCTCGGTGTGACGCCGCGGCCCCGTCACTCTATCCGCAGTGCACGGGCACTGACAGTCACCGCCGGGCTTTGTCCGAAACGGTGGCCGGCGTCCGCACGCCGCGGGCCCCGACCAGGGGCGGCCGGGACTCCCTCGCCCAGCGCCACGCGTCCGGGAACCGGCTGCGGGCCTTCGCGGCCGGCGCCGGCCACGAGCCGCGGGCGCCGCCGGGGCCGGCCGGCGGGTGTCCGTCAGCTGTCGTCGGAGAGGTCCCGGGCGAGGAGCTGGGCCGTGAGTTCCATGCACCGCATCCGGGCTGGTGAGAAGTCGTAGGGCATCTTCGCGGCCGTCTCGAAGGCGCTCATCCCGGTGTCCTCCTCGGCATGTGATGCGGCATGTGATGCGGCATGTGATGCGGCATGTGATGCGGCGTCCGGTTCGGCGTCGTAGAGCTCGAAGAGCTTCTCCTCGGCCGCGTCCAGTCCGGCCGCCTCGATCGCCCGTAGCAGCGCCTTGTGGTGGCCGCAGTTCTGCGCGGCGAGCTCCTCGACGCGCGGATCGTGGGGGTCGACGCCGTCGTCGAGCGCGGCGCCGGCCGCGTCGAGGCGGTCCGCTTCGGCCCGCAGGTCGGGGTGGGTGGCCAGGATGATGAACACACTGGCCTGGATGGCGGCGCCCAGCGGTCCGAAGATGCGTTGCGTGATCAGCAGGGCGTCCAGATCGGAAGGGAGCAGTGCGCCCGGGGGCAGGTGGCTGAGCCGGTCCGTCACCAGCGGGGAGAGCAGGCCCAGCGGGCTGCCGACGGCCCGCAGGCGCTGGACGGCGGCGCGCTGACGCTTGAGGTCGGCCTCCTTGGCGGCGAGGGCGCGCTCCAGCCGGGCCAGGGTCTGCTCGATGTCGAGGGCGTCGTCGAAGGCCGTCCGCATGTCGTCCAGGCCGATTCCGGCCTCCGCCATTCTGCGGATCCACAGCAGGCGGACCATGTCGTCGTAGCTGTACCGGCGGCGGCCGTCTCCTCCCCGCTCGGGCTCCGGCAGCAGACCGATCTGGTGGTAGTGGCGAACGGCGCGCGGGGTGGTCCCGGCGAAGGCGGCGGCGTCACCGATCCTCACCTGGCGAGGAGGCGTGAACGAGGAGTACATCGCAGACAGGGCCTTTCGTGCTGTGGTGCCCTCGACGACACCACATGCCGCTACGGCATCTGCAACCCCCCATCCGGGCCCGGTGGTCGGGGTGCCCGGCCGTGGCCTGTCGCCCCGACCGGGCCGGGGAGAGCGGGTGGGCACCCGGCTCACAGCGCGCGGCAGGGCCTCGTGCCGTCGCTACGGAGTGCCGTCCTCCGCCGGACGGGCCTGCACGTCGTGTCCGTCATGCTCCTCGGGCCCCGGAAGCGCCGCTGGTCCTTCGAGTTGCCGGATCAGCGCCTTGAGCGCCGTGACCTCGTCGTGCAGCGCCTGCCTGCCCGCCTTGGTGAGATGGATCCAGGTGCGGGCGCGTCTGCCCTCGTAGCCCTTGTCGATCGTGACCAGGCCCGCCTTCTCCAGGACACCGAGGTGCTGGGAGAGGTTGCCGGCGGTGAGACCGAGCGTGTCGCGCAGGAAGGTGAACTCCACCCGCCGGGCTTCCCTGGCCACCGCGAGGATGCCCAGGCGCACCCGTTGGTGCACGACGTCGTCGAGGCTGCTGGTGGGATGCTCGCTCATTCGGCTGACCGGCTCTGGAACCGCTGCCGCAGGGCGAGGACGGCACTGCCGAGCAGCAGCACGCCCCCCGAGAACAGGAGGTCCCAGCCGCCCCACGCGGAGGCGGTGGGGCGGTTGTCGAAATCGAGCAGCAGGGCCAGGTAGGCGCAGGTGATGGCGAGGAGCAGCCAGCTGCGTTCGATCCGGGCGAGCAGCAGCAGCGCCAAGCCGATCGATCCGGCCGGGCTCTCCACCGCGTTGTAGAGCGTGTAGAGGAACGTCGGTTCGCGGAAGTGGGGGTAGGGCGCCGTCCCCAGCGCCGCCCACACCTGGTAACCCGTGGTGAGCACGGCCAGGACGAGGCCGACGGCCAGGTAGGGACCGACCCGGGTGCCCACACCGAGCCGGGCGGAACGGCGCAGGTAGAACCAGCCGATCAGGGCGAACGCCAGCCCCAACGCCACCGGGTAGTACCAGATCGCCAGCCGGACGTTGTCGCCCTGGCCGAAGCGGACCACCGGCGCAGCGCCGAACCGCACCACGGCGAAGACCAGGAGCGGGAACCAGGCTCCGCGCTGCTCACGGCGGACACGGCGGACCAAGTCCCGTTGCATCGTCAGGAGATGGCGAGGGTCGCCCGCGGCCGGGCCAGGATGAGTTGTCATGCAGACAGGTTTGCACAACAAACTTGTTCTGCCTAGAGATCTCCTTGCGGTGCGCCCTCGGTGACGACGGATCCGGACCGGCGGCGTCGAGCGTGGCTCGGTCGGACCGGCTCGGGCGGCTTGCCTTCAACCGGACTTGAGGTTCTACGGTCTTCGTATGACCCGCCCGGCAGGTGCCGGGCCCGCGGATTCCACCTGAGCACCACGAGGGGACACCCCATGACGACCCAGCAGATGTCCGACGTCGAGCTCGCCGGCCAGCCCGCCGCGTACTGGACCGGTGTCGCCTACGAGTCGCTCATCGCGTTCACCCGGGCCCGGCAGGCCGAGAAGGGCTACACGCAGCCGCAGTTCTGGCTGCTGCGCAATCTGTCGGTGAACGACATCTCGCCCGACGGCGCGGGCATGACGCTGTCCGAGCTGCGGGAGGCGATGGCCTCGTACCTCCGGCCCGAGGACGACCTGGCGGCGGAGGCCGCGGTGCTCCTGGAGCGCGGCTGGCTGAGCCGGGACACCGGGGACCGGCTCCGGCTCACCGAGGAGGGGGAGCGGGCCCGCCTGGACCTGGCGCGCAACGCCCCCGCGATCCGCGCCGCGCTCCACGAAGGCATCGACGACGCGGACTACGTCACCGCCTTGAAGGTGCTCCGGCGACTGATCCGCAACGCGGGCGGGCTGCTCGCCTAGCGGCCCCTGGCCCGGGCGTCCGGCCCGGGCCAGGGGCGCACCACGGCCCCGGGCCTCCGCCCCGCGGCTCAGCCGCGGGTCTCGGCTGCGGGTCTCAGCCGCGGTCGAACACGACCTCCGGGCGGCACCATCCGGTCGGCTGCCAGTGGCTCACGCCGCTCGTGGCCGCGCGAAAGCCGCTGCGCCGCCGTCGGTTCGCCCGCCGTCGGTTCGCCCTCCATCGGTTCGGCCGCCGTACCGACGGCGGCCGTCGGGAACTCAGCCCGTGGCACGCTCCCAGCCCGGGTCGCGGCCGGAGGCGGCGAGGGCGCGGTCGAGGGACGAGGCGGTGGCGGCCACCGGCACCGCCTCGGCGAAGCCGCCGTACTGGCGGTAGATCTCGGCGTTCTCCTCGACCACCGTGAGAACCAGACGGGCCAGATCGTCGTCGACGTCCGCCTGCCGGCCGGTGGCCCGGGCGACGTCCCAGCCGTGGAGCACCATCTCCTTGACCACCATCCGGGCGACCGATGCCGCCGACACCGACATCCCGCCCAGATCGATCTCACCCTCCCAGGCCGCCGGGTCCGACCAGGCCGCCACGGCACGGTCGAGCTGGTCCGCGTAGGCGAGCGCCCAATCGGGGTCGGCGGTGAAGTCGCGCGCCACCAGTTCCTCCGGCAGCGGCTCCCGGCGTGCCCGGCGTTCGAGGCCGTGGGAGGTGTACAGCACCCAGTGGTTGACCAGGGTCCTGGTGTCGAACGCGGTGCAGGGCGTCGGCCCGTCCAGGTGCTCCGGTCGGACACCGCGGGCGATGCGCGCGGCCTCCGCTGCGGCGCGGGACATGAGGGGGTGGAGTGCGTGACCGTTCATGTGCCGATCCTCGCCCCGGGGGCCGGGCGCCGTCTTGAACAAACGCGACGGCTAGCCTGGCGGCATGACCTTCCCGGACCTCGGACGCGGAGTGCTCCATCCCGACCGGGCCGCGGCCGCGATCAGCCTGATCCGGTACGAGCCCGCCCCGGAGCTGGCGCGTTTCGTCGAGTTCTACTGGCTGGTGCGCTGGAACCGTGACGGCCTGCCCGCCCACGAGCAGAAGGTGCTCGTCCACCCCAGCGTCCACCTCGTCCTGGAGGCGCCGGCGGCCCACGTCCACGGGGTCGGCAAGTCCCTCTTCGTCCGCAGGCTGGAGGGGACCGGCCACGTCCTCGGAGCCAAGTTCCGCCCCGGCGGCTTCCGCCCGTTCACCGACCGCCCGGTGGCCGACCTGGCCGACCGGATCGTCCCGGCGGCCGAGGTCTTCGGCCCCGGGGCGGACCGGCTCAACGACGAGGTGCTCCGCGGTGCCGGGGACCTCGACGCCCTCGCCGCCCGGGTGGACTCCTTCCTGCTCGCCCGGACGCCCGCGCCCGACCCGGTGGCCGAGCAGGTCGCCGCGATGGTCGAGCGGATCGCCGGCGCCACCGATCTGCGCCGGGTCGACCAACTGGCCGAGGAGTTCGGCATCACCGTGCGCCGCCTGCAGCGGCTGTTCGCCGAGTACGTCGGGGCCACCCCGAAGTGGGTGCTGCGCCGGGCCCGCCTGCACGAGGCCGCCGAGCGAGCCGACCGCGGTACCGACATCGACTGGGCGGCGCTCGCCGCCGACCTCGGCTACGCCGATCAGGCCCACCTCACCCGCGATTTCACGGCCACGGTCGGTACGTCACCGGTCCGCTACGCCTCGGGAAGGCCGTAACTCCGGTCCCCGGCAGGCGGGTTGCCGCCTGCACCGAGGGTCCGGGCCGTTCCCTCCGCCGATGGGGTTCGACCAGGGGATGACCGGTCGCGGCCTGCCCGGAATCCACTCGCCGATACCGGGCCGATTCTGTCCGGTATCGGCCATAACGTGTGGTCGACAGCACGACGTACCCCAGGAGAAACACCCGTGAACCTCGTCTCGATCCGCGTCATCACGGCCGACGTCGCACGACTGGTCGGCTTCTACGAGCGCGCCACCGGCGTGACGGCGCAGTGGGCCAACGAAGACTTCGCCGAACTCACCACCGCCACGGCCGCGCTCGCCATCGGCAGCACCCGCACCGTCCCGCTCTTCGCGCCCGGCTCGGCCGAGCCGGGCGCGAACCGCAGCGTCGTCATCGAGTTCCTCGTCGACGACGTCGACCGCGTGCACCGCGACCTGACCGGCGTCGTGGAGGACTTCGTCAACGAGCCCACCACCATGCCCTGGGGCAACCGCTCGCTCCTCCTCCGCGACCCCGACGGCAACCTGGTGAACTTCTTCACCCCGGTGACCCCGGCCGCCCGGCAGAAGTTCGCCCGCTGACCTCCCCGGTCCGGAACGGCGAGCCGCGGCACCCGGAGGGCGGGGCCGCGGCTCGTCCGCACGGGCCGGGGCGCGGGACGTGGGCCGGTCGGTGGCCTGATCCGCTCGCGCGGGATCCGGTCATCGGCGGCCCGTCCGCGGCCGTTCCCCAGGGCCGGCGAGCGTGGCGTTGTATCGTCGCCCGATGGCGAGGACATTGCGGTTGGCGGTGGCGCAGAGCACGGTCCCGGAGGACCCGCGGGACGAGGAGGCGATCCGGGGCGCCGGGCGGCAGATGCGGGCGCTGATGCGTCAGGCGGCGGGTGCGGGCGTCCGGTTGGTGCAGTTCCCGGAGGGCTCGCTCGTCTACCCGGACAAGCACGTGGTCGCCGGCCGCCCGGAGGGAGGCCTCGGCCCGGCGAGCTGGGAGGGGGCCGCCTGGGACGTCCTGCGCGAGGAGGCGGAGGCGGTCGCCGGGCTCGCGGGGGAGCTGGCCCTGTGGACGGTGTTCGGCTCGATCCACCCCCTCACCGCCCCCGGCCGCCCGCACAACAGCCTCTACGTGGTCTCGGACCAGGGCCGCCTCAGCGCACGTTACGACAAGCGTTTCCTCTCGCACACGGAGCTCTCCTACCTCTACACCCCGGGCACCGACCCGCTCGTCTTCGACGTGGACGGCATCCGCTTCGGAACCGCCCTGTGCATCGAGGCGAACTTCCCCGCCCTGTTCGCCGAGTACGAGGCCCTGGACGTCGACTGCGTCCTGCTCTCCGTCATGGTCGACGACGCCGCCCGCGCCACCCTCGCCCAGGCCTACGCAAACCTCCACTCCTACTGGCTCGGTTACGCCCTGCCCGCCCAGTACAGCGCCACCGTCCCCGCCGGCCTGGTCGCCCCGGGCGGCCGCTGGCTCGCGCGCTGCCCCGGCGACGGCCGGCCCGGCCTCGCCATCGCCGACCTCGACCTCGACAGCACCGAGCCCGACATCCATACCGCCCTGCACCTCGTCCGCCCCTGGCGCCGCCTCGCCCGCACCGGCCTCTACGACGGCCACACGGCGGCCGACGACCCCCGCAGCGCCGACCGCACCGCGTTCTGACGGCAGACGATCCCGTCCCGCGGGCACGGGCTCCCGGTGTCCCCGGCCCGGCGCCCCCGCGCGTGGGACGACCTGCGGCGGCCGGCCCGTCGAGGGGCCTCCACCCGGAGCGGCGGCGCCTCAGCGACGAGGGCCTCCGGACGGCGCCGGCGCCGCGCCCGGACGGGCCCGGCGGGCCACGGGTGGCAGGCCGAGCCGGTGGGCGCCCGCGATGGCCAGGCCGGCGGCGAAGGCGAGCACATGGCCCACCGCGGACACCTCGCCGTCCCCGAGCCCGGACAGCAGGTCCGGTGCGGCCACCGCCAGCATCACCAGCCACACCGCCCGCGACCACGCCGGGCGGGCCACTACGATCGCCACCGCCAGCGCGGCGACCACCACGTAGGACGGGCCGGTGTCCAGCACGTGCGCCTCGGCGGCGGGCAGTTCGCCGTGCTCGATGCGCCACCACACCAGCGCCTCCGTCAGCCCGGTCGCGGTCAGGTGGGCCAGGGCCAGTCCCGCCACCGCGCGGCGGGCGCCGAGCGCCGACACCACGGCGAACACGGACAGCGCGAAGACCGGCCACACCCAGAGGGTGCTCTGCGGTACGAACACGGACACCGTCAGGGCTTCGACGGGGTGCCCCGACGGCCAGAGGCGCAGGTTGTCGAGGTTGGTCGACGCCCACTCCCGCAGTGCCAGCACCCGCTCGGGCGGCAGCAGCCGCAGGACCGGCCACATCACGGCGAGCACGGCGACGAACCAGAACGCCGGGTTCCGTACCAGCCGCCGCAGCGAAGCGCGCGTCGGGCGCGGGCCGGCCACTACCGGGCGCGCCGCGGCCGCGGACCGCCGACGAGCGCGGCGCCCGCGGCGACGGCCACCGCACCGGCGGCCATCAGCCCGTGGCGGGAGCGCCAGGACAGCACCGACCAGCGCGAGTTGGCGGACAGCAGTGACCCGAGGGAGAGCCACGACCCGGCGGACAGCACGGACAGGGCCGAACCGGCGGAGCCGATCGACAGCACGCTGCCGACCGACCCCACCGAGAGCACCGAGCCGACCGAACCGATCGACAGCACCGAGGCCACCGAGCCGATCGAGAGGGTGGAGTCCTCGGACCACCGGGACCACGAGGGCGAGGACGACACGGACGAGGCCGCTGCGGCGACCGAGGCCGACAGAGCCGATGACGAGGGATCGTTGCGTTCCGACACCCGCCGATCGTATGCCGCCCCCGCTCCACCCGCCCCGCCCCGGCCCCGCTCCACCCGCCCCGCCCCGGCCCCGCTCCACCCGCCCCGCCCCGGCGGTCCCCGGCCGTGGACGGCCCGCGAAGATGGACGGCCCGCGAAGATGGTCGGCCCCCTCGCGCTCGTCGACGCGAGGGGACCGGCCACCAGCGTACGGGTGGTGCGGGCCGGAGCCGGCCCCGGCTCCTCCGCTGCCCGCGGGAGACCGGCCCCTGCCGACCGGACGGGGCACCGGTGCCACCGGCCGTCCCGTTACCGGGCTTCTCCGTCCGCCGAGGGGAACCCCGGCCGCCGCCGTCGCACCGGGACGCCCTGCGTCACAGCGGGGTGAGGACGTCCTGGTGCAGCCCGTCGAGGACGAAGCCGCTGTCCAGCCGGACCCGGACCGTCACCCGCCGCCCCCGCTCCCGGTACGCGGCCCACGCCGGCTCGAGCGCGGCGATCTCCCTCTCCAGCCGCTCCCGGCTCGCCGCCGGCATGGTGTGCCCGTAGTCCTCGAACAGAGCCTTGAGCCGCTGGTACTCGCGGACCTCCGTGCTCTCCGGGAGCTCCCCGTCCACCCGCTCGACGGTGCCCTCCGCCCCGGCCCCCAGCGAGAGGAACCCGACGGCGGCCCCGGGTTCCCCGGCGACCGCCTCACCGATCGCCAGGTCCTCGGCCAACCTCACGCGTCGGCCCTCGTCCAGGGTCATCCGTTCTCCGCCTCTCCGTCGGTCACTGCCACCGGCGCGGGCGGCCTGCGGCCAGGCCATTATCCGTCGGTCCCCGGCCGTCGACGCCGGGCGCCCCCCGGGCGGGCACGCCCGCCCGGCCTCCGGCTGTCCGGTGCGGCGCAGCGTACGCCTGGGGGCGGTTTGGGCTGGGCCGTTCGAGTGGCGGCGGGGTTCGGTGCCCCGGCGACGTGGGCAGAGCCTGCGGCATGACGACACCTTCGACCAGTGGTCCACTACGCCGGCGCCGTCCGGCTTCCCCGGCTTCCCCGGCCTCCCCGGCCGCCCCGGTCCGCGTGGCGAGGCCGGCGGCACCGGCCCGGCCGCGCGTGACGGGCGGATGCTGTCGGACCTGGTCCAGCCAGCACCTCACGCTGGGCGGCGCGGCCGTGCGCACGACCTGGCACGAGATGGCGTGCCGGGCCTGGACCCGGCGGTGACCACCGGGCGGGGGTGCGGGGGAAATCCAGGAGCCCGGATGCCCGCGCGGTGCTACGGTCGGGCGCCATGAACTGGCTTCCCGACGACTTCGTCCACCCCGTCCTGGTGCCGCTGCCGGGTGGCGGTCATCATCTGCGGCCGATCCGGGAGGCGGACACCCCGCTGGACTATCCGGCGGTGATGGGCTCGCGCGAGCGACTGTGGACCCTCTTCGGTCCGGCCTGGGGCTGGCCCGCGGCCACGATGACCTACGAGGCCGATCAGGCCGACCTGTTGCGGCACGAGAAGGAGATCGCCGCACACCAGTCCTTCAACTACGCGCTGTTCGACACGGCGGAGACGGCCCTGCTGGGCTGCGTCTACATCGACCCGCCGGAGCGGGCCGGCGCGGACGCCGAGATCTCCTGGTGGGTGGTGGACGAGCTGGTGGGCAGCGGGGTCGAGCGGGCGCTGGACGCGCTGGTACCGGAGTGGATCGCCGCCGACTGGCCGTTCGGGCGGCCGCGCTTCGTCGGCCGCGAGATCTCCTGGTCGCGCTGGCTCGCCCTGCCGGCGCACCCCGGCGCGTAGCACCGGGGTGCGCCGGATCGCCCGCCTCGCGGCGCTGTCGGGAGTTTGGGCCCGCCCGGGAGAGCGTGACGGTGTGGTGCGCCCGACCGGTCCGGCCGGGCGCACCACACCGCGGTATCAGGCCAGGCCCTGGGCGATGACCAGCCGCTGGATCTGGTTGGTCCCCTCGACGATCTGCAGCAGCTTGGCCTCACGCATCCAGCGCTCCACCGGGTGGTCGGCCACGTAGCCCGCGCCGCCGAGCACCTGGACGGCGTCGGTGGTCACCTTCATCGCCATGTCGGTGGCGAAGAGCTTCGCCTTGGCCGCCTCCAGCGAGTAGGGCAGGCCGGCGTCCTTGAGGCGGGCGGCCGCCAGGGTGAGCGCCCGCGCGGCGGCGACCTGGGTGGCCATGTCGGCCAGCATGAAGCCGATGCCCTGGAAGGAGATGATCCGCTCGCCGAACTGCCGGCGCTCCTTGGCGTACCGCACCGCGTAGTCGACGGCGGCCTGGGCGAGGCCGACCGCGCAGGCGGCGATGCCGAGCCGGCCGCAGTCCAGCGCGCCCATCGCGATCAGGAAGCCCTTGCCCTCGCGGCCGATCAGCCGGTCCGCGGGGACCTGGACGGAGTCGAAGCCGATCTGGGCGGTGGGGGAGGACCAGACGCCGAGCTTCTTCTCCCGCTCGTGCACCACCATGCCGGGTGTGCCGCCGGGCACCACCAGGCAGGAGAGGCCGCGGGCGCCCGGCCCGCCGGTCCGGCTGAACACGTTGTAGAAGTCCGCGTAACCGGCGTGGGTGACCCAGGACTTGGTCCCCGAGATCCGGTACCCGCCGTCCTCCTTGACCGCCTTGGTGGTGAGCGAGGCCGCGTCCGACCCGGCCTCCGGCTCGGACAGGCAGTAGGCGCCGAGGAGTTCGCCGCCGAGCATGGCGGGCAGCAGTTCCTCGCGCTGGGCCCGGGTGCCGTAGGTGGCGGTGCCGAAGCAGGCGAGGTTGTGCACGTTGACCGACTCGGCCACGGCGAGCCAGTGGTAGGCGACCTCCTCCAGCGCCTGCAGGTAGACCTCGTACGGCTGCCCGCCGCCGCCGTACTCCTCGGGGTAGGGCAGGCTCAGCAGTCCGGCCTTGCCGAGGGTGCGCACGACCTCCCGGGGGAACTCGTGGTTGGCCTCGAACTCGGCGACCCTCGGGGCGAGTTCGTTGGCGGTGAGATCCCGGACCAGGTCGAGCAGGTCGGCGGCCTCCTCGGTGGGCAGGATGCGCTGGACCTTCATCGGGCCACCTCGGTGAGCGTCGGGTGCTGCGACCGCAGCAGGTTCTCCAGGACGACGGCGACGCCGTCCTCCTCGTTGGAGGGCGCGATCAGGTCGGCCTCGGCGTGCAGGGCGGGGTCGGCGTTCGCCATGAACACCCCGCGGCCGGCCCAGCGGATCATGTCCAGGTCGGTCCGGGCGTCGCCGAAGGCGATCACCTCCGAGGGGGCGACGCCGCGCTCGGCGCAGAGCTTCTCCAGCGCGGCGATCTTGCTCACCCCGTGGGCGACCAGGTCGACCACACCGCTGTGGTGGTGGGAGACGGTGACCAGCCCGCCGAGGACCTCCTCGACCTCCGCGGTGTCGATCTCGCGCAGCCGGGGTGTGACGGCGAAGAGCTTGAGCACCGGGACGTCGATGGTCTCGGGGTCGGCGCGGTAGGACTCGCCGATCAGCAGCGGCTCGGGGTAGTCGGGTGCGTAGCCGACCCGGCGGTCCGCCAGCATCCAGCCGATCCTGGCGTCCGGCAGCGCCCGCTTCAGCCGGGCGGCCGTCTCGCGCGCGGTCGCGGCGTCGATCGTGGACGCCTCGGTCAGCTCCATCGACGGCACCTGCCAGAGTGCGGCGCCGCCGCAGCAGATCGCCTCGCCGGTCAGGTCCAGGGCCTCGACGATGTACTCGATGGCGGCGGCGTGGCGGACGGTCACGAAGACCGTCTCGATGCCCTGCTCGTGGGCCAGGGCGACGGCGCGGCGGGTCCGCGAGGCGACCGAGTAGTCGGGGCGCAGCAGGGTGCCGTCGAGGTCGACGGCGATCAGTCGGGGCAGGTCGGGGGTGGCGGTCATGCGGGGAGCTCCTCGATCGGGGTGCCGGGCGCGTCCACGCCGTGCTGCAGGAACGCGTGGATCAGGCGGACGAAGCGCGTGGACCAGTCGCGGCCGTAGAGGTCGTGGCGGTAGCGGAGTTCGAGCGCGATGCCGTCCTTGCGCTGGTAGCCGATGACCCGCAGGCCGCCGCGCGGGACTTCGGGCATCGGGATGCCGATCGGCTGCACGCCGAGGCCGGTGGGCTGGAGCAGCGGCTCGCGCTCGTCCTCCACCATGTCCATGTCGAAGTTGAGGTAGATCGGCACGCTGCCGGGCTCGCGGAAGCGGATGCCGTACTGCTCGGGGGCGAGTTCCCGGCTGATCAGCGAGAACGGGATCCGCTGGTGGCGCATCGCGTTGAACAGCGTCTGCGCCTCCAGGCGGACGAGTTCGCCGAACGGCGTCGCGCCGGTGAAGCGGGTGCGGAAGGTGGCTGGGGTGGCCACGTAGCCGACCATCGCGTCGGTCTCCGGCCGGGTCCGGTTGGCGAGCGAACCGAAGGTCGCCACGTCGCCGGCGGCGTCCTCGCCCACCGTCTCCAGGCGCAGCCGCCACATGGCCGCCTTGAGCGCCGCGGAGACCACGACGGCCGAGGTCACCCGCTCCTGGGCGGCGAACTCCTCGACGGTGGCGCTCAGTTCCGGTCCGATCGGTTCGAGCAGTTTGGTCACGCCCGGCTCGGCGCCGGTCGGCGCCTGCGGGTCGGCCAGGCCGGAGGCGGGGATTGGGGTGATGCCGTCGAGCTGCTTGCGCCAGTAGCCGAGCTGGCGCTCCAGCTGGACGCCGTCCAGGTGGCCGTGCTGCCAGAGCGCGAAGTCGGGGAACTGGACGCCGAGTTCGGGGAGCGCGGGGACGGCGTCGCCCTGCTCGGTGGCGTAGATGGTCAGCAGATCGTTGATCATGATCCGGGCCGACCAGGCGTCGAAGACGATGTGGTCGGTGGTCATCGAGAGCACGTGCAGGCTCTCGCTCACCCGGCCGAGCACGGGGCGGAACAGCGGTCCGGCGGCCAGGTCGAAGGGCTGGTTGGCGTGCTCGGCGAGCAGGGCCAACACCCGCGGCAGGCGGGTCTGCGCCGGCTCGTCGGGCGCCTCCAGGACGGGTAGGGCGCGCGGCTCCGGCGGGAGCAGCAGCATCACGTGCTCCTCCCCGGCCGCCTCGTCCACCTCGGGGAAGACGGTGCGCAGGGTCTCGTGGCGCTCGGCCAGCAGGTTCAGACTGCGCTCCAGCAGGGCGACGTCGAGCGGCCCGTCGAAGCGCAGGCCGAGCGCGATGTTGTTGTTCACCTGGTGCACGTGCCGGCCCCAGAGCAGGCGCTCCCGCTGGGTGTGGGTGGCCGGGACGGCCGCGCCCCGGGTGGCGGGGCGGACCTCGGTGGAGGTGTTGGGTTCCGGCCGGGTGACGTGGACGGTGGTGGGGATCGTCATGGTGTGGCGGTCCGTTCGCAGGGAGAGGCCCGGGGCGGCCGGGGAGTCAGGCGGATCGGTCGGACTTCGGGTGCAGCGCGGGGTGGGCGAGCAGGGGCAGCAGCAGGACGATCGCGGACAGCGCGCTCAGGGTGGCGAAGCCGAGGCGTTCCAGGACGACGCCGGACAGTGCGGCGCCGGCGGCCGCGGCCAGGTTCATCGCCATGTCGGAGAACCCCTGGGCGGCCGGGAGTTCGGCGACCGGCACGCTCTCGGAGAGCAGGACCGAGGCCGCCACCAGCACCGCCGACCAGGAGAGCCCCAGCAGCGCCAGCGCGATGGAGAGCTGGACGACGTCGTCGCCGTCGGCGGTGCCGCAGAGCCACAGCGACAGCAGCATCGCGGCGGTGCCCCCGTAGAGCACCGGGGTGCTCCGGAAGCGGTCCACGGCCCAGCCGAACAGGGTGGAGAAGCCGTACATCCCGGCCAGGTGGCCGCTCAGCACCATGCCGATCACGCCCAGGCCGGTACCGGCGTGGTGCATGTGGATGCCGGTCATCGACATCACGGCGATCATCACCAGGTGTCCGGCGACGATGCTGAGGATCGCCAGCACGGCCGGCCGGTTGCCGCGCAGCGCCTTCAGCATGGTGCGCAGCGGCGGCGGCTTCTCCCGTTCCCCGGCCTCGTCCTGCCCGCGGGCCAGCAGCAGCGGGTCGGGGCGCAGCAGGACGGCGATCGCGGTGAACGCGATCGCGAAGCCGACGACCGCGAACAGGTAGGTGCCGGAGAGCGGCGGCAGGCCCAGGTGTTCGGCGATCGCCGCGCCGGGCCCGGTGAGGTTGGGGCCGATCACGGCGCCGACCACGGTGGTGGTGAGCACGAGCGACATCGCCCGGCCCCGGTGCTGCGGTTCGGCCAGGTCGGCGGCGGCGAAGCGGGCCTGCAGGCCGGTCGCCCCGGCGGCGCCGTAGAGCACCATGCCGACCAGGAACAGCGGGAAGCTGTGCGCCACGGCGGCCACCACGCAGGCCACCGCGCCCACCGTGGCGGCCAGGTAGCCGGTGGCCAGCCCGGGCCGGCGCCCCCGGACGTGGGTGATCGCCGCGATCGCCCCCACCGCGGCCGCGCCGCCGAGCGTCGCCGCGGTCTGCGACAGGCCGGCGAGGGTGGCGCTCCCGCCGAGGTCCTCGGCCAGCAGGCTGGTGACGGCGAAGCCCGTGGCGATGCCGCTGCCGCTGATCACCTCGGCGACGACGAGCGTCCGGACGGTCCGTCGCTGCACCCGGGCGCGGTCGTGGCGCGGCGGGTCGGTGGTGGTGGTCAAGGTCGGCATGGCGCTCCGGCTCTGTGCGTGTCTGCGGGGTCTGTGCGTGTCTGCGGGGGTGGTGGGGGTGGTGGGGGGATCTCCGGCCGCCCCGAGGGGCGGCCCGTGGCGGGCCGGGCCCGCGGGTCAGCCGCGGGCCCAGTCGGCGGTCTCGGGCCAGTGCCGGCCGACCCGGCGGACGGCGTAGTCCCAGTACGACCGGACGGAGAGGTCGGCGTAGATGAAGTCCTGCTTGGCGGCCACGTCCTGCTCGGTGGACCAGGTGTACGGGACGCCGGTGCCCTCGGCGGTCAGCTGGAGCCGGCAGGCGCGCTCCAGCACCTGGGCGAAGACGGCGGCGTGCCGCACGCTCTTGCCGACGATCACGCCGCCGTGGTTCCGGAGCAGGACGGCCGGGTGGTCGTCGAGGTCCTTGGCGATGTGGTCACCGGTCTCGATGTCCAGGACGGTGTTGCTGGTCTCGGTGAACAGCCCGATCCGGTCCCGGAAGTACGCGCCGTCGTGCGAGATCGGGCGCATCGGCAGGTCGGTGGCCCCGAACAGCAGGGTGTACGGCGCATGGCTGTGCACGATGCCGTTGACGTCCGGGCGCGCCCGGTAGATCGCCTGGTGGAGCGGCAGCTCCGGGGGCGCCAGTGGCGGGGCGGGCAGCGTGTGGTCGACCGGGCAGCGGACCACGTCGGCGGGGGCGGCCTCGTCGAAGCCGACCAGGGCGCCCTTGATGAAGAACTCGTCCCGGCCGGGGATCCGGGCCGAGATCTGGCCCTGGTTGAAGTCGTCGTGCCCGTCGAGGGAGAGCATCCGCGCGCCGACCGCGACCTGGAGGACGAGCCGGTGTTCGGCGGGGCTCAGCGGCCGCCCCTCTGCGGTGGTCATGGCGTGCTCCTTGCTGTCAGGTCGTCGTAGACGGTCCGCATGGTGACCAGGCCGGGAGGCGCGGTGCGGGCCCAGTCGGCGGCCGTCAGCGCACCCCTGGCCGGCACCGCCCAGCTGCCGACGTGGTGCCGTACGTGCAGCGACTCGCCGTCCCACGTGTGGGTCAACTCGTGTTCGCTGACGGGGAGTCCGGCGCGCTCGTCGGCGATGTCGGCCACCTCCCGGCCGCTCGCGCCGGCCCAGGCCCGGGCCAGGACCACGGCGGTGGCGCTCGGCCGGTGCGCCTTGCCGATCGGGTGTCGCTCCCGGACGGTGGTGGTGGCCGCGCCGAGCGGACCCCTGGTGAGGGCCGCGGTGAACTCGGCGATGCGCAGCTGGAGGTAGTGGGCGAAGGAGAGGTTGGTGGCCCGGACCACCGGGACCACCGTCGCCAGCTCCGCCAGGGACGTCCACTGGGCGTCCGTCAGGTTGGAGACGCAGGCGACGAGCGGCACCCGGTGCGCCGCGCAGTAGTCGAGCACGGCCGGGTGCGCGTCGGGCGCGCTGGCGTCCACGAGGACGTCGGGCACGGCGTCGACCTGCCAGCCGCCGGCGCGGGAGGCGGTCAGCGAAACCCGCGTGCCGTCCGCCCGGCAGGTCGCGAGCAGCGCCGCGCCGAGCCGCCCGCGACCGACGACGCCCAGGGTGGGGCCGCCGGTCGCGGGTGCCTCAGGCATCGGCGCCGACACCGCTGGCGACCACCAGCGCCGCGACGCTGTCGATGGTCTCGTAGTGCTCGGCGTCGACCTCCGGGTCCAGGTAGACGCCGAGGTCGTTCTCGATGCTGTCGATCAGGCGCATGTAGGAGAGCGAGGAGAAGCTGACCGCGCGCAGCGAGTAGCCGGCCTCGGCGAGCTCGCGGGCGGTGAAGCTGCCGTCGCCGGCCGCGACCGCGAGGTCGAGGATCTTGGTGTGGAGGGAGCTGTTGTCCATGGGGTTCTCCTGGGCTGGGGGAGGGGGTCAGTTGCTCTGGGCGTCGGCGAGCAGCCGCCGCAGGCGCTCGACGGAAGGCTTGCCGATCGAGTTCACCGGGATCCGGTCCACCAGGTGGAGGACCGAGGGCACCTTGAAGGAGGGCAGCACCGCCGAGCAGTGGCTGCGCAGGGACTGCGCGGTCGGACCGGGCCCGACGGCGACGACGGCGGCCAGGATCGGCTCGCCGTGCCGGCTCTCGGCCTCGAAGGCGACCGCGTCCAGCACCCCGGCGGCCTCGCGCAGCACCTCGGTGACCTCGATCGGGTCGATCTTGCGCCCGCCGACGTTGACCAGCCGCCCGGTGCGCCCGGTCAGGTGGAGCACGCCGTCGACCAGGTGGCCCTGGTCGCCGGTGCGGTAGCGGCCCTCGGCGTCGATCCGCTCCTCGAAGACGCCGGGCGCGTTGAGGTAGCGCGAGCCCATGGACTCGCTCCGGACCCGGACGCCCTGCTCGTCGGCGATCAGTTCCACGCCGGGCAGCGCGGTGCCGAGCCCGGTGCCGTCACCGTCGGCCGCGTAGGTCAGGGGCCCGGCCTCGGCCACGCCGTAGTAGTTGTGGACCGGTACGCCGGTGAGCCGGGTGAACTCCTCGCGGACGCTGTCGCGCAGCGGGGCGCCGGAGGAGATCGCGGCCCGGACACCCGTGAAGCCCCCGGTCGAGGAGCGCCGCACGATCGACTCGTACAGTGCCGGGAACGCCACCAGGCGGGTGGCGCCGGTGCTCTCCAGCAGCCGCACGATCCGGGAGGCGGTCGGCAGGCCGCGTGACAGGTGCAGCGAGGCACCGGGCAGGAAGGCCGCCAGCAGCGAGGTGTTGAAGGCCAGGCCGTTGGAGAGCGCGGCCAGGCAGGCGATCCGGTCCTGGGCCGAGAGTCCGGTGCCCTCGGCCCAGTTGCGGGCCGCCGCGAGCACGGCCGTGCCGGAGAACTCGATGCAGTTGGGCCGGCCGGTGGAGCCGGAGGTGAAGCGGCACACCTCGGTGCCGGGCAGCAGCGGCGGGGGAGGGGTGGCGGAGCGGCGCACCCGGCTGACCGTGAGGGCGCCGAACTCGCCTCCCGCCGTGAGGACTTCCGCCGTGACCTGCTCGACGTCGGCGTCCGGCGCGTGGATCAGCAGGTCCAGCCCGCAGTCCTCGGCGATCCGGGACAGCTCGAACGGTCCGAAGGCCGAGTCGGCCAGGAAGGGGACCGCGCCGGCGAACAGTGCCGCCAGGTAACCCACCACGTAGTCGGTGGAGTTGGTGGCGTACAGGCCGATCCGCAGTCGGTCGCCGGCCACGCCGTACGGGGCGAGCCGGGCGGCGGCGGCCCGGGCCCGGTCGGCCAGTTCGGCGTAGCTGAGCGACGCGTCGGGGTCGGTGACCGCCACGCGGTCGCCGTGGCGGGCGAGGGCGTCCGTGAAGGCGTGGGGAAGGACGGCGTTCATCGTGGCCTCACCGCTCGTTCTGGGCATGGGCGGTGGCGAGCCGGTCGAGCTTGACGCCGGAGTCGTCCGGACGGCCGAGCATCAGGACGTAGAGGATCTCGTCGCTCTCCGGCAGCCCGGCCAGGGTGTGCCAGAGCGCCGCGTCGAACCCGCCGACGCCGGTCACGCCGATCCGGGCGCGGTTCGCTCCCAGATAGAGCAGCTGCCCCAAGGCGCCGCAGCGGAAGGCCAGCTCGCGGAGGTCCTCGGCGCCGGCGGCCGAGTCGCCGGCGCTGTCGGTGAGCGCGGTGCGCGGTGCGTGGAGCAGCACCACGGCGGCGGCGCCGGCGAGGGTGCGCTGCCGCATGCAGGCGCGCACCACCTCGTCGGCGGAGGGCAGCCGGCCGGTGCGCCGCGCGCCCTCGCCGGTCAACGGGTGCACGGCGTTCTGCCCGGGTTCCTCGGCCGACCGCAGGACCAGGGTGGCGCCCATCGGCGAGGCGGCCGGCAGGTCCGTCCGCACCGGCGTGGAGAGGGCCGAGACGGCCTGCCAGACGTCGGCCGCGGGGACGGTGCCGGGAACGAACGCCTTGCTGGAGGCCCGCGTGGCGAGCAGCTTCGGCCACTCGGAAGGATCGCCCAGACCGGGCTGCCCACCGGCCGCCCGCCCGCGGTCGCGCAGGTCCGCGAGGGGGGCGAGGGCGTCGGGTGCGCCGTCCGTCCCGGGGTGCTCCGCCCGCGCGGAGAGGGAGTCCCAGCAGGTCTGCTCCAGCCAGGACCGCCAGGTGGGCGCGTGTCCGTCCCGGGCGGCGCCGTCGTGCACCGTCCAGCGGGTCCAGGCGTCGTCGGCCTCGGCCGCCGGTACCAGGAGGGCGGAGTGCACCTCCCGGCAGTTCTCGCCCGCCTCCAGCAGGTCCGAGAGGGGCAAGCGGGGGAAGCGCAGCCGCAGCGTCCCCGGCGCGCCCCGGCCGGTGGTGGCCAGCAGCAGGTTCCCGGCGGCGTGCCCGGCGTCGAGCTGGGTGTACAGGTAGCCGCGGTCGCCGTACTTGCGCATGGACAACCAGGGCCGGGTGAGGGTGACGATGACCGCGCCGCCGTCTCCGGGGATCGCCAGCGTCGAGGCGTGCAGTGCTCCGGCGACGTCCCCGGTGGCCAGCCGGGTGCAGGTACGGCGGTCGGCGTCGACCCGGAAGGCGGCCGGCGCGCCGTTCTCCATGGTGAGGACGGCGAACTCGTAGGGGTACACGGCCCCGGCGGACGGGACCGCCCGAGCCCCGTGCGACCTGCGGGAACGGTCGGCCCGGCTGGTCAGCGCGCCTTCCTCCAGCAGGGACAGCGCGAGTCTGAGGCCCGGAGCCGCGGCCGGCTCGGCGGGCGACTCGGACGGTGCCGCGGGCAGGGCCATCCGGGCCCACATGTCGGCTTCGAAGTCCGGCGGCGCGTGCTCGGGTCTACGGGCGAGGGGTACTGCTCGTACGGCGGGTATGGCTGATGTGTCTGCATTGCCTTGCACGTCTGACGAAGCCTCATCTCGTCTGGTGGCACGGCCGACCGGGCCTGCGAGAGGGCAGGCGAAAGCCCCCCGGCCAGTTCGGCAGATGGCATGCGGCGGCTACAGGGAACTGTGTACAGACTTCGACATGACTGTGCCGCCCGCGTCATTGCGGGCGTCGACAGCCCGTCCCCCGTGAACGGCCTGTGTGAAGTGGATGAATCACCTGTTCCGCGCCCTGGGTAAGCGGCGGCTGGCGATCATCCTGTGGCACCCACGTGAGCGCTGTCAAGGATTGGCGTAGACCATCGAGGGACTGTTGGGCGGCCCCCGGCGGGGCGGTCGCGACCTGCCGAAAGTGACCGAGGCGCAGAGCTGGCGGTTACTCAAATCGGCTGCCGCAGACGTGGGTTCGCGGACAATACCGACATTGGACCCAAGCCCCCCGTCCCGGACGGCGCAACCCGGCGCCGGCCGGAGCGCTCGCTCCCGGCGGTGGCGGAGACCCACCCATGCGGTCGCTTGACGACCCGCGTGTCCGCCCCCGGTGTCCGCCCCGCCGGCCGGACGCCGGGCCGGCGCAGACCGGTCGGTCCGCGCCGCCCCCGCCGATACCGCGGGACAGGTATCAGCGGACCGGCCCGACGGTGATTCGAACCGGAACGGAGCCGGACGGAATGTCCCTCGGCCTCGGCCGGGAATCCGTCGAATACCCTGGGTGAAACGGCGCGAAGTGTGTCCGAGGAATTTCCGGTGATCGCCGGAACGGGCGATATCCGGCGTGGGCCGGATTCCCTGGTCGCGGGGAATCGGTATCGGTCGGAACGCCGCGCATCCGCCCGCTCCGAGACGTGCCCGACGGCGCCGGTGATCCATCGTCACGGGCCGCCCGGGCGCGGGGTCCGGTCGGCGCCGACCGGGGAATTCCGGACCGGCTCCGAGCGGCCCGGCGACTCGTCGGCCGACCGCCTCTGCCCAGCGGATTCCGAGGCCGGGGACGGCGGAACCGAACCCGCGCCGACGGACCTGCGGAGCGCCGCCGAGCAGGGCGCCCACCTGGGCGACCGCGCCGGGGAAGGCGGGCTGGAGATCCCCGCGGGCGCCCTCGGGTCGGACCGGCCGGGATTGCGCCGAACCCGGCCGGTCCGCACGCGCGAACCGGCCGCGCGTCCCGCATTCCCGCACGGGGAGCGCGCCGACATCACCGACCGGTCCATGACGCCCGCCGAAGCGCCGGAGGTTTCCTTCGTCGGCGATCGGCTCCCCGTTCCGCGGCGTTCGGCTCGCCGTTGTGCCGCGTTCGGGTTCGGCGCCGGTGGGCGTGGGCGGCGGGGCGGCCCGGTCGCGCGGCGCGGCACCACCGGCCCCACGACTCGGCCCGCCCGTCGTGGTGATGCGCACTCGTGCGAGTGCGTACGGTCCCCCTGGGATCGGCGCAGTTCGTACGGGCCAGGACGCGTCCTGGTGTCCTGGCGGTTCCGGGTCCCGGTGGACTCCGCCGGGCGGCGCCCGACCGGGCCGGCCGGACCGCTACCGCGGGGTGGTGTCGTCCGCCACGAAGGGCCCGCCGTGGCCTGGCACGATCAGGTCCGCCGCGGCCAGCACCCGCAGCCGGGAGGCGCGCAGCACCTCGCGGTCCGGGGCCACCGGGTCGTCCGCCGGGCCGTCGGCGTGCCACCACAGGTCGCCGGCGAAGGCCACCACGCCCGAGTCCGTGCCCGCCAGCAGGGTGATGTCCTCGGGGCTGTGGCCCGGGGTGCGGATCAGCCGCAGCGACGGGGTGAGTTCGTAGCCCTCGGCGTCCCGGTTGGTCCAGTGGTCGCCCAGGTACTCGACCTTGTGGTCGTGCACCCGGGCCCGGCCGAAGAGGCCCACGTTCATGGTGTTGTCGGGGTGGTGGTGGCTGAGCACCACGTCGGTGATGTCGTCGGGGCCGAGGCCCAGTTCCGCGAGCGGGGCGAGGATGTGGTCACGGCTCGCCACCATGCCCGGGTCGAAGATCACGTGCCGTCCGGCGTCGGAGATGTAGGAGACGGTGGCGGCGACCCCGGGGCCGGTGGAGCCCACGTAGCCGGTGGTCAGGACCTTGAAGGCGGCGCTGCGGCCGAGCGGTGCGTCTGTCATGGCTTCGATCCTTCCGGTCTTGACGGCGGCTCACGAGTGGCACGTCTGCCGGTGACCGCAGGATTCGTGCCAACCCTGTGCGACACTGCCTGCGTGCCGCCTTTCCGGACCGTCGCCGCCTACGTCCCGCCCGGCGCGGGCATGCTCGCCGTCGGCATCGTCACCGAGGTGTTCGGTCCGCACGGAGCGGCGGTGCCCGGTTTCGACTTCGCCCTCTGCTCCGACCGCCCCGGACCGGTACCCACGGACTGCGGAGTGCCGCTCGCCGTCCCGCACGGACTGGACCGGTTCGCCGGCGCCGATCTGCTCATCGCGCTGCCCGGGGCCGGATTCCGTGAACCGCCCGCCCCCGCCGTGCTCGACGCGCTGCGGGCCGCGCACGCGCGCGGCGCCGTGGTCGCGGCCCACTGCGTCGGCACGTTCGCGCTCGCCGCCGCCGGACTGCTCACCGGCCGGCGGGCGACCACCCACTGGCGGTTCGCCGACCTGCTCGCCGGCCGCTACCCGGACGTCACGGTGGACCCGGACGCGCTCTACATCGACGACGGAGACGTCGTCACGGGCGCCGGAGCCGCCGCGGGTTTCGACCTCTGCCTCCACCTGCTGAGGCGGGAGTACGGCGCCGCCCTGGCCAACGCCGTCGCCCGCGACATGGTGCTGCCCTCCCACCGCGACGGCGGGCAGGCCCAGTACCTGGCCGCGCCCGTCCCCGGGAACGGCCAGGACGAGCGGCTCGCCGAGGTCCTCGGCTGGGCCCGCGAGCACCTCCACGAGCCCCTGCCGGTCACGGAACTGGCCCGCCGCGCCCTGATGAGCAGGCGCTCCTTCGCCCGCCGCTTCACCGCCGCGACCGGCACCACCCCGCACGCCTGGCTGCGGGACCTGCGCCTGAGCCGGGCCGAGGAACTCCTCGAAGCCACCGACCTGCCGGTCGAGGAGATCGCCCGCCGGGTCGGCTACGGAAGCGCCGCCGTCCTGCGCGACCAGTTCGTGCGGCGCCGGGGAGTCCCGCCCCGCGCCTACCGGCGCGCTTTCACCGGCACGCCGTGACGGTCCGGCAGGTCCGCCCCGGCCCCCGGCGTCCAACGTCGCCATCCGCCGGGCGGACGTCCGGCCGTGCGCCGTACGGGGCACGAGGGCGTTCGCGGACGGCGGCCGTGCTGTCGGACCCTCCTCCTATCCCCCGCGGGTACGGGGACTCGCCGCTCTGGAGGGTGCGCAATCTTCGCAGAAGCGTCACAGCTGGGTCTGGAACCCTCACAGCTGGGCTGCCTAGGCTCCGCATGCGCACGACGACGTGCGCGGAGCCGCCGACGACCGGTGTGGGCCGGCCACCCCGGCAGCACGGGAAGACCACATGGACTACTGCGCACCCTGCCGCCGCCATCTGAACGGCGCGATGACCTGCCCCGGCTGCGGGGCCCCCGCGGCGACCCGGGAGACCCTGCCGGACGCGACCCTGACGCTGCCCCAGGGACCACCGGCCGCCGTGCCACCGCCCGCTGTGCCACCGCCTCCGGCGGCCGGCCGGTCCGCCGCACCGGCCCGGTCCCGGCGTTCCGGGCGCCGGCCGGCGCGGCGGGCCGGCGTGCTCGCGCTCTCCGTCGTCGGCCTGGCAGTCGCGGGGCTCGGTGTCGCGGCCCTCGCCGCGAACGGCAGTGAGGGCGCCTCGCCCGCGCCGGCCGCGGGCGGGCCGGTCGCGACGCCCACGCCGAGTGCCCCGACCTCCGCCGCGCCCCCCACCGCGACGGGCGGGACCACGGTCCCGGCCGCGCCGACCACACAGCGCACCGGCGCGAGCCGTACCGCCTCCGCCACCGCCACGGCCACCAGGAGCACCGCCCCGCCCGCGCCGACGAGCAGTCGTGCCCCGGAGTCGCCGCCTCCCGTCCCGGCCGCTTCGAGTACGGCCCCACCCACCGTTCCGCAGCCCTCGACAGCCGCTCCGCACCCCTCGGCCACCGTCACCGCGAAGCCGACGCCCACCTGCACGCCGTTCCTCTTCTGGTGCACGTAGCGGGCCGCCCGCTCACCGCCCGCCCGGTCAGTCGCCGGGGGCGGGCACGCAGTCCCGGCAGACCGGTTGCCCGTCCTCCTCACGGGAGAAGCGGCTGCGGTGGTGGACCATGAAGCACCGCGCGCAGGTGAACTCGTCCCCCTGGACGGGCACCACCTGGACGGTGAGCTCCTCCCCGGAGAGGTCGGCGCCCGGCAGCTCCACGGACTCCGCCTCCTCCGCCACGTCCACGTCCGGCGTCCCGCCGGAACGCTCGGCACGCTGCCTCTTCAACTCCTCGACGCTGTCGACCTCCTCGTCGTCGCTGTTCGTACGCGGGGCGTCGTAGTCGGTTGCCACTGCTGCACCTTCCGTCGGAGGGATCCGGTACGCGCGGGGGGCGGACCGGATCGTCACGCCTCGGACCACTGTCCCCCGCGCCCGCCGATCACGCAGGCGGGGTCGCCGACCGGGGCGTCCGCGACGGTCGCCGACGGCCCGCCGCCGCCGAACAAGCGAGGCCCTTGCCCCGGACGGCCGGAAAGATTCGTACGAATAGGCGAGCGGCCCCCGGGGCAGTCGGGTGCTCGACACCGACTGCGGAGGTTCCGATGGTTCCCCTTCTTCTCGTTCTCCTGCTCGCTCTGCTCCTGTTCGGCGCCGGGTTCGCACTGAAGATTCTCTGGTGGGTGGCGATCGCCGTACTGGTGCTGTGGCTGGTGGGCTTCGTGGCCCGTGGCACGCACTCCTCGGGCCGGCGCCACCGGTGGTACCGCTGGTAGGTCACGCCCTCAGGATCCGGCCCGGCGGCGGGGCGCACGCGTGGAGCGTGCGCCCCGCCGCCGTGTGTGCGGACCAGGTCCTCCCCGAAAGGGCGGTCGCCGCGGCAGGCGGCCGTGCTGGGACAGCTCACCCGGGAGGGGAACGCCGCACCGGTGCGGCTCGGGCGTCGCCCGAATGATCGCCTGGAGTGGCAGTCGGCGTAATGCGGGCCAGGCTTGAACCGGGCAGATCCGTTTGCTTCCTTCGCCGGCCCGGCCCGGCGCCGGCCCGTTCCCCCGATCCAGGAGACCTCGATGTCCCGCCCCCTGACCATAACCCTGCCTGTCTCGGGGTCGGGTTCCGTACCCGACACCGCCGCCCCCGACCTCACCCCCGTTCCCCTGCGGGTGAACCAGCCGTCCCCCGTCCCGCTCGGCGGCGACCTCGCGGCGGCGATGATGAGCGCCGCGGCCAGCCGCCCGGTGGAGGAAGTCGCCGATCTGCTCTGCCACCTGAACCCGGCCCACACACCGACCCTGGCCCCGGTCCTCCACGGAGCGGTCGCCGCCCGCCCGGTCGAGGACCTGGTCCGCCTCCTGATCCTCCTGAGACCCCGCGACAGCACCGGCGCCGACCAGATCCTGCGCGCCGCCGTCCTCACCAGACCCACGGGCGACGTCGCCCACCTCACCGCCCTGCTCGCGGCCGAAGCCGACAGCGGCATCCAGGCGGCCCTGCACGCGGCCGCGTCGCTGCGCCCGGTGGCCGATGTCGCCCACCTCGTCCAGCTGCTCCGGCCCGCCCCGGTCGCGGACCGGCCGGCCGGGCCCTCGACGAGCGGTGACGACACGGAACCCCTGGCGGCCGCCACGGAGCAGGCCGCGCCCGACGCCGCCGCTCTGCCGCCGGCGCGGGTGCTGTCGAGGGCACGGCCCCGCGAGGAGCGCCCGCCGCTCCGGTGGCCCGCCGCGGCGGCCCTGGTGATGACGGGTGCGCTCCACGTGCCGCTGGTGGCCGCTCTCTGGGGCCAGAACCCGGACGTCTCGATGGTCGCCGGCCTCAGCGTCCTGTGCCTGCTCCTCGCCGTCCCGCTCGGCGTGCGCGGCACGCCGTGGACGTGGATCGCCGGCGTCGTGCCGGCCGCGGCCGCGTTCGCCGGCTACCTGCTGTTCGACACCATGGTCCCCGTGCGGGTGGCGGTCGGCATCATCGAGTGGCAGGGCCGGTTCGGGCCGGCCGCGCTCGTCTGCGAGGCCGCCGTCCTCGTGCTGACGCTCACCCACGCGCTCACCCCCCGGCGTCGCCGTACGAGCGTCGGAGCCGGCCGCCGGGCCGTCCGTCGTACCTGACACCCGTGGCGGGCCGCGCGGGCGCGTGATCCGCTCGCCGTCGCGGCCCGGTGGCGCCGCCGCCCGGTGGGCGGCTCGTCCCGGGTCGGCGCCCGGCCGCGGTGACCGCGCCCCGGCCCACACCCCTGACGGGGGCGTGGGCCGGGGCGGGTGTGTGGGTAGCGGCCTCAGGCCCGGGGACGCGGCCGCGCCGCCCTTCGGCCGGTGACGGTCGGTGATGGCCGGAGGGCGGCGCGAGGGGGCCGGTCCGTCAGGTGGCGATGGTGGCGACGGGCTCCAGGCCGTAGGTGCGGGCGTAGCCGTTCTCGGTGCCGACGAGAAGGTCGACGACCTCGAAGTAGCGGTCCCAGAACGGTGTTTCGCGCAGTGCGTCGATGAGCAGCTGGTAGGCGTGGTGGCTGTCGGCCTCCCACACCCAGACGTCGGTGACGCGCGCGGAGTAGAACTCCGTGTCGTAGAAGCGTGACCGGACACCGGTGGTCCTGGCCTCGATCGCGGGCAGGACCTGGGTGGTGAAGGCCTCGACGCGTTGCGGGACGGTCAGCGCGAGCCACTCGGGGGTGGTCTTGACGAGCATGAACGCCGTGACCGGCGGTTCGGTGACTTCAGCGGACATCGGGGTGCCTCCAGAGCGGCAGGTGGTCTCGGTACGTCGCGCCACCGGGTGTCCCGGCGGCGGACGGTGGGGCCTCGGGAGAGGCCGGCGGGGCCTCAGGAGAGGACGGCGGGCTTGAGGGTCCGGGCGCACCACTGCTCGAAGCCGGTGGGGGAGGCGGTGTCCGGAGTACGGACGACACCGGCGTCCAGGCCCTGGTCCTTGGCCCGCTTCATGTCGACGATGCCCCGGACGAACGCCTCGTTGAGGCCGTAGTGGACGAGGGTGGTGTACAGGTCGTCGAAGGCCTGGCGCTCGTAGCGGACCGGGCGGCCGAACTGCTCGGTCATGATGCGGGCCAGGTCGTTGGGGGACAGGTCCTGCGGCCCGAGGACGGGCACGCTGCCGTTGCCGGTCCACGAGCGGTCCAGCAGCAGACCGGCGGCGACGGCCGCGATGTCGGCGGCGGCGACCAAGGGGGCCTTGCGGTCGGCGTCGACGACGTCGGTGAAGACGCCGGTCTCGCGGATCGAGTCGGCCTCCTCCAGCAGGTTCTCGAAGAAGGACGGGTTGGCCAGGGCCCGGTAGGCGACACCGCTGTGGGCGATGAGGTCGTCCAGCGCGAGCGAGGCGGTGACCAGGCCGGCCCGGTCGGCGAGCGGGGTGCCGCGGCCGAGCGCCGAGACGCCCACCACATGGCCGACGCCGTGGTCGGCGAGCGCCCGCACGGCGGGTCCGCTGAAGCCGCTGTAGGCGTCGTGCGGGGTGAGGGAGGCGTCCGGCGGGGCGAGCCAGAAGACGGCGTCCGCGCCCCGGAAGGCCCGGTCGACGACCTCGGCGTCCCCGTGCGAGCCGGCGATCACCTCCACGCGTCCGCGCGCCGTGTCCGGAAGCCGGGCGGGGTCGCGCACGACGACGCGCAGTTCCTCGCCCGCGGCGGGGGCGGACTCCAGGAGCCGGGACAGCAGCGGACGGCCGATGTTGCCGGTGGGAGCGGTAATGACGATCATGAAGAACCTCGTGGTTCGTGCCGGTCGGTAGGCCCCCATCCTGCTGACGACTCCAGTGCTGCCACAATGGGAACTTCGGCACGCAATCATTGACTGAAATGGAATGATGCTGGTGAGCAGCCCGAATCCGGTCCTCGACGCCAATCTCGCCGTCGCCCTGGACGCCCTGCTGGCCGAGCACAGCGTGACCCGCGCCGCCGCCCGGCTGCACACCTCGCCCGCCGCCATGAGCCGCACGCTGGCCCGTCTGCGCCGCACGCTGCAGGATCCGCTGCTGGTCCGGGCCGGCCAGACCATGGTCCCCACCCCGCGCGCCCAGGCCCTGCGCGAGGAGGCCGCGGCCGTGGTGCAGCGCCTCGGAGCCCTGCTCAGCCCCGGGACCGGCGTCGACCCCGCCACCCTGCGCACCACCTTCACCCTCCAGGCGGCCGACCTGGTCGGCGCGGCCCTGGCCCCCGGGCTGCTGCGCCTGGCGGAGCGGGAGGCGCCGGGAGTCTCGTTCCGGCTCCTGGCCGAGGAGTTGGAGGCCGGCCCGGCCCTGCGTGACGGGCGGATCGACCTGGAGGTCGGGTCCATCGACCACGTGGACCCCGAGACCAGGGTCGAGGAACTGGTGGGCCTGCGAATGGTCGCGGCCGTCCGGCCCGGCCATCCGCTGACCGAAGGACCCCTGACCGCGGCTCGGCTCGCCGCCGCCCCGCACGTCGCGGTCAGCCGCCGGGGCCGGTTCACCGGCCCCCTCGACACCGCTCTGGCCGAGCAGGACCTCCAGCGGCGGGTCGGCGTCGTCCTCCCCAGCCACCTGGCCGCCATGACCCTCGCCGCCCGCAGTGACGTCGTCTGCCTCGTACCGGCCGCACTCCCCGGTGCCGCGCCCTCGCCCCTGACCGACGACGCGCTCGCCCTCGGACTGCGCCTGCTGGACATCCCGCTGGCACTGCCGCCCGTGACGATCGGCATGGCGTGGCACCCGCGCCATGCGGCCGACCGGGCCCACCACTGGCTTCGCGACGCCGTCCGCCGGACCTTGGGCCCACCCGGGAACCCCGCTGCCACCTGAGAGGCCGTCCGCGTCCGCGTCCGCGTCGGTGATGGGTGGCCGGGGGGCCGTGCCGCCCCGGCCACGCCCGACGCGTGGCGGTCGGGCAGGGCGGGCCCAGGGCCGCCGCCAGGGGGGACGGCGACGGTCCTGGGAACCGCACGGGCGTCGCGCGCTCATCCCGGCCGGCCCGGGGGGATGGCCCGGTCGGGAGGTGCGACGCCCCGACGCTCTTCTGACCCCGATCACGTCGGGCAAACACCGTCGGGCGACCGAGTTCGACACCGCCCCACCACGCTCCGGCCGGCGTCCTGCCCCCCGCGCCGGGGGCCGTCGTCGGCGCACGGTCCGCTTCGGCGCCCGGCAGCCCGGGGCGGATCCCGGCCCGCGACTCCGGCGGCATCGGCATCAACGGCACTTCGCCGCACACTGGACACGCCGGTCGGTCGCTCCGGGCCCGCGGCATTCCTGACCAGTACGATCGGCGCCGGTGAAGCGGTGCGGGGCGGAGCCACGGACGGCGCCCGCCGAGGACCCGCCTCCGTCGCCGGAGCCGCGCGCGAAACCAGTGCTCGGCACGCCCGCCGGTCGAGCCGTTCCGCGCCGCTTCGGGGGCGTGACCTCGCCCTTCGCGCGGACCGCCCCAAGCCCCTGCCGTCCGCCCGTGCCCCTGGGAAGGAATCCGCCATGACCTACGCCGTGGACTTCGGCACCGTATCGACCGTCGGTCTGGAGTCGTCGCCCGTCGCGGACGCACTCGCCGGCCTGCGGGCGAACGAGGCCCGCTACTTCAAGAACAAGTACGACCACGTCTTCACCGTGGAGCCCGCGGACCAGGCCGCGGAGGTCGTCGACTGGGTGCACCGGATCCTGCGGGAGGAACGCGAGATCGTCATCGCGTCCAGGCCCCTGGAGGCCACGTCCTTCCAGGTCGAGGACATCCGGATGGCCTACGTCTTCTACGAGAGCGGACTGTCGGTCAACGTGATGTACACCGTCGACGACGCCAGGAAGCGAGCGGTCGGGTTCAAGCTCTCGGACGGGATGGACGTGCCGGAGGAGCTCGCCCAGCGGTTCAAGTTCGCCCGCCAGAAGTCGAAGCTCGCCGGGACGATCCGTGGATCGTACTTCGTCATCAAGAACGAGTACTGAGCCGCGCCCGAGCCGGAAAGGGATCTTGCGGAACCCGACACAGGGCCCGAGGCCTGCCGCTGTGGGCGCACCTCGTGAGCGGCGGTCGCCGGCCTGCCCGGCGGCCGTCGCCGGCGTCGCCGGTGGCCCCGGGGAGCTATGCGGACCGCGAAGCGCTGTGCCGGGGGCACGCGCAGGGCGGCCAGGTGCTCTTGGCGAGCGGCACCGGGGCCACGGGCGCGTACTCCTCCCGCCGCTCGACGGCGTCCAGCGGTCGCCCGTCGGCGTCCACCCGGTACGTGCGGATCCACATCCGCCCCGTCGTCCGGCCGGACCTCGCCGTGGGCCTCCCGCCGCGGACCGGGCCGTCGCCGGCACTGCTGACCATGGAACCCTCCTCTGACCGCCTCGGCCTTGAGTTCAACAAGTGGACGAACAAACTGTTCGATTGGCCTCTGCTTCCTTGAAGGTACGCCAGAGCTCGCCGATTTCGAAGGATTCCGCAGCACCTTCTCAGTCGATCATTCGACTCATGAAGCAAGCCGCCGCCGAGCGTGATGGAGCGAATACGGCAGGTGAGAGCGCGGCCCGGCCGAGTACCGCGGCCCGCCCGCCGCGCCGGGCGCGGACGGTCGGCTGGGGACCGGGCGCCGCAGCCCACCCGGCGGCGGTCAGGAGGTGCGGACGAGGGTGTCGTCCACGGTGAAGGTGGTCTGGAGCGAAGGGTCCTCGGCGCCGGTGAACGTGATCGTCACGGTCCGGCCGGCGAACGCGGACAGGTCGTAACCGCGCAGGGTGTAGCCGGGAGCGGCGTCGAGGTTGCTGAAGGCGGCCAGCGTGGTGCCGTCGGCCGACACCGTCAGTCTGTCGTACGCGGTCGCCCCGGACTCGGCGGTGCCGATGTGCAGGTAGAAGCCGAGGGTGGCACGGCAGCCGGCCGCGAGGGCGACCGACTGGGACAGCGTGTCGGTGTGGGACGAGCCGTAGCCGCCGAGCCAGGCCTTCCAGCCGCCGCTGTGGGCGGGCTCCCGACCGGCGTTGTCGATGACGCCGGCGGTCGTGGTCCAGGGCGCGGCGCTGCCGGTCTCGAAGCCGGGATTGCCGAGCAGCTGGATGCCGGTACAGCTGTCGCCGGTGCCGGTGGCCGTCCACCCGGAGGAGGGCGATCCGGACGCGTCGGAGGTGGCGGCCGCCGCGCCGGGTGGGGCGACGGCGAGCAGGCCGGTGGCCGCCACGGCGAGCGCGGTCAGGACGGCGAGGAGTCCGCGCGGCCGCGACGGACGCGGGCTGCGGGGGGAGTGGTGGCGCAAAGGTCGACCCTCCGTGGGGCGAGGGCGCGGCCGGTGCCGGCGGGGGTGCGCGCCGGTACGGGCTCGGGCCCGTGCTGACGGTACTCGGCATGTGCGGGCCCGCCCCGGCGGTCGGCCGCGGGCCGGCTGGTGCGGCGCGCTGTACTGGGACCGGGGCGCCCTGAGTCTGAGGGGGCGCCTCTCACCGTCGGGGCCGTGACATGCGTGCGGGATGTCGGCGGACCCACCATCTGCTGAAGTGGTCATGACGTTACTGACGGGCCGTCGGATCCCTCAAGGAGCTGCGCACAGCCTTTACCGCGCCTTGCCCATCACTTGCCCGGCGGATGGGACGGGTTCGCCGGGCGGGCCGGAGCGGAGCCCCCGGCCGGTGTGCACCCCGTCCCCGAATCGGCATCGCGGCAGCCGGGTTGGGGTTAGCCTGTCGATATGGTTGCAAACTACAAAGAAGAAGTGGCCATGTACGACGCGGAGTTCGTCAGCGCCCCCGCGCTGATCCTCCGGTCCCTCGCCCGCGACCCCGATCGGCCGGCCGTCACCACCGCCGACGGTGCCACGGTCACCGCGGGCGAACTGGTCGACGCCACCTACCGCCTGGCCCAGGAACTCCTCGCCCGGGGCGTCACCCGGGGCTCTACCGTCTCGCTGCTCAGCGGCAACACACCCGAGGCGCTCAGCGCCCGTTACGCCGCCGGACTCGCCGGCGCCCGGCTGGTCAACCTGTACGACGGCATGAGCGCCTCGGTGCTCGCCGAGATCGTCACGAGCGTCGACACCGCCGTCCTCCTCGTGGATGCCGAACGGTACGCGAGCGCACCTGAGTTGCTCGCCCTGGTCGACGTACCGACCGTGCTGACCCTGGGCCCCGGCCCGGGGGCGGTCGGCGGGGACGCGATCGGTGAGGACGTGATCGCCGCCGCCGCCCGCCGGCCCGCCGAGCCCCCGGCCGTGCGGGTCGGCCCGGACGACGACCTGGGCATCCGGCACACCGGTGGTACCACGGGCATCCCGAAGGGCATCCTCAGTCTGCACGGCCCCTACCGCAGGGTCTTCGACGTCCCGTTCGGCCCGCAGGGTGACAAGCGCCGCCTCCTGGCGGCCACCTCGCTGGCCCATCTCGCGGGCGTGCTGGTCGATCTGACGCTGTATCACGGCGGTTCGGTGTTCCTGCAGCGCTCCTTCGACCCCGGGGAGGTGCTGGCCGCCGTCGAGCGCGAACGCATCACCGATCTGTGGGTCCTGCCTCCGCTGCTCTACCGGCTGCTGGACCACCCGGCGATCACCGGCACCGACCTGTCCAGCCTGGAGCGGATCCTGTACGGCGGCTGCGTCGCCTCACCGACCCGGGTCCGCGAGGCGATCAAGGTGTTCGGGCCGATCCTGGCGAGCGGCTACGGGATGTCGGAGGCGCAGAACATCGCCGCCCTCGGCCCGCACGAGCACGACCGGGTCGGGCACGGCGGCCGGCTCTCCGTCGGCCGCCCCCTCCCGGGCGTCGAGGTGGCGATCCGCTCCGGCGACGGCACCGAGCTGCCAGCCGGTGAGCTGGGCGAGATCCACGTCCGCTCGCGCACCCTCATGGCGGGGTACTGGAAGCGGCCCGACCTCACCGCCGAGGTGCTGCGCGAGGGCTGGCTGAACACCGGCGACATCGGCCACCTCGACCAGGACGGCTTCCTCTACCTGGCCGACCGCCTCACCGACAAGATCATCGTGGTCGGCGGCCACGTCTACCCCTCCGAGCTGGAGGACCTGCTCCTCACCCACCCGGCCGTCGCCGAGTGCGTCGTCCTCGGTCTGCGCGACGCCCAGCAGGCCGAACACGTCCACGCCGTGGTCGTCCCCGCCCCGGGACACCACCCGGAGCTGGACGAGATCCGGTCCTTCGTCACCGCCCGCCAGGGCCGCATCTACGCCCCGGAGGCCCTGCACCTGGTGCCCGAGATCCCGCTCACCCCCGTGGGCAAGCCGGACAGGAAGCGCCTGCGCGACACCCTTCCGGGCTGACCGGGCCCAGGTGTGGCGCTCGCTCCGCACCGGAGGCGGGCGCCACACCCGGGGTGGTGCCCGCGGCCCCGGCGGCCGCTCCCGAGCCCGCGGCCCCGCTTACGCCCTGCCGCCGAAGTAGACCTGCACCTCGTGGATCAGGCCGTCCCGCACGGTGATCGCCTCGACATTGCGGTACCGGCCGCCGGTGCCGAGCTCGTATTCGTACTGGACGAGGACGAGTTCCTCGTCGGCGGGCGTGACGCGCAGCAGCCTCTGCTCGCTGAAGCGCCCGGCGGTGGGGAAGCACCGCTGGAAGAACGCCTCCTTCTCGATGTGGTCGTCCTGCGGGCTGGTGAAGGTGAAGTCGTCGGCGTACAGCGGCAGGGCTGCTTCCCGGTCCTGTGCCCGGTAGTGGCGGAACGCCGCTTCGACACCGCGGCGGGGCTGGTGTTCATCGAACCTCCGTGGTTCCTCGGGCCGCCGAGTACTCTGCCCGGCGAAGCTTCGGCAGACGTACCTCGCCCACCGCCGGGCAAACCCGGGGGCCCGCCCGGCGGCCGGTTCCGCGGCCCGAGGGGTGTCCCGGGCCGTCAGCGGGTGACCGTCACCGGGGATCGTCTCGCCGGTCCCCTGTGCCGGCGAGACGATCCTGGGTCGGCGCCGGCTGTCAGCGGGCGCTGCCCAGGTTCCGGTCACCGTCGGCGCCTTCGAGCATGAGGGTGGTCTCCTCGATGCGGCGGAAGCGGCCGTCGGGGGCGAGTTCGGCGAAGACGTAGACCTCGATGCGGACGACGGAGGCGTCGGCCTTGACGATCTCCATGGTGTGGCGGTCGGCGTACCGGTCGCCGTCGACGAGCTCGTCGTGGACCTCGACGGAGCCGCCGGTGACGACCGTGCGCAGGTGGGCGATGTGGGCGAGGAACTCGGTGCGGTCCGCCCACTCCCCGTCGGTGCGCTGGCGGTAGTCGGGGGCGAAGTGCCGGTCGGCGGCCTCGGCCAGGTCCAGGCCCGGGGTGAGCAGCAGGTCCGTCAGGGCGGCGCGGATGTCGGTGCGGAGAGTGGTGCGGTTCATGGGAGTTCCTTCGGCCGGGTGCGGGCGCGTCCCGCTGGGGACGGTTCGGAGAAGCGTGCTTGAAGCACGCTTATCACTGTAGCGGAAAAGCGTGCGCAACGCACGTAATTCCCGGGGGATGAAACGGCCGCCGGGGTCTACCAGTTCGCCCAGAGGACGTTCCAGCCGCCCAGTCCGTTGTCGGGCGCCACGGTCTTCTCCTTGGTGTTCACGACCGTGACCACGTCGCCGATCAGGGAGTTGTTGAAGAACGCCCCCGCGACGGAGGTGTCGCTGCCGCCCTCCACGTCCTTGAGCGAGACGCAGCCGTGGCTGGTGTTCGCCTTGCCGAACGGGTCGCCCTTGTACCAGTAGTTGCCGTGGAGGTAGGTGCCGCTGCTGGTGAGCCGCATCGCGTGCGGGGCGGCGGGGATGTCGTACTCGTCGCCGAGGCCGACCGTCCGGGAGTTCATGTGGGTGACCTTCTCCTTGGACATGATCACCATGGTGCCGCCCCACGAGGGGTGCTTGTCGTCGCCGAGCGTGGCGGGCACGGTGGTGCTCCTGCCGTCCCGGACGGTCGTCAATGTGTGGGCGGCCGAGTCGGCCGTGGAGACCTGGGAGCGGCCGACGGTGAACGGTTCGTCCCTGTCCACGTCGCCGTAGACGCCGGGCGAGACCTCGACGTTCTTCAGCCGGTAGTGGATCGTCACCTTGGTACCGGGCTTCCAGTAGTCGGCGGGGCGGAAGTCCAGCCGGTCGTCGCCGAACCAGTGCCCCTTCACCTCGGTGCCGTTGTCGGTCTCGAAGGTGATGCCCTTGGCGACGGCGTCCTTGTTCGTGATCTTCTTGCTGAACTCCACCTTGATGATCATGCCCACGCCGTAGGTCTGGCCGTCGGCGATGTTGTCGTTGGTGGAGACCTGCTTGTCGGGCGTGCGGGTGGTGAAGGTGCTCGTGGAGGCGGCCGCGAGGCCGTCGGCGTCCAGCGCCTGGGCGTTCACCGTGTACGCGGTACCGGGGGCGAGTGCGGCGGCGGGCTTCCAGCCGGTGCCGTCCGCACTGATCGAGCCGGGGACGGGCGTGCCGTTCTTGTCGGTCACGTCGACGCTGGTGAGCCTGCCGTGGGAGACGGACACCTGGAGCGCGTCCGGTGCGACGCCCCGGGCGCCGTCCTTCGGCGCGACGTCCAGCACGGCGGCCGAGGTCTTGGGCAGGGCCGTGGCCGTGGCCGCCGGCCCGTCGGCGGCGGCGGTGCCCGCTGCCCGGGGGGCCTCGTCGCCCTTGCCCCCGTCGTCGCCGCAGGCCGCGGTCAGCAGCAGGATGCCGCCCATCGTCAGCGCCACCGCGCCGCGGTTGAAACGGTCGCCGGGGCGTATCGCGGTCCGGGGTGCCTGAACAGTGCTCACTTGTGCTCCTCTTCGGTGTTCGCCGGAAGCTTCTCGGCCGCTTCGTCCCAGCCGCAACGGCAGCCGGGCGATCTGGGACGCGGGGACGGCTTTACCGGCTTTGAGCTGGGAGGACGTAACCTTCCTGGGACGCGTCCACGGGACGGCGCAACGGCGAGACCGGCCTCGGGAACCGTGGGACGGTGAGCGGCGTGCTTCTCTTCCGAAGATCGCTTCACGGTGATCCGGCCGCGGCGGGGCGCCACAGCGCCGAGTCCGACCGCCGGAAGCGGCCGGAGACCGTACGGCGCGAGCACTGCGGACAGGGAAGAGCGGGGCGGAGGAACGGTGGCGGAGGGGTTGGGGGAGATGGGGGAGCGGGACGAGCTCGCCCGGCTGCTCGGGGAGCTGAAGAGCCGCTCGGGGCTCAGCTACGGGGCGCTGGCGAAGAGGCTGCATCTGAGCACCTCGACGCTCCACCGTTACTGCACCGGCGACGTGGTGCCGACGGAGTTCGCCCCGCTGGACCTCCTCGCGCGGCTGTGCAGGGCGACGCCGGAGGAACTCGTCGAGCTGTACCGACTGTGGGTCATCGTCCACGCGGCGCGGGGGAGCAGGACGTCACCGGGGTCCGGACCGGCCGATCCGGCGGGGACTCGGACGGAAGCGGCGACCTCGGTCGCTCCGGTGGCACCGGTGATCTCCGTGACGCCAGAGGCTCCGATGGTCTCGGTGACGCCGGAGGCTCCGGACCCGGGAGGTGCCGTCGAGGTGGGGCCGGTGGTCGCCGACCGCGTCGGACCGGACCCGGTTCCCGGGGCCGCGCAGCGGCTCAGGCGGGTCCGCCGGCGGGGAATCCTGGCCGCGGTGACGGTCACCGCGGTGCTGGCTGCCGTCGGGGCCGTCGCCACGGGGCTGGAGTCGTCCGCGGGCTCCCCGGCCCCGGGCGCTGACGACTCGCCGTCCGCCCCGGCCCCGGTCTCCGCCCCGGCCCCGGTCTCCGCCTCCGCCTCCGCCCCTGCCTCCCCGTCCGCCGGAGCGGGTCCGGGCTCGCCGGGGCCGACCGGCGGGGCGGACACGAGCCCCCCGTTCACGGTCTCGGTCCGGCCGTCCGGCTGGGACAGCGCCTGCGACCAGTACGTGGTGGACCGCCCGCCGTCCGAGGTCCCCCGCCCGCCCGAGCTACCGGACGTGGCGGGCTGGGTCTCCCAGGTCGGCGCGGTTCCCGGTCACTACCAGTCGATCGAGGTCGTCGTGCAGGGCACCGGCAAGGACACCGTGGTGCTCTCGAAGCTCAACGTCCGGGTCGTCCGGATCGGGCCTCCCCTCGCCTGGAACGCCTACTCCATGGGCGAGGGCTGCGGCGGTGGAGTCGACGTCCACTCCTACGACCTCGATCTGGACGCGGTCCGCCCGCGGGCGGTGGTGACCGAGGGCAGCACCGGTCTGCCGGTCAAGGTGAGCGAGAACGACCCGGAGGTCATCGAGGTCTCCGCCGAGACCACCTCGCACGAGGTGAGCTGGTACCTCGAACTGGAGTGGTCGAGCGGCGACCGGAAGGGGACGGTCCCGGTCGACCTGGGCCACGGCACGCCGTTTCGCACCAGCGCGGTGAAGGGCCGGCCGCTGTTCGTCTACCCGATCGGCGGGCACGCCTGGGAGCCGAGTCCGTTCCAGCAGTGACGGCGGCCCGGCGCGCCGCGCACGGACGGCAGCGGGGAGTCTGAGCCGGCGGGGCATGGGCCCGGAGGTGTGGGGCAGACGGCCGGTGTCCGTTCCGGAACCCCTGGGAGGCGCACATGACCGTGAACCTCGTGCTGTTGCTCGGCCCGCTGGTGCTGGCGGCGATCCTGGCCGCCACGGCTCCGTCCCCGGCGCATCACCACCGGCGGCCACGGGCGGCGGTGGTCCGGGACGACCGGATCCGCAGGCCGAGGCACGCCAGGCCCTCCCGCCGGGGTGGTTCCGCCTGACAGCCGCTCGCTCCGGAGCCTGACGTCGGCCAGCTCCGGCGCTCCCCACGCCCAGGGTGCGGTCGTAAGCGCCGCGGACGTGGTCGACGCAGGGCGACTGCCCGGACGAACCGCTGCGTGTGCTCGGACTCGCCGTCCCCGGAGCCGTCCCGGAGCCGTCCCCGGAGCCGTCCCGGAGCCGTCCCGGAGCCGTCGCGCGGAGCCGGCCCCGGGGCGGTCGGCCGCGCCCGCTCGGTGCCCCGTCCTCACACGATGGTGAAGATCTGGGTGAGACCCGTGATCGCGAGGATGCGCAGGGTGTTCTCGGGCACCGCGGTCAGGGTCAGCTCGGCACCGGCGGCCTGGGTGTGGCGGCGGGCGGCGAGGAGGGCGGTGATGCCGCTGGAGTCGCAGAACTCCACGCCGGACAGGTCGATGACCAGGCACTGGCCGGGGCGCAGCGCGAGGTACTCCACGCGTGCGCGCAGGGTGGGAGCGTGTTCGTAGTCGAGGTCGCCGACGACCTGCAGAGCGGGGCCGGTGGGCGCGTCGCGGTGGGTGATGTTCAGTGGGTTCATCGCCGTGGGTTCGTCGTCGGGCGGATGGGGGAGTCGGTGGCGGGGACGCCGAGGGCGAGCAGAGCGGTGTCGTCGTCCAGGCCGTCGCCGAAGCTCTTCAGCAGTGCGGTGAGGGCGCTGATCGTCTCGTCGGGTGGGGCGGGGGCGTGGTCGGCGGCGAACGCGAGCAGGGCGTCGTCGCCGAAGAGGCTTTCCCGGGTCGGGCCGGTGCGGGCCTCGGTGAGGCCGTCGGTGTAGAGGAGGATCGTCTCGCCGGGCGCCAGGGTGGTGCGGGCGGTGGTGAACGGGGCGTCGGGCAGGATGCCGATGAGCAGGCCGCCCGGGGTGGGAAGGTACTCGGTGCTGCCGTCGGCGCGCAGGACGAGGGCAGGGGGGTGGCCGCCGGAGGCGATGCGCACGCCGACGCGGCCGTCGTCGTCGGCGGGTTCGACGACGCCGAAGACGGCGGTGCAGTAGCGCGGGTCGCCCGCGGCGGCGTAGTGCTCGTGCAGGACGGCGTTGAGGGTGGTCAGTGCCATGGCGGGTTCGGGGTCGTGCAGGGCCGCGGCGCGCAGGGTGTAGCGGGTGAGCGAGGTGAGGGAGGCGGCCTGGGGTCCCTTGCCGCACACGTCACCGAGGAAGAACGCCCAGCGGCCGTCGTCGAGGGGGAACAGGTCGTAGAAGTCGCCGCCGAGCCGGTCGGGGGAGGCGGTGTGGTAGTAGGCGGCGGCCTCCAGCCCCGGTACGGCGGGCAGTGACGAGGGGACGAGGGACTTCTGCAGGACGGTGAGGGCCTCGGCCAACCGCTGCCGGTCGGCCTCGGCCTGCCGCAGGGCGGCTTCGGCCTGCGCCCGTGCGCGCTCGGCCTCGGCGCCGGCCCGCTCGGCCTGCGCCCGGGCCCGCTCGGCCTCGGCGCGGGCCCGCTCGGCCTCCGCCTGGGCCTGCTCCGCCTCGGCGCGGGCCCGCTCGGCGTCCTGGCGGCGGCGCAGGAGTTCGGCCTCGTAGGCGCGGCGGTCGGACGCGTCGAAGACGGTGCTGCGGATCAGCAGCGGCTTCCCGCCGGTGCCGCGCTTGAGCACGGAGGACACCAGCACCGGCAGGCGGCCCCTGGCCGCGGTCCTCATCTCCAGCGCGATGCCGTGCAGTTCGCCCTGCATCTGCAGCAGCGGCGCGAAGTGCGTCTCGTGGTACAGCTTTCCGCCGACGGTCAGGAGGTCGGCGAAGCGCATCCGGCCCACCACCTCCGCGCGTTCGAGGCCGAGCCAGTCGAGCAGGGTGGTGTTGATCTTGGCGATGGTGCCGTCCATCAGCGTCGACAGGTAGCCGCAGGGCGCGGACTCGTACAGGTCCTCGGCGCTGTCCTCCAGGAGAGCGCTGAACGCGGCCGTCGTCGCGGCCTGATCGCCGGCTCCCGCCCGCTCCGGTCCGTCACCGGGGCGGGTCATCACCGGCGCTCCTCCAGGAAGGCCAGGATCGCTTCGGCGGTGGCCTCGGGCGCGCTCAGCTGCGGGCAGTGTCCGGTGGCGTCCAGGGTGACCAGGCGCGAGGAGGGGATCGCGGACCGCACGTACGCGCCGACCTCGCGCGGGGCGATCACGTCCTGGGAGCACTCCAGGACCAGGGTCGGCACCCGGACGCTCGCGAGGTCCCCGCGGCTGTCGCTGAGGAAGGTGGTCCGGGCGAAGACCCGGGCGATGTCCGGGTCCGTGGCGCAGAAGCTGTTCGTCAGCTCCTGCCCCAGCTCCGGCCGCTCCGGGTTTCCCATGATCACCGGCGCCATGGCGGAGGACCAGCCCAGGTAGTTCGACTCCAGGGAGGTCAGCAGCTCTTCGATGTCCTCCGTGCTGAAGCCGCCCCGGTAGTCCTCCCCGTCGATGTAGCACGGTGAGGGGGCCACCATCACCAGCGCGCCGATCCGCTGCGGCGCCGCCTCGGCGGCCAGGACCCCCACCATCGCGCTGACCGAGTGCCCGACGAAGGCCGCGTCGTGCAGGTCCAGCTCCTCGCACACCTCCACCACGTCCTGCGCGTAGCCCCGGAGCGAGGAGTACCGCTCCTCGCTCCAGGTCGAGAGGTCGGACCCACCGGAGCCGACGTAGTCGAACAGCACCACCCGGTACCGCTCTGCCAGGGCCGGCACGATCAGGCGCCACATGTTCTGGTCGCAGCCGAACCCGTGCGCCAGCACGACCACCGGCCCGTCGGCGGGGCCGGCGAATCTCACGTTGTTCCTGCGGCGAATGTCCATGCCACGCATCCTGCCACCTCGCCGGGGAGGTGACCGCCGTCGGCCCGACGAGAACGGCCCGCCCGGCCACCGCGCCGGCTGCGGGACCCGGCCGGCCCCACCCTTTCGTGGGGCGGATACACAGGGAATGTTCGCTGCGCCCGGTCGTGGGGGTGCCCCGCGTCCCGACCCCGCCCACTCCTCCGCCCCGCTCCGCCGGGCCCCGCTCCGCGGGGCCGAGGGGTGGGCGTGGGCCGCGTTCGAGGGCCGTCCCCGCCGGGCAGCGGGGACGGCCCTCGTCGGGGGCGGCACGGCGCCCGGCGCGGCTTTCGCTACCCGCGCATGATGGCGGGTTCGTGGCGGCGCAGCAGTCGGCTGACCAGCACCCCGCAGAGCACCGAGAGGACGACCATCATGCCCAGGTCGAGCAGCAGGGTGCCGACGGAGTGGGTGAAGAGCGGGTCGTCGCTGAAGGTGGCCGGGAAGGCCGCGCCGAGGTCGAGGGTGGCGGCCATCGCGGCGAAGGCCCAGCGCGAGGGGACCAGCCAGGAGAGCTGATTGAGCACCGGCGCGCCGTTCAGCTGGAGCAGCGCGCCGCAGAAGACGACCTGGACGATGGCGACCAGCACCAGCAGCGGCATGGTCACCTCCTCCTTCTTCACCAGCGCCGAGATCACCAGGCCCAGCATCATCGCGGTCACCGAGAGCAGGGCGACGGCGAGGGTGATTTCGAGCAGCGGGGGCAGCAGGACGCCCTCGGTGCCCGGTGGCCCGAGCTGCACCCCCGCCAGGGCGACCATGGTGAGGACCACCGACTGGACGACGGTGATGGTTCCGAGCACCACGATCTTCGAGCAGAGGTACGCGGATCTGGACAGGCCGACGGCTCTCTCGCGTTGGTAGATACTGCGTTCCTTGACCAGTTCGCGCACCGCGTTGGCGGCGCCGATCAGTACGCCGCTGACGCAGAGGATGAGCAGGGTGTTGAGGGCGGTGGAGTCGTCGAGGCGGCTGCCGGCCAGGGCCCGGGTCAGGGCGCCCATGACGAACGGCAGAGCGATCATGACGGCGAGGAAGGTGCGGTCGGCGGAGAGCGCGGTGGCGTACCGCCGTACCAGGGTGGAGACCTGCTTGCTCCAGCCGCTCGGCTTGGGCTTGGGCAGGGGCGGCACCACGGCGGCCGCCGGAGCGGCGCCGCCGGGCTGCCCGGCCTGTCCGAGCTGCCCGGGCTGGGGCGGTCGTGCGGTCGCGCCCGCGATGTAGCGCTTGTACGGCGGCGAGGCGCGGTACTGGCCCGCCCAGTCGCGGTCGGTCTCGTTCTCGAACGCCTCGAAGGCCTCGGACCAGTGCTTGAACCCGAAGTGGTCGAGGGTCTCGCCGGGCGGCCCGTACCAGGCGAGGCGCCCGCCGGGGGCGAGCAGCAGCAGGCGGTCGCACAGGTCGAGGCTGAGCACGCTGTGGGTGACCACGACGATGGTGTGCCCGTCGTCGGCCAGGCCGCGCAGCATCTGCATCACCGAACGGTCCATGCCCGGGTCGAGGCCGCTGGTGGGCTCGTCGAGGAAGAGCAGGGACGGCTTGGTGAGCAGTTCGAGGGCGACGCTGACCCGTTTGCGCTGGCCGCCGGAGAGGGTGGAGATCACCTGGTCGGCGCGTTTGGTCAGACCGAGTTCGGTGATCACCTCCTCGACCCGGGCGGAGCGTTCGGCGGGGGCGGTGTCGCCGGGGAAGCGCAGCTCACCGGCGTAGCCGAGGGCCCGGCGGACGGTCAGCTGGGTGTGCAGGATGTCGTCCTGCGGCACGAGGCCGATGCGGTGCCGAAGTTCCGCGTAGTCGTGGTACAGGTCGCGGCCGTCGTAGCGCACGGTGCCGCGGTCGGCGGGACGCAGGCCGGTGAGAGCGTTGAGCAGGGTGGACTTGCCGGCGCCGCTCGGACCGGCGACGGCGAGCAGGCAGTGCTGGCCGACCGGGAAGGAGACCTTGTCGAGCAGGACGCGGCCGTCGCCCACCTCGACGGTGAGGCCTTCGACGTCGAGGTCGATGTCGCCGGTGTCGACGAACTCCTGCAACTGGTCGCCGACCAGGCAGAAGGCGGAGTGGCCGATGCCGACGATGTCGGCGGGACCGACCAGGGCCTGCCGGATCGGCAGGCCGTTGAGGTAGGTGCCGTTGTGGCTGTCCAGGTCGGCGATCTCGTACCGGCCGTCGGAATGGGCGCGCAGTTCGGCGTGGTGCCGGGAGACGGACAGGTCACCGAGCACCAGGTCGTTGTCGGGCGCCCGGCCGATCCGGATCACCTTGGCGGGCAGCCGGCGGACGCTGGTCGGCGGCCGGTCCAGGCCGGTGATGGCGGTCAGCGCGGAGGGCTGCGGGTCCCTGACCACGGTCGGCCTGTGCAGGGCGCTCAGGGTGCAACAGGGGCCGTCGGAGGCGTTGCCGAACCGCAGGATGTACCCGGGGCCGACGTCCAGGTGCTGGACGCGGTGGCCCTGGCAGAAGGTGCCGTTGGTGGAGCCGGCGTCGTCGAGCATCCAGTGGCCGTCGTCGACGTGCAGGACGGCGTGGTGCCAGGACACCCTCGGGTCGGTGAACACGACGTCGCTGGTGGGGTCACGCCCGACGGCATAGCTGTGCCCCGGGCTCATCACCTGCGAGTCACTGTCGGTCTCGATGAGGAGCTGCGGCGCGGTGAGCGCGAATTCTCGCTCTGCCATACCACCGATGCTAGACGAGTCGGCCCGATAGTTCCCCAGCCGGCCGGGCCCCCGGCGGAGCCGCGGACGTGGGGGCGGCGCTCGGCCACGGCGGGTGACGGCCGGGGTTCCGGTCACCCCCCGGGACCGGGACAGCGGCCCGCGTACGAGCCCGCCCGTGCCCCGGTCGGCCGCCCGGCGCGGACCGGCGCCGGAGGGCGTCTACGATCCTGCTGGTGAAGACCTGGACGGAGCTCCCCGCCGAGACCGATGTAGAAGCCGTCGTCCGCCGCTACTTCGGCCTGCTGCGGTTCGGAAGGATCTCCGAGGCCGAACAGCTCGTCGAGCACGCGCCGGTCCGGCACGTGCTCACGTCCCTGTGGGCGGGCGCTCGCGAAACCGGCGCCGAGGAGGCCGGGGCGGGGCGCGGCCCCGCGGCCGACGCGTGGGAGCGGGACCTGTCCTGGCTGGGCGACCTCGACCTCGCCGACTTCAGTTGGGGGCCCACCGGCAGCCACCTCTACGTGGAGCTCACCTGCCGCGGCCGGAGGATCGAGCTGGCCCTGGGCTTCTGGGTCAGGCCCACCGACACCGGCTGGGTCCTCACCGGACCGGCCACCCTCTGGTAGCGGGCCCGACGAAGCGGGCCGGGGGTCCGTGCCGCCGGCGGGGCCGGATCTTCGTCACGTCGATCGTGCTTTGGTTCGCGCCGCTCTGCTGCGAGACTGGGATCATGACCCCTGACCGTCGCAGCCTCGGGCTGCCCGCGTTCTCCGAGCCCGTCGCCGATGCCTCCGCCGTGCCCGCCCAGTCCGGCGGCCGCCGACTGCTGCCGGTCGAGCAGGGCGCCGACTTCCGCCAGCCGCCCACCGAGACCGTCGACGAGCCCGCCCCGGTGCGGCGCCCGCTCGGCGTCGGCGGCCTGACCTTCTCCGACCCGGACCGGCAGATCTGACCGGCTCCGTGCGTGCCGCCGCGCGGTCCTGACCTGCGGCGGCCGCCCGATCACCCGGGCGTTCGCCGCGCTCACTCCGGCGACGTCACTCCGGCGACCTCTCTTCGGCGACTTCGCTTCGCCGGCGCGGCCGGGCTGCCGGACCTGGACCGGCCACCCGGCGAGTCGCCGGGCCGGAACCGTCAGGACCACGTGACGCCCGGAGGCGTCGACCCTGCCGGTCAGCGCCGGAACTGGCGCCGGTACACGGCGGGGCTGACGCCCATCATCTCCCGGAAGTGGTGGCGAAAGCCCGCGACGGTCAGTCCCACCCGGGCGGCCACCCCCTCGATCGGCTGGTCCGCGGACTCCAGCAGGACGGCGCCGGCCCGGATCCGCTCCCGGGTGATCCAGCGTCCCGGCGGCAGACCGGCCGCGTCGACGAAGCGGCGTTCGAACTGCCGGACCGACAGGTGCGCGAGCCCGGCCAGTTCCTCGACGGCGAGGCGCCGGTGCAGGTTGTCCCGCGCGAACCGCATGGCGGTGTCGACCGGATCGTCGGACGGCGCCCTGCCCACCGGATGCTCCGCGAACTGGGCCTGGCCGCCCTCGCGGTGTACGGCCACGACCATGCGGCGGGCCACCCGGGCGGCGACGTCGGCGCCGTGGTCGGTGCGGACGAGGTGCAGGCAGACGTCGATGCCGGCGGCGGTTCCGGCGGCGGTGACGACCGACCCGTGGTCGACGTAGAGCACCGACGCGTCGACCGCCACCGCCGGATGACGTTCCTGGAGCAGCCGCGCGTGCCGCCAGTGCGTGGTCGCCTCCTTCCCGTCCAGCAGGCCGGCGGCGGCCAGGGCGAAGGCGCCGCTGCAGATGGACACCACGCGCGCTCCTCGCGCGTGCGCGTCCCGCAGCGCGTACAGCACGGCCGGGGCGACCTCACGGCGCACGTCCGCGACCCCCGGGACGATGACGGTGTCGGCGTACCGGAGGCGGTCCAGCCCGTGGTGCACCACGATGTCGAAGCCCCCGACGACCCGGTGCGGTCCGGGGGTCTCGGCGCACAGCTCGAACCGGTACCACCAGTCCACCGCCAGCTCCGGCCGGGGGACCGCGAACACCTCGGCGACCGTGGAGAGTTCGAACGGGGCCATGCCGTCGAAGGCCAGGCAGGCGATCCGGTGGCTACGCATGGCGGAATCCTAGCGGCACGCGTCTTTTCCGACACTGCCCCGCGAGGCCCGCGAGGCCCGAACCTGGTGGCATGCCAATCGACAGCACCGCACCGCTCACCTTCGGAATGCTCCTCTTCGACGAGGTCGAGGTCCTCGACATGGGCGGCCCCTTCGAGGTCTTCAGCACCGCCGGCCGGCTGGCCCGCACCGCCGACGACAGGCCCCTGCTGCGCGTCGTGACGGTCGCGGCCGGCGACCGCCCGGTCCGTGCGCGCGGCGGGCTCGGGATCCTGGCGGATCACACCCTGGACGAGGATCCGCCCTTCGACGTGCTGGTGATCCCCGGCGGTGTCACCACGGCGGTGGAGGCGGACCGGGAGGTGATCGACTGGCTGGCCCGGCGCCGGGAGACCTCCGCGCTGACGTTCAGCATCTGCACCGGGGCCTTCCTGCTCGCCGCCACCGGAGCGCTGGACGGCCGCCCGGCCACGACCCACTGGGAGGACCAGGAGGAGCTGGCCCGGCGTTGGCCCGGCGTCCGGGTGCGCACCGACGTCCGGTGGGTCGACGACGGCGACATCGTCACCTCCGCCGGGATCAGCGCGGGGATCGACGCCAGCCTGCACCTCGTGGGCCGGCTCTTCGGCGAACGGCTCGCCCGCCGCACCGCCCGCCAGATGGAGTACACCTGGACACCCGAGAGCACCGCCGCCGGGGCCGGGCGGCCCTGATCGCGGTGGGTTTCCGGATCCCGTCCGGCCCGGTCGAGCGGCGGCGGGCCGGACGCCGCCAGGTCGCCCCCCGCACCGTTGGCCGAGATCATCCTTGCCAACCGCCAAGTCGGCATGCCGTCCCGGCGGCGGCCCGGTCCGGTGGACTACGCTTCGTGACCATGACTACCGGGACGGCCTCGCGCCACACACGGATCGGCGACCCGGTGCTCTCCTGAGCGCCGAACGGGCCGGTACGGGCCCGCTGTTCGAGCGAGGGCCCGGCCGGCCGAGGACCGGCCCGCCCGGCGCGTCGCGGCGCCCGGACCCTCGGCCCGCGCCCGGCGTCGCCCGGGCTCCGCCCCTTGTCGTGTGGACCACGGGTTCGACACATCAACCACGACAGGAGAGTTCATGCCCATCGAGACGCTGCGGATTCCCACCCCGGACGGCGAGGCCGACGCGTTCGCCGCCTTCCCCGACGACGGCGAGCGGCACCCCGGGGTGCTGATGTACGCCGACGGCTTCGGTATCCGGCCCGTGCTGCGGGAGCTGGCCCTCGAACTGGCCGGGCACGGGTACTACGTGCTCGTCCCCAACGTCTTCTACCGGCACGGCCCGACACCGGTGCTCGACCTTCCCGCGCACATCGGAGCGCAGGCCCGGCCCGCGGTCTTCGCCCAGCTGATGCCCTTGATCGAGGCGCACACCGCCGAGCGCGCCCTGAGCGACGCCGAGGCCTACCTCGGGTTCCTGACCGCCCGGCCCGAGGTCGGCGACGGTCCGGTCGCGGTGACCGGCTACTGCATCGGCGGTCTCCTGGCGATGCGCACCGCCGCGGCCCACCCCGGCCGGGTGGCCGCCGTCGCCGCGTTCCACGGCCCCGTGGGCGCCGACGGGCCCGGCCTCTTCTCCAGGCTCACCGCCCAGGTCCACCTCGGCCATGCCGAGGGCGACATGACACCCGAGGCACTCGCCGAGCTCAACCGGGCCCTGGACGCCGCGGGTGTCGACCACACCTCCGAGATCTACCCCGGCACCCTCCACGGCTTCACCATGGCCGACACCGACGCCTTCAGCCCGTCCGGGCTGGAGCGCCACTGGGACCGGCTGCTCCCACTCCTGGACCGCACCGTGGCGAAGGGCTGAGGCCTCCCGAGCGGACACCGACCTGACGGACCGGGCCGGGGAGTCCCGACGGGAGCGGTCGCCCCGGCGGGCGGTCAGGTCGATCCGACCGCGGCTTCCGCGGAGTGCGCTTCCGGCCAACGGTCCAGCCGCGCCGGGGGTGCGGACCGCCGCCGGATCGCGGCCGCGGCGTCGCCGGGAGCGTGTACGACACGGTTCCCGCCGGCGCCGCGCTCCCCGATCCCCGCACCTTCCCTGCGGGCCCGAGGCCTCACGAACGCCGCCCTCGCCGTCGGGCCGCGGGGGACAATGGGGTGCCGAGGCGAGGGAGCGTGGGATGACGACGGCACGCGAGTGGATCGAGCTGCTGGGGCTTGAGCCACATGTGGAGGGCGGGTACTTCCGGCGTACGTTCCAGGCGGACCACCGCGCCCGGGTGCGCACGCCGGCGGGTGAGCGGTACACCCTCACCTCCATCCACTACCTGCTGACCTCCTGGTCGCCGATCGGCCACTGGCATCTCAACCGGTCCGACATCCTGCACTTCCACCACCACGGTGACCCGATCACGTACCACCTGCTGCTCCCTGACGGAACAGCGGAGACCGCCGTCCTCGGCCAGGACCCGGCCCGGGGGCAGCACCTCACGCTCGCCGTCCCGGGCGGTGTCTGGAAGGCCTCGCACCTCACGTCCGGCGACCACGGGCTGATCAGCGAGGCGGTCGCACCTGGCTTCGACTTCGCCGACATGACCCTCGGCCGGCCCGCGGACCTCGTGGCCCGGTTCCCGGGCCACGAGGAGCTCATCCACCGCTACTGCCGCTCCTCCGAACCGGTCTGAGCCCCGCCCCGCCGCCCGTTGCCCGTCGCCTGACGCCGGGGGCCGAACGGCTGATGAACGGGTCCCATGGGTTGGGCGGGGCCCGGCCGACGGGAGAACGTTGGCATGCAACGTGACGAGATGCTGCGCCTCTTCGAGGTCCACCGCGAAGCCGAGAGAGCGCGCGACTTCGATGCCGTGCTCGCGACCTTCACCGACGACTGCTTCTTCGAGACGGTGGCCCTCGGACGCCGGGTCGAGGGGAAGGCGGCCACCCGTGCCGCTTACGCGGCCTTCTTCACCGCCTTCCCCGACATCGTGCCCGTCGACCAGGGCATGACCTTCGGCGACGACGTGATCGTCGTCTGGGGCGAGCTGCGCGGCACGAGCGGCGGCCCCTGGCTCGGTGTCCCGCCGGGTGGCGGGTCGTTCGTGGTGCCGTTCGCCAACGTCGCGCCGTTCAAGGACGGCCGGATGGCGGGCGAGCGGATCTACTTCGACCTCGCCACGCTCTGCGAACAGGCCGGACTGTCGACCGAGGAGATCAGGGCCGCCGCGAGAGCGGCGCCCGGGAGCGGTCCCAGCTGACACCCTGCCATGCCCAGGCTGCGCCGATCGGAGCGGCCGGGGACCGCGCGTCGTGCCGGCTCGCGGTCAGCGGGCCCTCCTCGGGGCGAAGGGGGACCGGCGTTCGCGCACGGCCGCCACCGCCCTGGCGACCTGGGCGTCGAAGGCGTCGAGCTGCTCGGCCTCGGCGGGGCTCGCGACGAAGGTGCGTCGGTCACAGGCCGTGCCCCCGCGCCAGATCCGTTCGATCGCGCGGGTCGCGGTGATGTCCGTCAACGGGTCACCGGAGACCAGGACCAGATCCGCGCGCCGCCCGGCCGCGATGCGTCCCCGGTCGGCGAGGCCGAAGACCCGGGCCGGCTCGGCCGTGGCGGCGGCCAGGGCCCGCGCCGGGCCGATGCCGCACCGGACCAGGAGCTCCAGCTCCCGGTGCAGGCTCGCCCCGAACACGGTCCCCGGGTTCGGGGCGTCGGTGCCCGCCAGCAGCGTGATCCCCGCGTCGGCCAGCCGCCGTACGTTCTCCTCGGCCCGGGAGTAGGGCGGCATCGCCCGGCCGCGCCGGCCCGGGGCGGCCGAGGTCAACCGCCGTGTCCAGGCTTCGCCGAGCGGCCCGGCGAGCCGCGGGTCGCCCGCCACGGCCGCGCCACCGGGTTCACCGAGGGTGTTCTCGATGGTGGCGAGCGTCGGACCGACCGCGATCCCGGCCTCGGCCATGCGTCCGACCAGAGCCTCGCCCAGCTCGGCGTCCACGGGGACGTGGGCCAGCACGTCGACACCGGCGGCCACCACCTCCTCGACACCGGCCACCGAGCTCACATGGGCGACGACGAGCAGGCCGCGGGCATGAGCGGCGGTGACCAGCGCGGTGACGGTCCCGGAGTCCAGCGACGGCCAGAGACCGCCGGTGCCCGAGATGATCTTCAGATAGTCCGAACCCGCCGCGATCCGCTCCGCGACGAACCGCTCGGCCTGGTCGGCGGCGGTCAGGGTCGGGAACGGGGCGTACATCAGCGACGGGTGTCCGTCGGGCGCCGTGGCACCGACACCCGAGGAACGCACATCGGCCACGTCCGGACGGGAACCGGCCTGCTCCTTGGCCCGCGCCACCAGGTCGGGCTTGCTGAACATGTCGAGAACGGTGGTGACGCCGAAGGTCAACGACTGTGCGAGGGCGCCGGGGACGAGGTGCACGTGCGCGTCGATCAGTCCGGGGAACACCGTTGCGCCACCCGCGTCGACCACGTCGTCGCCGTCCCGGGCGGCCGGGGCCGCCGAGCACTCGGTGATCAGCCCGTCGGCGAACCGGACCGAAGTCCAGTCCCGCGACCTCGTGCCGTCGAACACCTTGGCGTTCACGATCGTCGTTGCCGCGGCCATGGCGTCCACCCCCGGGGGATCCTGAGTAGGGCGGGACGGCGAGAGACCACCCGAGGTCCTCGACCTCACCGGCGCGGAAGCCGCCCGCCACGCAGGGAGTCTACGACCCGCGCCACCCACCGGTGCGGGGTCGGTGCCGTCCGCGGACGGCACCGACCCCGCACGAGCTCACCACGCTCGCCCGACCAACGCTGCTCAGCGGTTCTTCGGCGGCGGCTATCCGGGGCGGTGGACGCTGAGCTCGCCGTACGCCGGGAGGACGGCGGCCAGGTCGCGGGCCTGGTCGCCGGGTGCGCCTCGCAGGACGGCGTCCAGGAAGGCGCGGGTGGCCGCGGCGACGACGCGCGGGCTCTCGACGCGGCCCAGGGTGCCGACGATCGAGGGCACGGGCGGCAGATAGAGGGGGCCGTCCATGAAGGTGAGGTGCGCGGCGCCGGGGACGGTGAGCCGGTAGCTCGTCGCGGTACTGGACCCGAGCGCCTCGGTGAGGCGGGGCAGGTAGCGGGCGTCGGTCGCCGGGGTGATGGCCTGGGTGAGCGCGAGCACCGGCTGGACGAGGGACGGCGTGGTCGGGCCGTGGGGGAAGCCGTCCAGGTCGACGACGGCGTCGAACCGGCGGTCCTGCCGGGCCGCCTGCAGCGCCGCTGCCCCACCCATGGAGTGGCCGGCCACCGCGACCCGGCCGGTGTCCAGGCGTCCGTTCAGCGGGTCGGCGATCGCACCGCGGTCCAGACCGTCCAACTGGGTGAGGACGAAGCCGAGGTCGGCGGCCCGGATCGCGGTCCACCCGGCCGCGAGCTTCTCGTCCTCGTCCGGGTCGCCGCTGGAGGCGGTCTCGGTGGTGATCGTCCGGCCGTCGGCGAGGACGACGGCGGCGGAGTCGTACGGGTGGTCAAGGGCGGCGACCACGTACCCGTGGCTGGCCAGCTCCTCCGCCCAGGCGGTGTTCTGGGTACGCACCCCGCCCGACCCGGGAGAGAACAGCACGACGGGGAACCGGCCCCCGCCACCGTCCACCGGGGCGTCGAAGACCGAGCGGGAGCGGGCGTGCGGAACCCCGTCGACCAGGAAGCCCGGCAGGCCGACCCCCTGGGCGAGGGCGTCGGAGACGGTACGCGCCTCCTGCTCCGTGCGTCCGAGGTACTGGGCCCGCCGCGTGCCCGAGGGGCTCCGCTGCGCGGGGTACCAGAGCTGGACCACGACCGTGCGCCGGTCGTCCGGGTCGGCGGTGAAGGTCTCGGGGCGCAGCGGGTCGGTCCACTGCACCACCCGGGTGCCGACCGCGAAGTCGCCCGACGGCTCGGGGAAGACGGGTACGGGGAAGGCCCAGGCGGCCGCCGGGCCGGTGGCGATCAGGCCGGCGCAGGCCAGTGATCCGGGCAGCGCCAGCCACCAGCGGGCCCGCCACGCGGGTCGGCCGGTAGGGCGTCGCCGCAGGGGAAGGACGGCGAACGGCAACGCGAAGGCGGCGCCCGCCAGTACCGGCAGCATCTGCCAGCGGACTCCCGCCACGGCCAGCAGGATCGCGGACAGCACCTCGACCGCCCCGGCCGCGATCGTGACGCGCGGGCGGGCGGCGGGGGGCAGCCAGCGCGCCACCACCAGTGCGACGGCGCCCAGCAGGACAACTGTTTCCAGGGGGGACATGGACAGCCCCGTGATGATCTCGGTCACCCGCCCATCGTCGGCGCCGGGCCTGCGCCGCCACATCGATCCCGGGTCGTCGCCGGGTACGACCGCGGTCGTCGTCCGGAGCGGGCCCCGTACGACCGCGGTGGCAACCGACTGCGCCGGACCAGCGGCCGGCCTGCGACCACGGGAGGTGGCGCGACTCCTCCTGCGGTCGTATGCGGCCCGGTGCCGATCAGTCGCTGGACTCATGTGCGTCGCGGGGCCCGTGACCTACCGTGAACAGGGCCGCGGTACCTGCCGTGCGGCGCGAGGCGGACGCTTCCCGTACCCGCCTCGGCCGCGGGCGGTACGCGGACGTGGCCCCGGCCGGGGCCACGCCGGTGCTGGAACGACAGGGACGTGTGATGACCGAGGCGGCCGCGGAACCCGGCGCCACCCACCCGGTGCGCCGCCGCGACCGGGGGCGGTGGGCGCGTACGGCCCTGCGGCCGGCGCGGCACGCCGACCCGGCCACCGGGCGGGCGGCGCGACCGGTACCCGCCGCCTGGCGCCGGGGCGTCCGGCTGCCACCCCTGGTCTGGGACTCGCTGTTGCCGGCGCTCCTGCTGCTCAACATCGTGACCACGGACGGGTCGCACGAGTTCCCGGCGGCCGTGGCCCTCACCGCCGCCCTCGCGCTGCCCCTGCTGTGGCGGCGCCGGGCCCCGCTCACGGTGTTCGCCGCCGTGACGGCCGCGGCCTTCGTCCAGTGGCTGATGGGCATCCAACTGCCCGCCGACGTGGCCCTGCTGGTGGCGCTCTACACGGCGGCCGCGAACTCGGGCCGCCGCGGGACGCTCGTCGCCGGTGCCCTCGTCGAGGCCGGCGCCCTGCTGGCCTGCCTGCGCTGGGCGCCGCACGGCGCGTTCCTGACCCCCTTCGTCGCGGTCACCGCGATGGTCGTCGCCGCCGCCGTGCTCGGTGTGAACGTGCGGACCACGCGCGCCTACCTCGCGGCCCTGGAGGAACGGGCCGACCGCCTGAGACAGCAACAGGACCAGCAGGCGCGCCTGGCCGTCGCCGAGGAGAGGACACGCATCACCCGGGAGATGCACGACATCGTCACCCACAACCTGTCCGTCATGGTCGCGCTCACCGACGCCGCCGTCTACGCGCAGCACCGGTCGCCCGACAAGGCCACCGCCGCGATGCTCCAGATCTCCGAGACCGGCCGACAGGCCCTGACCGACATGCGGCGCTCGCTCGGCATCCTGCGGACCGACGAGCCGGACGCGGAGCGCCACCCGCTGCCCGGCATCGCCCAACTGGAGGCGCTCGCCGACCAGATGTGCGCCGCCGGGCTGCCGACCGGCCTGGAGGTCCACGGCGGCTACACCCACATCCCCGCCACCGCGCAACTCACCGTCTACCGCCTGGTACAGGAAGCCTTGACCAACACCCTGAAGCACACCCCCGCCGGCACCCGCGCGACGGTCCGGATCCGGTGCTCGACCGAGGCCGTCACCGTGGACATCACCGACAGCGGCCCCCACCGGCCACGGCCCGCCGCCGCACCGTCCGGCCACGGCATCCCCGGCATGCGCGAGCGCTCGGCCGCCTACGGGGGCGCGCTGCAGGCCGGACCTCTTCCGGAGGGCGGTTGGGGAGTCCGTACCCGCCTCCTCCTCGGCAGCGGCGGAGCGGCGTCCGTATGACCATCCGCATCCTGATCGCCGACGACGAAGCCCTGCTCCGGATGGCCTTCGCCACCGTCCTGGAGGCCCAGCCCGACATGGCACCGGTCGGCGAAGCCGCCGACGGCGCCGGGGCGGTGCGCCTCGCCCGGGAGCTGCGCCCCGACGTCGTCCTGATGGACGTCCGGATGCCCGGGACGGACGGGATCGAGGCGACCCGGCAGCTCGTCGAGATCGCCCCGCAGAGCAGAGTGCTCATCCTCACCACCTTCGACCTGGACGAATACGCCTTCGCCGGACTCAATGCCGGAGCCTCGGGCTTCCTGCTGAAGAACACCAGGCCAGAGGAACTGCTCACCGCGATTCGCAACGTCGCCGCGGGCGACGCGGTGGTGTCCCCGCGGATCACCCGCCGCCTGCTGGAGAACTTCCGCCCGCACATCCCGGGCGGCGGCACCGACGGCGACGACCGGCTGAGCCGGCTCAGCGCCCGTGAACGCGAGGTGCTCGTCCAGGTGGGCCGCGGCCTGTCCAACAGCGAGATCGCGGCCGCCCTGTACCTCGCGGAGGGGACGGTGAAGTCCCATCTGGGGCGGATCCTGCAGAAGCTCGAACTCCGCGACCGGGTCCAGGCTGTGATCTTCGCCTACGACAGCCGCCTCATCCACCCGGCGTGACGCCGGCGCCGCCGGTGGCGGCGCCGGCCGGGCGCCCACGTCGGGGGCCGGCACCCTTCAGGCCTCCAACGCGCCGGCGACCGGGCGTCCCGCCACACCGACACGGTGAGCCGACGGGACCGGCGGCGCTCGGTGGTCAGCTGCGGAGGGGACGCTGTAACTGATCGATGACCGGGGATTGCGTCCGACAGCGACGGACATCGCCGCAGCGGAACGGGATGGGAAGCTCTTCGACCACGTTGTTCGGCGGGAGATTCCGGCCGGACCGGCGGCTCACCCCACCGGTCCGCCGCCGGTGAAGAACTCGACCAGCCCGTACGGTGCCCGGTCGCCGATGCAGAGGTCCAGGATCGCGGACGCACGCGTCGCGGCGCTCGCGCTGCGGGGGAACAGCTCAGCCTCGTACGCGGCGAGGGCCGCTTCGGTGTCGCCGGGGTGCGTGGCGATCGCCCGCCCGAGCTCGGCGCCGTCGAGCATCGCGAGGTTGGCGCCCTCGCCCGCCGGGGGCGCCAGGTGTGCGGCGTCGCCGAGCAGCGTCACCCCAGGCACGCGGTCCCAGCGGTGACCGACCGGCAGTGTGTGCAGGGCGCGCCCGACGGGTGCGCTCTCGCCCTCGGTGATCAGTGCGGTGAGCTGCGGGGCCCACCCCTCGAACTCCGCGGCCACCGCGGCCCTGGCCGCGTCGGCGTCGGCGAAGTCGATCCCGGCGATCCAGTCGGCGGGGCGGGTCAGCTGGACGTAGGTGTGCAGCACTCCCTCGGCCTCCCGGTGGGCGGAGATCCCCTGCCCGGGGGCGAGCGCGAACATCGACCCGGCGCCGACCGCCGCGGCCGCCGCCGGGTGCCGCTCGTCGGCGTCGTAGAGGTAGGTCTCGACGAAGCACGTGCCGAGGTACTCCGGCTCCGCAGCGGAGAGCAGGGGCCGGATCCGGGACCAGGCGCCGTCGGCGCCGACGAGCAGTCCGGTGGTCACGGCCGACCCGTCCGTGAACGCCACCTCGTGCCGGCCGCCGCCGAGGGGCCGGGCCCCGGCGACCTTCCGCCCCCAGACGACCGTCCCTTCGGGCAGCGATTCGACCAGGATCCGGCGGAGGTCGCCGCGGAGCACCTCGGGGCGCCGGCCGGTGCCGTCGTCGGGCTCGTCCAGCAGCACCGTGCCGTGCCGGTCGAGCACCCGGGAGGCCTCGCCGCCCTCGTGGACGATCGCGCGGAACTCCTCGGTGAGGCCGGCCGCCGCCAGCGCGCGCTGCCCGTCGTGCTCGTGGATGTCGAGCTGGCCGCCCTGCGTCCGGGCCTGCGGGGAGGGCTCGGCCTCGTAGACCGTCGCGGAGATGCCGTGGACGTGCAGGACGCGGGCGAGCACCAGCCCGCCGAGCCCGGCGCCGATGATCGTGACGGGAGTGCCGGGTGCGTTTGGCACGGTCGGTGCGGTGGTCATGGCGGTGCCCTCTCTGCTCGCGGGCGGTCTCCGCCCGGCCGAACCGTGGAACGTCGTTCCAGGGCCAGAATGGAACACCGTTCCAGTCCTGTCAAGCTGGAACGGTGTTCCAGGTGTGCCAGGATGGAGGCATGGCAACCAGCGCGCGCCGCGCCGAGCGGCGGGACGAGCCGCTCTCCCGCGAGCGCATCGTCGAGACGGCCGTCGAACTCCTCGACCGTTCCGGCGAGGGCGGTCTCACCTTCCGCGCCCTGGCGCAGCAGCTCGCCACCGGCCCCGGCGCGATCTACTGGCACATCGCGAACAAGGACGAGCTCCTCGGCGCGGCCACCGCCGCCGTCCTCACCGGCGCCCTCACCGCCGCCGCCCCCGGCAGCACGCCGCAGCAGGCCGTCCGCTCCCTGGCGCTGGGCGTCTTCGACGCGATCGACGCCCACCCCTGGGTCGGCGCCCAGCTCGCCCGGCCCTTCTCGCCGTCGCCGCTGCTGCGCCTGATGGAAGGCCTCGGCCGCCAGGTCCAGGCCCTCGGCGTCCCCGAACCCGAGCTGTTCGGCTCGGCGTCCGCCCTGCTGCACTACATCCTGGGGGTGAGCAACCAGAACGCCGCCAACGCCGTCGCGGCCGCCACCCACCGCCCGCCGACGAGCCGGACCGCCTTCCTGGCCGCCACCTCCACCGCCTGGGCGGAGCTCGACCCCGACGAGTTCGCGTTCGTCCGCACCGTCGCCGGCCAGATGCGCGAGCACGACGACCGCGAGGAGTTCCTCACCGGTGTCGACCTGATCCTGACCGGCATCACCGCCCGGCTCCGAGCGGCGGCCCCGCCGGCGGCCGGGCCCGCGCGCGAGGTCTGACCCCGGCCGTCCGGCCGCCGGGTGCCGCGCCGTCGCGACTGGCTCCGGATCCGGAAATCCCCGGCTCCTCGGCCGGCCTCGTGGGAGCCGCTCTCCACGAACGGGTGAAATTCCTCCCCGGTCCTTCGTGTCCGGAACGTATCCGCCGGACGGGGGAACGGCGGTCGCTATGTTGGCTGTCCCGGACCCCCTCGGCCCGGGCCCCGGCCGGGGCCCGGGGCGGTCTCCCGTCGGTTCCGTGCCTCGGCGACCTCAACGCTCGGCCAGGGCGCGACACCGCCGACGGGGCCGGGCACCATGCGTCGGTTTCCCCCAGCAAGGAGAGCTCGTGCTTTCGAAGAAGATGAGGCTCGCGCGTTCCCTGGCCGTGGCACTCGCCACGGCCACCGCGTTCACCATCACCCTGCCGAGCGGCAACGCCTACGCCATCAACCACGTGGAGTGCGTCGGTGGTGAGGACTTCCTGAAGATCTGGTCGCACCTCGACGGGCGCCAGAGCGTCGACTGCTACGCGAACGCCGGAAGGACGAGCTTCGGCAACTGGTGGGTCGACCGCATCTCCACCGGGAACAACGACCTGATCTACTACGACGCCAACGGCGACTCGGTGCGGATCGACCGCTGGCACGACATCACCTTCCCCAACAACCCTCCGAAGGTGAAGGACATCCAGATCCTCTGACGCGTTGACGGTTCCGCGGCGGACCGCCGCCCTGCGCGCGGGCGGCGGCCCCCGCGGAACCGACCGGGCGGCGTCTCTCGCCCCCGGACCGCGCGGTCCTTGACGGGCGCGTCACGTGCGTGTTTCCCCGGATTGCGCTTCCGGTGGAGCACTTGAGCGCCGCCGGGCCTTGTGTGAGTGTGGGGCCGACGTCCGGTGATCGAAATCCGGGCCGTGACAGTCGAACCGCGCAGCTCCGACCGGGCCCGTCGCGGAGGACGGAGGAACCGGTGCCCTCGCCCTCGCAACCGCTTCGGAAGCTGGGATTCCTGACCATCGGCCTGTTCGACCCGGCCGATCCCCGCCACGGGCACGAGTCGACGCTGCGGCTCGTCGAACTCGGCGAGCGCCTGGGATTCGACAGCGCCTGGCTGCGCCACCGGCACCTGCAGTACGGGATCTCCTCGCCCGTCGCGGTGCTGGCCGCGGCCACCCAGCGCACCAGCCGCATCCACCTGGGCACGGCGGTCATCCCGCTGGGGTGGGAGAACCCCCTGCGGCTGGCCGAGGACCTGGCGACCGTCGACCTCCTGTCCGGCGGCAGGCTCAACCCCGGTGTCAGCGTGGGCCGTCCCGGGCACTACGACCGGATCGCCCCCGCGCTCTACCCCGACACCGCCGAGGCCGAGGACTTCAGCTACGAACGGGTGCGCCGGCTGCTGGACTTCGTCCGCGGCGAGCGGGCCACCGACTTCAGCGGGACCGAGGGCATCGAGGTGTACTCCGACCGCGTCCAGCCCGTCGCGCCCGGTCTGGCGGACCGCCTGTGGTACGGCGGCGGGAGCCTGCGCTCGGCCCGGTGGGCGGGCGAGCAGGGGCTGAGCCTGCTCACCAGCAGCGTGGTGCGGGCCGAGGAGTCGGAGGACTTCGCCGAGATCCAGCGCTCGCAGATCGCCGCCTTCCGCGCCCACCACCCCGCCGGTGCCGGCGCCCGGGTCTCCCAGGGGCTGGTCGTCATCCCCACCGACGGGGCCTCGGCGCAGCAGCGCGCCAAGTACCGCGCGTACGTGCGGAGTCGGATTCCGCGCACCACCGCCCCGCAGGGACCGGCGCGGATGCTCTTCGCCCCGGACCTGATCGGCACGTCCGCCGAGATCGCCGAGCAGCTCTACGCCCACGCTGGGTTCCGGGAGGTCGACGAGGTCGTCTTCGCACTGCCGTTCTCCTTCGACTTCGAGGACTACGTCCAGATCCTCACCGACATCGCCACCGGCCTCGGCCCCGCGCTCGGCTGGCGGCCCGCGCACTGAGACACCCCTGCCGCGGCCGTCCCCGCGGCGCGCCTGACGTGAAGTCAGGGGGCTCCGGCCGGGCACCGCTCCTCGGCGGCCCCGCCGGGGCCCGGGGGGTGAAACCACGGCCGGCGCACCGGCGTTCGCTACGAGCCTCCGTCTTCTGCGGGCGCGCCGGTCCGGCCGGAGCGGGACGCGCGTCCCACCATGCGGGACGGCCGGTCCTCCGGTGCCGGGGCCCTTGACGCGGCGCGGATCCGGGATGACACTCCGGAGCAGGAATCCTCGAACGTGGGTGGGAGAGCCGTGAGGCACGCGGAGCCGGTCGTCGATGGCGTGGCCCACGCTGTCCGGCTGCGCCCGGTGCTGACGTGCCGCCGCCACATCGACCTGCAGCGGGTCTGCAGCAGCCTGGCAGGAGCGCCCGCTCCCCATGGCGCGGCGGCCCTCGCCGTCTGATTCCCCACCGGGCACTCGCCCGCCCCGAGTTCCGCCCTCCCCGCTCCTCCCGCACCCGATGCGTCGCACGCGCGTGCGCGCACCCCCGACCCCTGGGAGACCCATGTCCGACGCCTCCTCCTCCGCCGTCCCCTCCCTCCGCGGCCGGATCGGCCGCGACGCCCGCAGCGGGTACTACGCCGTGCCGCACCGCTACCGGCTGCACCTCACGCTGTCCTGTCCGCACTGTCTGCAGATCGCCGTCACCCACAGCCTGCTCGGCCTCGACGACACCCTCCCGGTGACCCTGCTGCCGGCGCTGCCGGACGACGGCGCCGGCGGGTACCTGGCGCTGCGGCCGCTGTACGAGGCGAGCGCGCACCAGTACCCCGGGCCGGCCGTGGCGCCGGTGCTCAGCGACAGCTGGAGCGGACGGATCGTCAGCACCGACACCACCGAGATCCTCACCGACCTGGCCCGGCGGTTCCCCGGCCCCGACCTCCACCCGTGCGGCCTCGACACGGCGATCGAGGCGGTCCGGGAGCTGTGCGAACGGAGCATCAACGCCCCGGCCCAACGCGCCGGCCGGGCCGACGCCACCGCGGCCGAGCGCGCGACGGCCCTGCGGAGCCTGCTCGACGGGCTGGCCGCGATCGAGCACCGCCTGGCCACCCGGGAGTTCCTGCTGGGCGAGGAGCTGACCCTCGCGGACGTGGAGCTCTGGGTGACCCTGGTGCGGCTGGACACCGTGCACCGCTGGCACCTGGACGCCACCGCCGTGCATCGCATCGCCGAGCACTCCCGGGTGTGGGCCCACGCCCGGCGGCTCGCCGGACACCCCGCCTTCGGCCGCCACCTCGATCTGGACGGCATCGCCCGCCGCCACCACACCCGCTGCCAGGGCGAGGAGGCCGCGGGCGCGGCGATCCAGATCGTCGACTGGGCGGAGCACGCCCGGCGGCGGGTGCACTCCGGCTGAGCGGCGGCGTCGGCCGGGAGGTCACCACGAGCCCCTGCCTGTGCCGGTAGCTCGTTGCTCCGGCCGCGCCCCGTCGCCCGCCTCGTTCCCGTCGATGCCGGAGAGGCGGCTGGTCCGGTCGGCTGTCACGGCGTGCGCGTGGTGGCGGCCGGGGGTTGGCTGGTCGGGGTGGATACCTGGACGCCGATGAAGGAGGAGTGGTCATGGCCGTGGTGATGTCGATGCTCTGGGCCGACGCGACGCCGGAGCAGTACGACACGGTGCGGGACGCCGTGGACTGGGAGCAGGTCCCCGGGGCCGGGGGACAGCTGCATGTGGCCTGGTTCGACGCGCGGGGTCTCCACGTGACCGATGTGTGGGAGTCCCGGGAGGCGTTCGAGGCGTTCATGGCCCAGCGCCTCACCCCCGCGATCGCGACGGCCGGGATCAGCGGGGCTCCGGAGGTGTCCTTCGCCCCGCTCCACCGCCGGTACGTCGCGCCCGGGATCACCGGTGCGGCATAGCGATTCCTGACACGTGCACCCCGGCGGCGCCGAGCTCGTACGGCGCCGCCCGCCGGGGCGGCCGGACCGTGCCCGGCCCGGCCGCCCCGACCACCCGCCGGCCCCCAGCCGGAGCGTGCCGCCACCTGCCCACCGAACGGGTTCAGGGTTCGCGACGGGCTTCCTCCAGGAACCGCGCGACCAGGGGATTCCGGTCGTCGCGCCGCCAGGTCATCGCGACGGTGGTGCGTGTGGTGTTCGGCTCGATCCGGCGGTACGCGACGCCTTTCAGCCGGATCCGGCGGATGCTCGCCGGGGCGAGCGAGACGCCGAGCCCCGCCTCCACGAGCGCGGAGACCGTCTGCCACTCCACCGCCTGCTGTCCGAGGCGCGGCTCGAATCCCGCGTCGCGGCACAGGTGGAGGATCCGGTCGAGCACGGTCGGTCCGGCGCTGCGGGGCAGCAGCACGAACGGCTCGCCCGCCAGCGCCTCGACGGGGACCACGCGTCGGGCCGCGAGGGGGTGGGACCGCGGCAGGACGGCGACGAACTCCTCGGACAGGATCACCTCGTTCAGCAGCCCCGGCTCGTCCGGCGGCTCCCGCAGGAGCCCGAGGTCGATCACCTGCTCGTGCAGGGCGGTCAGCTGCACCGCCGTGGTCATCTCCCGGATCTCCATCTCCACCGCGGGGTACCGGTCGTGGTAGGCGCGCAGCAGGCCCGGCAGGACACTCAGCGCGAGTGATCCGGAGAAGCCGATCCGGATGCGACCGGCCTCGCCGGCGGCTACGGCCCGCGCCGCGCTCAGTGCGGCGGCGACCTCGTCGAGCGCGTGCCGCGCGGCCGGCAGGAGCTCCTGTCCTGCCGGGGTGAGCGCGACCCGGCCCGGCGCCCGGGTGAACAGCGGGTGCCCGACCTTCGCCTCCAGACGGCGGATCTGCTGACTGAGCGGCGGTTGTGCGATGCCCAGCCGCTCCGCCGCGCGTCCGAAGTGGAGTTCCTCGGCGAGCACGGCGAAGGCGTGGAGTTGGTGCAGTCCGAGTTCCGGGCGATCCATACCGCCAGAGATATCACACGAGGGTTTCCGTGCTATTGGACATATCACCCGCTGGTTGCCTAGCTTTCGCTGCATGACAGAGCGACGCGCGATCCTGAGCGGTTCCACCTTCGAAGAAGAGATCGGCTACGCCCGGGCGGTGGTGGACGGCGACCGGGTGCACGTGTCGGGGACGACCGGGTTCGACTACCCGACCATGACCATCTCCGACGACGTGGTGGAGCAGGCGGAGCAGTGCCTGCGCAACATCGCGGAGGCACTGGCACAGGCGGGTTGCACCTTCGCGGACGTCGTCCGGGTCAGGTACCTCCTGCCCGATCGCGAGGACTTCCCGCCGTGCTGGCCCGCCCTGCGCCGCACCTTCGGGGCGGTGCGACCGGCCGCGACGATGCTCGAATGCGGCCTCTCCGACCCCCGGATGAAGATCGAGATCGAGGTCGACGCACGCCGGCCCGCAGGGCCGGGTACCGTCTCCGCCGTTGACTGACCCGGCAGGCGGCGCCCCGGACCGGGTGGCCCGGCCGCCGACCGTCGTCGAGGGCGGAGCCGGTGTCTTGGCGCGGGCTGCGGAGCCGGTGTCACGGCGCGGGCTGCGGGGCGGCCTCGGTGGGCGTGAACGAGGACGCGAAGGTGAAGGCGCGGGGAGACGGACCGTGCTCCCGCAGGTCGGTCAGTCGCGCCAAGGCCTCGCCGACGGTGGGGAGGTGACCGGCGGGGATCCACCAGAGCACCAGGTGTGCCTCGGCGTGCCGGTGGAACCATTCGCGCCGCCGTCGTGTCGCGTCCAGGTGGCCACTGCGGTAGGTGAAGTCCCAGAGGGCTTCCTGGCTCTCCCACACCGACAGGTTGACGATGACGTTCTCGCCCGCCGGGCGCAGTCCGGTCGCGTCGGCCTCGCCGTCCTCGGTGAGCCGCCACACGAAGCCTGGCGCACCGTCGGCGGCGGTGTTGATCGGTTCGAGCAGCTCGACGAACGGTGCGGTGCGGGGGTCGTCGAGGGGGTGCCGGAGGGTGGCGACATTGAGCTGGGCCAGGTGGAGGGCGTGCGTGGAGGAGGTCATGGCCTCATCCCAGCACGGCTCGCTTTTCTATGTCAATCAGTATTGGTTTTAGAAGGCTCGACGATCACGCAGCAGTCCCCGGGCCGGGCGTCCATCCGGGCGCGGACGGGGCCGTCCACTCCGAGCAGCCCTTCCAGGAGGGCCAGGTTCATGCCGCAGACGAGGGGCGGAAAGCGCTCGGAGACCGCGTGGAAGGGACAGTTGCGCATGCGGACCACCCCCGCTTCGGCCGCCGCCCCGGTCGCCTCCTCGACGCCGTCGGCGGCGTCGTCGCCCTCGGTACCCCGGTCCTCCCCGGGGGTGTCCAGACGCGGCTCGTACCCGCGCGCGGCCAGCAACTCCATGGCCTCCGCGAGACCGCCGCAGGGTTCCGCCGAGCCGCGCAGCGCCTCCCCCCGGCGGCGCGCGGCCGCGTACAGCCCGGAATCCAGCCCGGCCTGCTCGGCGGCCTCCGCGAGCAGCTCGGCGACGGTCCGGTAGTCACGGGCGGGCAGGGACACCGAGCGCTCGCCCGGCGCCCGCGTGTACACCTTGGCCGGACGGCCCGCCCCCGGCCCCGAGCGGCCCGACAGCCGACGGCTGCCGCTCTCCAGTAGCCCGGCCTCGGTCAGCCGGTCCAGATGGTGCGCGGCGAGAGTGCGCGCCACCCCGGCCGCCTCGGCGGCCTCGTTGCGGCCGACCTCGCGGCCCTGCGCCACCACGTACTCGTACAGGCGTCGCCGCACCGGATCCTGCAACAGTGCGATCGCATCGATGTCGTTCACCCCGCCATTCTAGGAACAACGTGGATCGGAGATAGAAGGGTCGTTTGGTGGCCGGGCTGCTCGGCTTGACCCGCGCTCGGGTCGTTGCCGGGAGGACGGGGCCGGGACGGGTTCGTGCGGGCGGACTTCGCGACGTACGTGTGGCCGCTGTCCATCGTGGCTTGCCTGGTGACGTTCCCCACCCTCGTGCTCCTTCTGGCGGTGGCGCCGAGAGCGGGCCGGGGTGGTGGGGTGGGAGCCGTCGTCGCGCTGGTGCCCAGTGCCCTCCCGCTGCTGGTCGGGCTCATGTTCGGGTCCTGGCCGGCCGTGCTGCTGGTGGTCCTCCAGGTCCTCTACGCGTGCTTTCTGATGCCGGGCTGCCTGGACTGGAGGCACGAGCGTCCCTTGGACGACTGACGGTCTCGGCGATGGGGTGAGCCCCCCGGAGACCACCCCGTAGGGGGCCCATCGCTGCCGTCGTCACCTGGGGCGAGGTCCCGCCCCGCTTCGTGCGCTGGCGGGCCGAGCAGCAGCGCGGTCGGCGGGGGGCGTCCCGGCGGCCCTGCTGAGGGTGGCGCGGAGGTCGAGCCGCTCGCCTGCGGAGAGGAGCGCCACGCCCTTCCCGGGACGGCGGGCCGGCAGCCGCCGGGCCGAGCGGTGCCCGACCCACCACGGGCGGGAGACGATTCCGGCCATCGTCGGCTGCGGCGAGGCGGGCGGCACGGGCTGGTGGGGGCCGGCGTCCGACGGCCCCGCACGATGCCGGTGGAGGATCCCGCGCCGGGCGTCGAACCGGCCCGCCACCTGGCTCCGCCGCGGCCACGGCGGGCGGGGGCGGGCCCAGCGGTCCGAGGCCTAAACGGGCGCCGCCGCCGCGTACCGGCGCTTCTCCGGTGCCGCCCGCTCGCGACTTCGCCGGTCGTGGTCGGCGCGGGGAGCGGAGTGCGGCGCCCGGCGGGTGCGGGCGCGGCCCCGATCGTGCGGGCGTGTCCGGGCGGGGTCGGGCTGCCGAGCGGGCCCGGTGCCGGTGGCCTGTGCCGGGTGGCGGAAAGTCTCGGTCGGGGTCCAGTCCGATTGGTGCATGACAAGCATGGCTGCTGAGGATAGAGACAGGCCCGGCCCGAGGCGGAGATGCGCTGCCGACGTCAGGCCGAAAGCACGTGACGGCCGGTCAGCTGCTGCTGTCGGCAACGGTACAACCGGGCATCCGTCCTCCGGTGCGGTGCACGCCGCACCGGGGCGCCGCGCCCCCGCCGTGGTCCGGGCGCCCGAGGACGGGCCGGCCACCGGGCACCCGACACGACAGGCAACGTCCCTGTCCGCCCAACCCCGAGGAGCGAGATGAGCAGCATCCTGTTCGTGCATGCGAGGGGCGGTCCGCCCCTGGAGTACGCGGTCCCGCGCATGGCGGCGCACGGCGAGGTCCATCTGCTGGCGCTCGCGCCACTGCCGCAGGTCACGGCGGACACCTGGCGGCCGGCCTGCGCGTCGGTCACCGAGGCGCCGCCCTCGGGCGGGACGGCGCTGGTCGAGCTGATCGCCGACCACGCCGAACGCGTCGCGGCGCGGGCCGTGCTGACGTTCTCCGAGTACGCGGTGGTGGCCGTGGCCCTCGCCTGCCGCCGCCTCGGGCTGGCCGGCCCGGGGGAGCACGTCGCGGCGGCCCGCGACAAGCGCCTGATGCGGCGGATCTGGCGTGACGCCGGCGTACCCGTCCCGGGCTTCGCCGAGATCCACGGCGCCGCCGACATCGACGAGGCGTTCCGACGGCTGACCCCGCCGCTGCTGCTGAAGGCCGCGTGGAGCGCCGGATCGACCGCGCACCTCACCGTGCGCGACGCCCGGGAGGCGGGCCGCGCCTGGCGGCTCGGCCGGTCCGTGATGGCCTCCTCCGCCGAGGAGGGATACGCCGAACTGCACGCCGCCGACGAGGGGGTGAGCGACTTCCTGCTGGAGGAGATCGTCACCGGCGGCACCCGGGGCTGGTTCGCCGATCCGGGCTGGGGCGACTACGTCAGCGTGGAGGGCATCGTCGCCGGCGGCGTCTACCACCCGCTGTGCCTCACCGGCCGGCTGCCGACCGTCCCGCCCTTCACCGAGCGCGCGAGCATCGCTCCGGCGGACCTGTCCGAGCCCCTCCAGCGCCGGATCGAGGCGGCCTCCCGGGCCGCCGTGGACGCGCTCGGTCTGGACACCTGCGCCACCCACACCGAGATCAAACTCGCCCCCGGCGGACGGGACATGTGGCTGATCGAGACCGCCGCCCGGTTCGGGGGCGTGATGACGACCCGGCAGGTGGAGGCCGTCTTCGGACTCGACATGATCGGCATGCTGACGCGCGAACTGCTCGGGCGGCCCGTCGCCTACCCGCCCGCCATGCTCACCGGCGCCATGCTCACCGGCGCCGGGGGCAGCGGGGCCGCCGGGGCCGCCGGCTCGCTGGTGATCCTCGCCGCCGACCGCGCGGGCGAGCCCTGGAGCGAGCAGCCGCGCTGGGACTTCGACGCCGTGGACTGGACGGACCTGCTCAGCCCCGGCTCCACGATCGAACCGGTCCGGGAACGCAGCCTGCCCGCCGGCACCCCGATGCCCGCGTACGAGCGGGCCGAGGGCGCCAACACCATGGCTGCCCTGTGCTTCCTGACCGCAAGGTCGGCGGACGTCCTGGTGGCGGACTGCACCCGGATCATCGAGGCGTTGCCCAAGGCACTGACCGGCCACCTGACGACCGGAGCGAGCCGGTGACCGCCCACCCCGGCGCGTCGGCGGGCGCCGCCGACCCGCAGACGAACGCGGCGCCGAACGAGGCCACGAACGCGGCGCCGGACGGCGCGCCGCTCGGCACGGAGACCGACGCGATGCTCGGCACGGAGAGCGACACGGACACCGGCACCGAGACCGGTGCGGTGATCGGCGCGCGTCTCACCATGCCGCTCTTCGAACGGCTCTGCGGCACGCTCGGCGGCCATCCCTACGTCAAGGTCGTCGTCGACCGGCACAAGGCGCTGTGGCACATCCTCGACAGCGCCGTGCACCCGTTCCACGTCGACTACATCGCCACCACGATCGAGGGCCTGACCCTGGAGGAGCTCGACGCCGACCTCGACGGCTTCAACCGGAGCGTCTACCAGGACCCGGACCGGCGCTTCCTGCTCGGCGTGCTCTCCCTGCACGCCGGCGACCAGGCGAACCGGCCCAGCCAGGCCGACCAGCCCAGCCGGTCGACCGAGCCGTTCATGGTCCTGGAGACCACCGAGGCGGACACCATGGGCGCCGACCTGCTCACCGAGTTCCACCGCTTCGTCCGCGAGCACCTCGACCAGTCCCTCGCCCTGCTGGTGAAGCCGGCCAACCACGCGCAGGAGAACGCCCTGGCGGCCGTGCCCGAGAGCGTCCTGCCCCGGACCGGCTCGGACGCGCTGCTCGCCGCGCGGCCCTTCGTCCCGCTCACCCTGGGCTCGGCCACCGGCCGGCTGCGCGCCTTCGCCGACGCGGACGCGTACCGCGCCGCCCGGGCGGACCTCACCTGGTACGACATCGTGGCCATGCCGGTCGTCCCCGACGACATCCCCCGGCTGGCCGGCCTGGTCAACGCCCTGCCCACCACTCCGCTGTCGCACACCAACATGCTGGCCGCCGGCTGGGGGATACCCAACGCCATCGTGCGCGGCGCCCTCGACCGGATCGCCGCCGACGACCTGGACGGCGGCTGGGTCCGCTACGAGGTCAGTGCCGACGGCGTCACCATCGAGCGGGCCGAGGAGCCGGCCGACCTCACCCAGCCGGTCTGGCACACCCAGCGCATCCGGATCGACGCTCCCCGGGTGGAGGACGTACCGATCGTGCCGCTCTCCCGGCTGCGCGCCGGGGACCGCCGCGGCTACGGCACCAAGGCGGCCAACCTGGGCGAACTCCACCACGTGCTGCGCCACGGATCGGCCCGGCTGACCGGCTACTACTCGGTGCCCCGCGCGCCGCGACCCGACCTGCTGGGCCACCTGGCCGGGCGGCTGGGGGTGGCCGCGGACGCCGACCTCGTCCAGGCGGCGGCGGACTTCCTGTCCCGGCACGTCAGCGCGCCCGAGGGGATCGCGGTGCCGTTCGCCGTCCAGCAGCGCTTCCTGGACTCCTCCCGGGCCGTGCAGCAGAGCATCGGCAAGCTGAAGATGGCGCTCGAACTCGGCGCGATGGACGCGGTCGACTCGGTCTGCGTCCAGCTCCAGCACCTCATCGTGGCCACCCCCGTCCCCGACGACCTGGTGCGGGCGCTGGACGCGCACGCGGTGCGCCACCTCGCCGGCGCCGGGCGGCTGGCGGTGCGCTCCTCCTCCAACGCCGAGGACCTGCCGGGCTTCTCCGCCGCGGGCATCTACGAGTCGCACACCAAGGTCACCGACCTGCCGGGCCTGCTCGACGCGATCCGCCAGGTGTGGGCCTCGCTGCTGTCGCCGCGCAGCGTCCGGCTGCGCCACGAGGCCGGCATCTCCCTGGACGACACGTTCATGGGGGTGATCGTCCAGCGCTACGAGCCGTCCCCGCTCGGTGGGGTGATGGTCACCTGCAACCCCACCAACCGGGCGGACTTCCGCAACGTCTACCTCAACTGCGCGCCCGGCTCGACCTCGGCGGTGGTCGACGGCACCGCGCTGCCGCTGCAGTACCTCTACAACACCGTGGAGGGCGGCGGCCGGACGCTCTCGCTCGGCGCCGCCGCCGAGGACCTCGACGCCGAGACCCGGGCACACCTCGGCCGGCTCGCCCTGGCCGGACGCCTGCTCCAGTCCCACTTCGCCGCCGACTACACCTTCGCCGCACCCCTCGACGTGGAGTGGCTGCTGGCCCCCGGCGGCCGGGTCCACCTGCTGCAACTGCGCCCCTACAACGGCTGAGCGGCCCGCGGAACCCCCCCCGACGCGAAGGAAGGCAAGCCCGTGTCCCTGCTCGGCCGAGCCAAGCGCGGTCCCGCCGCCCCGCCCGGGGTCCGCCGGGTGGTCCGCCTGAACAACGGCTTCCAACTGCTGTTCAACCTGCTGTGGTGGATGCCGGTCTTCTACGAGTACCAGCGGCAGGCCGGCCTGTCGGACAGCCAGATCTTCGGCATCCAGAGCGTCTACTACGTCGCCTTCTGCCTGTTGGAGGTCCCCACCGGCTTCATCGCCGACCGGATCGGGCAGCGGACCTGCCTGCGGCTCGGGGCCGCGGTGATGACGGCCGCCAACCTGGTGCCGGTGGCGCTGCCCTCCGCGACCGGCTTCCTGCTGCACTTCCTGGCGATCGCCGCCGCCCGCTCCCTGGTCTCCGGTGCCTCCAGCGCCTACCTCTACGAGTACCTGCACGCCGAGGGCGCCGGAGAGCGCTACGTGCAGGCGGAGGGCACCGCGCGGGCCCTCGGCCTCTGGGCGAAGATCGCCTGCTGGCCGCTGGTGGGCGTGCTGATGAGTACGGTCCACCAGGCGCCCTACCTGCTGACCGCCGCCTGCACCCTCGGCTCCCTGGCCTGCGCCGCCGCGTTGCCGGCGCTGCCCCCGCCGCCCTCGGCGCCTCCGCCGGCCGGGGCGGGCGCCCGGAACGGCGCGCCGGCCGCGGCCGTGCCCGGCGGCGGGTTCCTGGACTCGGTGCGTCAGGCGTGGAAGGTGCTGCGGACCTCCCGGGCCCTGGGACCGCTGATGGTCCAGGGCGTGGCGATCTTCACCCTGGCCCGGATCTGCCAGGTCAACCTGTTCCAGCCGCTGCTGCTGGCCAGGGCCGTCCCGGTCGCCGACCACGGCGCGGTGCTCTCCGCGATGACGGTGGCCGAGGCGCTGGGCTCCTCCCGGCCCGGCTGGATCCGGGCCAGGCTCTCGGACACCGCGGCCGTGACCGTGCTGAGCCTCGTGATGGCCGGATCGCTGGCCGCCACCGCCCTGTCCGGTGCGGCGGCGACCATCGCGTGGCTGTGCGTGTTCGCCGCCGCCACCGGCCTCGCCTACCCGGTCCAGCGCTACCTGATCAACGCGGCCATCCCGCCGACCCCCTACCGGGCGACCCTGCTGTCCCTGGAGTCGATCATCGACCGCGGGGTGTGCGCCCTGGTGGCGCTCGCCGTCGGCGCCTACCTGGCGGCGGACCGGCTCGACGCGCTGCTCCTGCACGCCGCCCTGGGCACCTGCGTCCTGCTGGGCGCCGTCGCGGTGGCGCTGCGGCTGGTCCGGCGCCGCCCCGGTCCGGGAGCGGACACCGGCACCCCGTCGGACCGGGCGCTGTCCCGGTAGCCGCTCCACCGCGCCCGTCCCGGCAGTGTCCGTGCGGCGAACGGGCGGCGAACGGGCGGCGGGGGCGGCGGCGGGGCCGACCGGACGTCCGGTCGCCCGGTCGGCCCGGGTCACGCCCCCGAGGGGCCGGTCCAGTCGGCCGGCACGTGGCCGAGGCGCACCCGCTGCGGGTGGTCGCCGACCGGTACGGAGACGGTCTTCCGTCCGGTCGCGAAGTCGATCGCGGTGACCTGGTCGGCGCCGCTCTCGGAGATCACGCAGGCCGTGCCGTCGCCGCTCACGGTGGCCCAGTACGGTTTCGAGGCGGGCACCAGCGGGCCCTCCTGGAGCGTGGCCCGGTCGACCACGGTCGCGTAGTCGTCCATGGTGCCGGCGACACAGAGCTTGTCACCGGCCGGGCTCATCGACAGGCCGTGGTGGCGCGAGTCGTTGACCCAGGTGGTGCGGTCCTCGCTGGTCGCGGGGTTCTTCGGCAGGGTCTTGACCCGGGTGATCCGGTCGGCGGCGACGTCGTACTCGACCAGGCCGTTGAAGAAGGACACCTGGAAGTAGAGCGTCGACCCGTCCGGGGTGAACGCCGCCGGGCGGATCGCGTCGGAGAGGTCCGAGCGGCCGGCGGCGTCCAGCCGCTCCCGCATGTCGATGACCCTGACCGGCGCGAACGTGTCGGCGTCGACCACGGTGATCCGGCGGTCGCCCTTCGTCCAGTCCAGCCACGGCGCGTCGAGGGCGGTGTTGACCTCGCCGATCGACATGTTCCAGATCCGCCGCCCGCCGTCGGTGAAGAGGTTCTCGTGGGGCTTGTCCCCGGTCGCGAACGAGCCGAGTTGCGCGCCGGTGCGGACGTCCAGCACATGGACCGTGTTGGAGGTGGAGGCGGAGACCGCCACGCGGGTGCCGTCCGGGGAGAGCGCCATGTGGTCCGAGCGGTAGCCCGACACGGGAAAGCGCCAGTTGATCCGCCCGGTGGCGAGGTCGATGGAGACGACGTCGGCGAAGCTCGGGCGCGAGACGACCACGGCGGACCCGTCCGGGGTGGAGTACATGTCGTCGACGAACTGGTCGTGGCCCTCGCCCGGGCCCAGCCGGATGCCCAGGAAGTAGGCGAGTTTGACGGGGTTGAGGTAGATCTCGGTGAGCCGCTGGTCCTTGTCGGGGACGACGTTGACACGGCCGATCCTGGCCAGGTCACCGGTGGAGCGGATGACGTCCGCGGTGCCGTCCCAGTTGTTGCCGACGAACATCACCTCGCGCAGGGCGCGCACCTGCCCGGGGGCCGGCCCGGCCGTCGCGGCGGCCGGGGCGACGGCGGCGAGGGGCAGGACGAGGGCGGCCGCGAGGGCGCCCACGGCGGCCCTGACGGGCCGGGACCGGCGGGACGGGCGGGCGTCGGACGATAACGCGTGCGGGGACATCGCCGCTCCTTCGCGCAGACGCGCAGAGTGGGGGGTGGGCGTCGGTCGATTGCGTTACTCGACGGTAGGGAAGGCCCCCTCCTTCTGCCAAGACGTCTGCGCGCACCAATTGGGGGAGGGCCACCGCCCGCCGGCGGTGGCCCGGCGCACTCGTCCTGGCCCGGGCCGGGGCCGCACGGCCGCCCGCCCCCGGCACCCGGGCCGGTGCTCACGCCTCCCGGCGGCGGCGGAAGATGGCGCGGATCGCGAAGACGATCGCGACGACGAGCCCGACGGCGAACAGCACGATCAACAGGATGACGACGAGGACGGCTATGCCGAGCTTCTTGAAGAAGCCGCCCTTCTTCTTCTCCTTCTTGTCGTCGGCCGCGAGCGCGGCGGCCCGGGCCGAGCGGTTCTCGACCGGCTGCGCGACGGCGGGCGCCGCTCCGGCCCCCGCCCGGTCGATGCCGGACTCCGCGGGCCGGGCGACGGACCCGGCCGCGTGGACCGCGGCCGGCGCGGCCGCGGCGACGCCCGGCGAGCCCAGCATCAGGCCTGCCAGAACGAGGGCGGGGACGACTCTCGCGATGATGCGCGACTTCACTGTTCCTCCTGCTGTTTCCATGGTGTCCTGCGGGCGCGGCTCTCGGCCTGGGCACGCTCCGTCAGAGGCGGGCGTCCGGACAGCGCGCGGTGGCACGTCGTCAGGGAGGCGCCGCCACCCGGGCGGCGGCGCCCACCCGCGCCGCCGACGCCGGCCGCGGAGTTCGCGCTCCGTCACGGCCGCGGTGGTCCCGGCTGCCGATCCGCGTGCGCCGACCGTCACCCCGGGCCAGGACGTGCCCGCCACCGACTCGGCCCTCCGGGCGGAGCCTGAGCGGTGGGACCACGGTCGCTTCCCCCGGAGCACTCGATCGGCACTGCGTCGGCACGGGCGCGTCGGTGTCGCCACCAGGTCGCGCCCCGGCCGGGCCGGTTCGGCCCGCTGCCAGCCAAAATCTACAGGACTGTAGAGGATGGGTGAAACCGGCCGCTCCCGCCGAGGCCCTCACGGCGCCGCCCCGGCCGTGGTGGGCCGCTGAGGCGGGTTCAGCTGTACGACGGGGCACGGGGGTGTCGGCGGCCGCCGACCCAAGGGTCACGCCCGGCGTACGACGGAGATGGGGAGCGGGCCCAGGTCCGCCGCCGGGAGGGGGGTGGCGGCGGACCCTGGGAACCGCACGGGCGTCGCGCGCGGTCCCGACCGGTCCGGGGGGGGATGGCCCCGATCGGGAGGCGCGACGCCCCGCGGCACTTCTGACCCCGATCGCATGCGGCAAACCCCTGTACCGCGGACGAGTTCGGAAACCGTCTGCCCGGCGCCGCGTCGCGGCGGGCGCCCGCCCTACCCGGTGCGACGCCGCTGGACGTGTGGGCCCGGCCGGTGAGCCCTGAGGGCAGGGCCCCGGGGCGCTGGACGGCTCCGCTCACCGGCGGGTAGAGCCGCAGGTGACGGCGCCCCTGAAGTACGCGCCCTGGCGGGGGAGTCGGGCCTCGCCGGCGGCACCTGCAGAAGCTCGCGGCCGTCCCCCGGCCCGCGGGCCGCGTCCCGCCCCGGGGGCCGTTGGCCCCGGCCGGGCCCGAGCCTAGGCTGTCCGCATGCATCCTCGCCTCGGTGAAGACCTCGCCCGACTGCCCGAACTCCTCGACGCGGTCGGCGATCGCGCCGCGCACGTGCTCGCGGGCCTCGCGGACCGGCCGGTGGTGACGCCCGGCGCGCCCGGGCCCGTGGAGCCGCTGCCCGACGAGGGGAGCGGTACCGACGGCGCGCTGAAGCTGTTCGTCCAGCGCTGGGAGCCGGGGTTCAGCGGCAGCGCCGGCCCCCGTTACCTCGGCTTCGTCACGGGCGGGGCGACCCCGGCCGCGCTCGCCGGCGACTGGCTGACGGCCGCCTTCGACCAGAACGTCAGCAACCGGACCGGCTCGGCCGCGGCCGACCTGGAACAGGAGACCATCGGCTGGCTCCGCGGCCTCTTCGGCCTCGGCGAGGCCCACGCGGGCGTCTTCGTCAGCGGCGCGACGACCTCGAACCTCGTCGGCCTCGCCGTCGCCCGTGAGTGGGTGGGCGAGCGGCGCGGCGTCAGCGTCACCCAGGACGGCCTCGCCGCCCTCGGGCCGGTCGACGTCCTGTCCGGCGCCGCGCATTCGAGCATCGGGAAGGCGCTGTCGGTGCTCGGACTCGGCCGGAGCGCCCTGCGGCAGGTGCGGACGCTGGACGGGCGGGAGGCGGTCGACGTGGCCGCGCTCGCCGACGAACTCGCGGCACTGGACGGGCGTCCGGCCGTGGTGGTCGCCAACGCCGGCACGGTCAACACCGTCGACTTCGACGACCTGCGGGCGATCGCCGCGCTGCGCGAGCGGTACCCGTTCTGGCTGCACGTCGACGCCGCGTTCGGCGCCTTCGCGGCGCTCTCGCCGGCCCACGCGCACCTGGTCGACGGTCTGGACGCGGCCGACTCGGTCTGCGTGGACCTGCACAAGTGGCTGAACGTCCCGTACGACGCGGCCGTGCAGTTCACCCGCCGCCGGGACCTCCAGGTGGCCGCCTTCCACAACGCCTCGCCGTACCTCGGCGCCCCGACCGGCGACCCGGACCCGGTGCACCTGGCCCCGGAGAACTCCAGGCGGCTGCGGGCCCTGCCGGCCTGGTTCGCGCTCACCGCCTACGGCCGGGCGGGCCACCGGGAGATCGTGGAGCGCAACTGCGCCGAGGCGGCCCGGCTGGGCGCGTCCCTCGCCGCGGATCCGGCCTTCCGGCTGCTCGCGCCGGTGCGCCTCAACGTGGTCTGCTTCACCCTCGCCGGGCGGCCCGCGCAGCAGGACGTCGACGCCCTGCTGCGCCGCGTCGCGGCCTCCGGGGAGGCGTTCCTGACAGCGACGGTGTACGACGGGGTGCCCGCGGTCCGCGCCGCCTTCAGCAACTGGCGCACCACCGCGACCGACACCGACCGCGTCCTGGCGGCGCTGCGCGCGGCGGCCGGCGCGAGCTGACCGGCCGCGGTCGGTGTCGGCGCCGGTGGTCCGCACCCCGATACCCGACGCCCCCGACACCCCAGACGCCCCGGAAGCCCGCGGCCCGTCCACCCGGGTGGGGTGGACGGGCCGCGGGCGCCGGAGGGGCGGATGCCTCAGCTCAGCTGGGTGGGGACGGGGCGCCTGCCGTCGAGGGAGGAGACGCCGATCGGGGTGAGGGCCTCGGGGAAGAGCTGGACGTCGGCGATCTGGCCGGCGGCGTACTCGCCGTAGGCGCCCATGTAGAGGCGGCGGCCGAGCTGCAGCGGACCGGTCGCGTTCCAGACCGTGCCCGCGTACTCGGCGGTGCCCGCGAGCGAGCCGTCGACGTAGAGGCGCAGGTCGGCGGAGTCCGCGTCGTAGACGCCCACCAGGTGGTACCAGGTGTTGGTCTTCGGGGCGAGGGCGCCGGTGGTGGGCCCGTAGGCGCTGGTGAAGGCGCCGGCGGTGTCGTCGGCGTGGGCGTGGCCGAAGGCGAACGCGTGGGCGCCGCTGGAGTAGTAGAGCTGGAGGGCGTTGGCGCTGGTGCCGGACTGCGAGACGAAGGTGGAGTTGGCGGTGAGGCTGGTGAGCCGCACCCAGGCGGACACCGTGTAGCTGCGGCTGGTGTCCACCGCCGGACCGGCGGCCGCCGCGTACGCGGTGGAGCCGTTCAGGTTCAGGACGCCGCCGCGGGCCGGGTCGGTGCCGAGGGCGGCGCCGCCGTTGAGGGTGAGCGCACCGGTCGGGCGGATGCTGTCCGCGGTGCCGTCCAGCTTCCACCAGGCCGAGGGCTGGCGGACGTTGCCGATGCCGACCGGGTTCCCGAACTGGGCCAGGCCGCCGGCCGGTGCCGCGCCGGGGTACTCGGTCAGCCGGCCGGAACGGGAGCCGGCGTAGAGCGCCGGGTACCCGGTGCCCTGCACGTCACCCGGGGAGGCGACGGTCGGGGCGTCCCGGTCGCCGACGCCGAGCGGCAGCACCTTCTGCGCGGCGGGCAGCACGTTGCCGGTGGTGGCGGCCCACTTCTGGTCGGCGATGTTCATGCAGTCGTAGATGATCACCTGGGTGCGCGGGTTGCGGTTGCTCGCCGGGTCGGCCAGGCAGCGGCCGGACTGCGGGTTCTTCAGCGTGCCGGGGTACGGTCCGGGGGCCCACTGCTGGGCGCCGGTGTTGTTGCACTGGTAGAGCTGCACGAGGGTGTTGTTGGCGGTCTCGCCCTTCTGCACGTCCAGGCACTTGCCGAGCGCGTGGATGCTGCCGTCGGCGCCGAGCGCGAACTGCTGCGCGTCGGTGCCGTTGCAGGTGTACATCTGGGCCGCGGTGCCGTTGACGGTCCTGCCGCCGGCGATGTCCAGGCAGAGGTTCTTGTTGGCGGTGTCCAGCACGCCGGAGACCAGCGGGGCGTGGGTCGGCGCGGCGATCTTCGTGGTCGGCAGGCCGGCGTCGAAGGTCAGGGGGAAGCTGCTGACCGCGCCGGTGGCGTTGTCCCGGGCCCACAGGGTCGGCACGCCGCCCACGGTGCCGGGGGCGAGCAGCGTGGTGCCGGACCAGTCGCCGGTGCCGATCCGGACGCCGGCCCCGAGGTTGCAGCCGGCCTGGAACGTCCCCGGGTAGTACCAGAGTTCGCCCTTGTCGACGGTGACCAGGTCGGGAGCGTCGGCGAACTGGGCGAGCTTGCCGGGGGCGAGCAGCTGGGTGACGTTCTTCCAGGTGCCGTCCGAGCCCTTGGCCGGGCAGGAGGAGGAGTTGCGGATCGGGATCACGTTCTGGGTGAGCGTGAAGTGCCCGGTGACGCCGCCGGGGGTCACGGCGTCGTTCTGGTAGAGGTACAGCTCGTGGGTCGCCCTGGAGTAGGCGAACAGGTCGTCGACGTTGGTGCCGGTGGCGGTGCCCCGGTGGGCGACCAGGTAGTTGTCCCACCCCGTGCCGTCCGGGCTCTGGGCCTTGGCGGAGGCGCTGACGGGCGGTCCGGCCGGGTCGGCGTTGCCGCGGACCAGGACGAGGTCGCCGTCGGTGGTCGGGGCGAGCAGGTCGGGCACCGCGTCGCCGTCGGCGTCGCCGGCGGTCACCTTGGTGGCCGGGTTCCAGGGCGCGAAGAAGCTGTACTGGCCGACGGTGCCCTGGGTGTTGCCGGCGTTGTCGACGGCCCGGACGAACAGGGTGTGGGCGCCCCACTGGGCGGCGCTCAGCACGATCGGGACGTCGCCGGTGGCGCTGCCGCCGGTGGTGGGAACGGCGTTGACCGCCGCGGCGCCGTTGGCCGGGATGTTGGCGTCCAGCGAGTACTCGAAGCGGTCGATGCCGCTGCTGACGCAGCTGCCGCGGGTGCAGCCGGTGGGCGTCGGGTCGTTTGAGGTCACCGTGATCTTGACGCCGGTGTCCCCGGCGTGGCCGGTGGGCGCCTTGTCGCCGCCGAGCGGCGGGAAGACCGGGGAGTCGGTGAAGGACGGGATGCTCGGCGCGCTCAGGTCGGTCTTGAAGTAGCAGTTGGCGGTCCAGCCGCTCGCCAGGGTGCCGTCCTCGGCCTTGACGTGCCACCCGTACTGGTGGCCGTCCGCGACCTTGAAGCCGATGTTGACCCGGGTGGTGCCGCCGTTGCTGACCCAGCTGCTGACCGGGGCGCCCTTGTCGGCCGAGCCGCCGTCGGCGGCCGCCGTCTTGGTGTCCCAGACCTCGTACCGGGCGCGCAGGTTGACCCCGCTCATGTCGGTGGTGAGGTGGGCGTTGAGGGTGATGTCGGAGGCGTCCCCGGCCAGGCCGGACTGCCCGATCCAGCCGTCGGCCGCGCCGGCGCAGCCGTTGCTCGCGGGGGCGCGGGTGGCCGGGGTGGTGCCCAGGGTGTCCGGCGTCTCCGGGGCGATGTCGAACACCGTGGTCAGGTAGGGGTTGTTGGCGAAGCGGACGAAGTCGTTGTTGCTCGTCGACTTGGACTCGTTGCCCCAGAGCCCGAAGGTCCAGCTGTCCTTGACCCCGGAGAGCTTCCTGATCTGGCCGGTCACGTCGAAGTTGACGTCGTGGTTGCCGCACTTCTGGCTGATGTTGGAGCTCTTGACCTGCTGGGTGCCGCCGATGTAGCCGTCGCCGGTGATGTCCGGCTGGTTGTTCCAGCTGGTGGAGCCGCTGATCGGGGTCACCGTCGCGAGCCGGACGCCGGTCTCGTTGTCGCAGTCGAAGGAGGCGCCGTAGGTCGAGGTCAGGTGGACCACCGACTTGGAGATCACCATCTTCTTGTCGAGGCCGGCGATGTTCAGCTCGTAGTAGGCGCGGTTCAGGCCGAAGCAGTCCTGCCAGCGCTGGTAGCCGACGCCCTCGCCGTTGTCCTGCGCGTCGTCGTAAGGGCTCTGGCTCGCGCAGCCCTCCTTGACGGTGACGAAGTGGCTCTTCTTGCTGGTGATCGGGCTGGTGTACGGGTCGATGTACAGCGGCCAGACGGTGTCGGCGCCGCGGAGCAGGCCGGCGTCGGGGACCAGCGTCAGGGTGTCGGCCGCATGGGTCACCGCGATCCGCTTGACCTGGGCGGAGCTGCCCGGTTCCTCGGGAGTCGATGCCGTGGCGGGGGCGCCGTCCGCGGGGGCCTCCGCCTGCGGTGCGGCTTGCGGTGCGGTCTTCGGTGCGGTCTTCGGCGCCGCCTTCGCGGCCGGGGCCGGGTCCGCGGCGGCCCCGGCCGGGGCGGTCGTCGCCGAGTCCCACATCAGCGGGGTCGGCGAACGGAAGACCGCGCTGCCGTCGGGCGCGGTGACCGCGACCCGGCCGTCCTGGTCGGCCGTCAGCGACAGGCCTCCGCCGACGGAGGTGGTCAGCTTGAGCGAGGCGAGCGCGGGGTTGGCGGCCGCGGCGGCGTCGCGCACGATCAGGACCTCGTGGAAACCGCCCTGGTCGGTGCTGGTGACCTTGAGGTCGACGCCCGGCAGGACGCCGTCGTAGCGCGCGGTGCTGCCGTCCACCACGGGAGCGGGGAGCGGGAACGGGAGGGTGTAGGAGAGCCGTCGCCCGTCCGGGTCGGTGAGGGTGGCCAGTGGCCCGTCGCCCCCGCCGGAGAGGGCCAGCGCGGAGGGGGTGGCCGCGGGGGAGAGGGTCCCGTCGCCGTTCCTGGTCAGCGTGGCGTCGACGTCCCTCCAGTGGCCGTCCTCGCGCACCCGGGCGGGCTGCAGGTGGGTGGTGGCGGTGAAGGTGCCGTCGGCGTTGGCGACGGTCCGCGAGGTCTCGGTGGTGAGGCTGTCGACGGTCACCGGCCGGCCGGTGCGCGCGGCCTCGGCCTTGGCGGCCGCCAGCGGCGAGTCGGCGGCCGGGCCCGTCGTCGTGCTCGCGGATCCGGTGGCCGGATCGTCCGCGAGCGCCGGTCCGGCACTGCCGAGCAGCAGGCCGGTGACGGCCGCCGACAGCGCCAGACGGCGTGTCAGTGTGCGCGCCGGATTTCTCCGGACGCGGAGGTGCTCCCCCATGGATCGCCCTTTCAGGGACCGGAGGCGGACGAACCCGGGCGCCGTTGTGTTCCTCGTCACAGAACGGACCCCCGTGGCCCCCCGCCACGTGTCGGAATTGCGGTCTTTACTCACCCCTGGCGCCGCCTGTGAAGACTCTTTGGGGTCTGTGTGACGGAAGGGGACAGAGTGACTGCTGGGGAAGGGTATTGCTCTGACCCTGCCATGGCAATACGGTTCCCGTCGGCCGAACGTGCCGTCAGCTGGTGATTCGTCAGTTCACCGGCTCTCTGATGTGCCTTCAGGGGGAATACGCATGCGCGCAGGACCGCGCGGAATTCGAGGTGCCCGGAAACGGGCCTGGATGGAACGGGCGACCGTCGCGATAGCGGCGGCCGCCGTCTTCTCGTTGGCGACCCCGCTCGCCGTCGCCGACGTCGTCGGCGGCTATCAGTACACGGACAAGCTCTGGGGCGCGGACCCGCTCCCCGACCAGGCGAAGGTCCCGGGCAGCCCGGTGAGCGGCCGGGGGGCGGTCGTCCCGGCCCCCGTGATCCCGCCCGGTGCCCGTGAGTTGGTCCCGCACGTGGTGAAGCCCGTGCAGTGGCCGGCGGCCGCGACCGCCACCGTCGACCTGGGGAACACCCCCGAGGTGCGCAGCCTGGCGGCGCCCGCCGGGAAGGCGAAGGCCGGCAGCCTGCCGGTCTCGGTCTCGCCCGCCGCCCCCGCGGCGCTCGGTGCCCGGGCCAAGTCCCTGGCCCCGTCGGTCGCCCCGCTCAGCGCCGTCTCCTCGGTCCGGGTGGACCTCGCCGACCGGGGCCGGGCCAAGCGGGCCGGCGTGGACGGCCTGCTGGTCGGCCTGGACCGGGCCGACGCCCGCGCGGAGAGCGGCAGCGTCGCGGTCTCCCTCGACTACGGCGGCATCGAGCAGGCGTACGGCGGTGGTTGGGCCTCCCGGCTGCAGCTGGTGGCGATGCCCGCGTGCGCGCTCACCACGCCGCAGCTCGCCGCCTGCCGCACCCGCACGCCGATCGAGGCGGTCAACGACCCGGTCGGCCGGAAGCTGAGCGGTACGGTCGTGCTCGCGGCGGCCGGTGGCACCGCCGGGGCGGCGAAGCCGGGCAGCGCCTTCGCCGCCCCGGCGGCGCTGGCGGCCGCCCGGTCCGGAGGGGTCGCGGTGGCCGCCGTGGCGAGCAGCGGCGGGTCCCAGGGCGACTACGGCGCGACGTCGCTGTCCGCCTCGGGTGCCTGGTCCGCGTCCGCCTCGGGCGCGTTCACGTACCGGTACCCGATCACCGCGCCCCCGTCCCTGGGTGGCGCGGCGCCGACCGTCGGACTCGCCTACGACTCGCAGTCGGTGGACGGCGAGACCTCCGCGCGCAACTCGCAGTCGTCCTGGGTCGGTGACGGCTGGTCCTACAGCCCCGGCTTCATCGAGCGCTCGTACAAGACCTGCAAGGACCAGGGGATCGAGGACTCGGGCGACTCCTGCTGGGCCGGCTGGAACGCCACGATCTCGCTCGGCACCCACAACGGCCAGCTGCTGCGGGACTCGGACGGGACGTACCACCTCCAGACCGACGACGGCACCAGGATCGAGCGGCTGACCGGAGCCACCAACGGCCTCTGGCAGGGCGAGTACTTCAAGGTCACCACGACCGACGGCACCGCCTACTACCTCGGCCTCAACCACGCTCCCGGCGGCAGCACGGACGACGCCACCGGCAGCGCCTGGGGCATCCCGGTCTACCACCCCAAGTCGGACGATCCCTGCCACAGTTCGGACAAGGGCGACGACTCGCAGTGCGACAAGCCGGTCGGCTACCGGTTCAACCTGGACTTCGTGGTCGACCCGCACGGCAACGTGCAGCGTTACGACTGGTCGACCGAGTCGAACTACTACAACATGGGCTTCGGCCAGATCCCGGACGAGGACAAGGACGACAAGGGCGGCACCCTCACCCAGTACACCCGGGGCGGCCACCTCACCCAGATCTCCTACGGCTACCAGCTGGCGGACGCCCGGGCGGGCCGTGAGCCGGCCGCCAAGGTGGTCTTCCGCACGGCACAGCGCTGCACCACCTCGGACAGCGTCTGCAAGGACGGCAACCTCTCCTCGGACACCGCCGCCAACTGGCCGGACACCCCGTACGACCTGAACTGCCCCTCCGACTGGAAGACCAAGATCGGGGAGGAGGGCGACACCGACGGCGTCTGCCTGCAGAGCGGTCCCACCTTCTGGCAGACGTACCGGCTGAAGGGCATCGACACCAAGGTCCGGACCTCCTCGGGCTGGCAGGACGTCGACAGCTACGAGCTGAAGCAGGTCTTCTCGGACGCCGGCGGCACCTACGACCCGGTCACCGGCAAGACCCAGGACCCGAAGTCCAGCGGCTCGCTGCAGTCGGTGATGTGGCTCTCGGAGATCGTCCACACGGGCAAGGACACCTCCGCCGGGGGCGACGACCCGATCTCCCTCGACCCGGTCACGTTCGTCGGCATCGAGACGGACAACCGGGTCGACGGCCTCACCCCGGCCGCCCCGCCGCTGTTCCACCCGCGGATCTCCAGCGTGCAGACCGAGACCGGCGAGTCCGTCGCGGTCACCTACCGGGCGCCGGAGTGCTCGCGCGAGAAGAACACCATGCCGGCCTCGGCCGACTCCAACACCATGGCCTGCTACCCGGTGTTCTGGAACACCCCGGGCGGGAAGGACCCGATCGAGGACTGGTTCCACAAGACCCTGGTCTCCAAGGTCACCTCCAGCGACCGGACCAAGGCCGGCTCGCCCGCCAAGGTGACCGACTACACCTACTCGGGCGGTGCCGCCTGGCACCGCGACGACTCCGAGCTGACCGACGACAAGCACCGGACGTGGAACGAGTTCCGCGGCTACCGGACCGTCACCACCACCACGGGCGCCGCCCCGGACCCGACCACCCAGAGCACCGTCTCCTACCTCCAGGGCATGGACGGCGACTACCGCAAGGACGGCACCCGGCGCAGCGCGAAGGTGACGAACTCGCTCGGCGAGGAGATCACCGACAGCGCCTGGCTGGCCGGCACCCCGTTCGAGAGCCAGGGCTTCACCAAGGCCGGCGGCACCGTCGTCACCAAGACGCTGACCGACGTGCCGGACTCGGTGGTCGTGGCGACCGCCGGGCGCACCGCGTGGACCTCGGAGGACCCGAAGCCGGACAAGCTCTCGACGCTGCCCGACCTGACGTCGCGCCGGGTGCGCTCCAGCGGCAGCCGTTCGCTCGGCCTGCTCAGTGACGACCGCACCTGGCGGACCTCCCGGAGCGGCACCACCTTCGACGACCTCGGCCGGATCTGGAAGGCCGACGAGCAGGGCGACCTGTCCGTGCCCTCCCAGCGGACCTGTACGGTCACGACCTACGCCGACGCGCCGTCGGCCAACCCGATGATGCTGGTCTACCCGAAGGAGACGCTCAGCCTCGCCGGCTCGTGCGACACGAAGCCGGGGCAGGGCACCACGCTCAGCCACAAGCGGGTCTACTACGACGGCGACGGGACGGTCACGAACCCCGGCACCCTGGGCCGGCTCGGCCAGCGCTCCGGTTCGCTCGGCCTGGTGACCGCCACCGAGTCGGTCACCGGCTACGACAAGGCCGGCAACCCGCAGTTCCAGGTGCTCGGCGCGATGGCGTACGACCGCTACGGGCGCGTCAGCGACAGCACCGACGCGGCCGGCCGGACCACCACGACCACGTACACGCCGTCCACCGGGCTCCTGCCGACCGCGGTGTCGACCGAGAACCCGCTGAAGTGGAAGGCGACCAGCACCGTCTCGCCGGGCCGCGGCTCGATCACCCACGCGGCCGACGTCAACGGCCGGGTCACCGACTCGGCCTACGACGCCCTCGGGCGCCGGGTGAAGGTGTGGATGCCGGGGCGGAACAAGGCGACCCAGTCGCCCGACCGGACCTTCGCGTACGCGGTCCACGGCGCCGGGGACAGCCCGGACCCGTCCACCGTCACCTCCAGGACGCTGCGCGAGGACGGCACCTACAGCACCGAGGTCACCTTCTACGACGGGACGCTGCAGGCGCGGCAGACCCAGACGACCACCGCGGACAACTCGGTGGGCCGGCTGGTCTCCTCGACCTTCTACGACTCCCACGGGTGGACCGTCTCCGCCATCGCGAGCTACTACGACGCGGCCAACGCGCCGGGCACCTCGATGTGGGCGGAGACCAACAAGACCGGCCCGGCGGTGACCCGGACGTCGTACGACGGCCAGGGCCGGCCGGTCACGGTCCAGCAGGTGTCCTTCGCGAGCACGCTCTGGCAGACCGCCACGACCTACCGGGGCGTGGACCGGGTGGACGTCACGCCGCCGCCCGGCGGCAAGGCGACCACGGCGTACACCGACGCGCTCGGCCGGCGGAGCTCGACCGTGGTGCGCGACACCACGCCGGACCGCAAGCTCACCGGCGGCAGCGTGATCGCCTCCGGGACCTCGGTGGTCTCCCGCAGCGTCCGCCTGGCCATGCAGGCCGACGGCAACCTGGTGCTGACCGCGCTGGTCGACGGGAAGTCCCTGTGGTCCTCCGGGACCGCCGGCCACCCCGGCGCGTACGCGAGCGTGCTCGCCGACGGCAGCCTCGTGGTGCTGGACACCACCGGGAAGACCACGCTCTGGACCAGCGCGAGCGGCGGGCACACCGGCGGCTACCTCAAGGTGCAGGGCGACGGCCGGGCCGTCATGTACGACGGCGCCAACACCCAGCTCTGGTCGGCCGGCCCGGTGGGTGCCGCGGCCGCGGACATCACCACCACCTTCGGCTACACCCCCCGCGGCCAGGTCGAGACGGTCAAGGACACGGTGGGCAACACCTGGTCCTACACCTACGACGTGCAGGGCCGGGTGGTGGCCCAGACCGACCCCGACAGCGGCAGCTCCAGCAGCACCTACGACCCGCTCGGCCGGGTGCTGACCGTCAAGGACGGCCGCGGCCAGGTGCTGTCGTACAGCTACGACGAACTCGGCCGCAAGACGGCGGAGTACACCGGTGACACGCCGGGTGACCCGGCGAAGGCGCTCGCCGAGTGGACGTACGACTCGCTCGGCAAGGGCATGCCGGTCTCGTCCACCCGCTACGTGGGCGGCAAGAGCGGCAGCGCCTACGTCAAGAAGGTCAACGGCTACAACGCGGTCGGCCAGCCGACCGGCACCACCACGGTGATCCCCGCGGTCGAGGGCAACCTCGCCGGGAGCTACAGCACGACGGCCTCCTACACCGAGACGGTCAGCCTGCTGGCGTCGACCACCTTCGGCACCGAGGCGGGCCTTCCCGCGGAGACGGTCGGCTACGGCTACAACCTCCAGGGCAAGCTGGTCGCGATGGGCACGCCCAGCCGGCCGTACATCGCCACCGTCGCCTACAGCCCGCAGGGCCAGGTCCTGCAGACCACCCTCGGGACACCGAGCAAGCAGCTGCGGACCGCGCAGACCTGGGACCAGGCCACCGGCCGGCTGGCCACCAACCGGGTCACGCTGCAGAGCAACACGGCCAACCCGATCTCGGCGACCACCTACGGGTACAACGCGGCGGGCAGCGTCACCGCGGTCTCCGACGTCCAGTCCAGCGGCGGCACCGACCGGGTCACCGACACCCAGTGCTTCGGCTACGACGCGCAGAACCGGCTGACCACCGCCTGGACGGACACCAAGGGGCTGGGCGCGGTCACGGCCGGGCAGCTCACCAAGTGCGCCACGGCGGCACCGTCGCCGGGCACCATCGGCGGGCCGTCCCCGTACTGGCTGGACTGGCAGTTCAACCAGCTCGGTGACCGGACCCAGCAGGTCGCCCACGATGTGAAGGGGGCGGCCACCAAGGACGTCACCCAGACCATCACCTACCCGGGCGCCGGCGTCACTCCCGCGAAGAAGCCCAACGCGGCCAGTGCCGTCACCACCACCGGGCCGTCCGGCAGCACCACCGTCGTGCCCGACTACGACAGCGCCGGCAACACCAGGACCCGGACCGGGCCCGGCACCAGCCAGGCCTTCGAGTACAACGAGGAGGGCCGCACCAAGGCGGTCACCACCAACGGCACGGAGGCGGGCTACCTCTACGACGCCGACGGCAGTCTGCTGATCCAGCGCAACCCGGGGACCAACCTCCTCTACCTGTTCGGCGGCGCGGAGCAGCTCAGGCTCGACACCGTCAAGAAGACCGTCACCGGCCTGCGGTACTACCACAGCCCGGACGGCACGGTGATCGTCCGCTCCTCGGCCGGTACCGTCAGCTACCAGCCGACCACCCCGCACGGCACCGCCCAGCTCCAGGTCGACGGCGCGAGCCTGGCCGTCGTCCGGCGGGCGTACGACCCGTACGGGAACGCGCGCGGCGCCGCGCCCGCGGCCTGGGCCGACAACCGGGGCTACCTCGGCAAGCCCACGGACGCCACCAGCGGGCTGGACCTGCTCGGGGTGCGCGTCTACGACCCGATGATCGGACGGTTCCTCACCGTCGACCCGGTCTTCGAGTCGGGCGATCCCAACCAGATGGGCGGCTACGGGTACGCGGCCGGCAACCCCACCTCCGGCAGCGACCCCAACGGCCTCTGGTGGAGCTGGGGCGACGTCGGGAGCTTCTTCACCGGCGTCGGCGACTCGATCGTCGGCGACCCGTACCAGTGGAGCGTCAACACCCTCTCCGACTGCTGGAACTCCTTCGCCGACATCGCCAACGGCGACAACCAGGTGTTCAACGACATGTTCGGGTACTCCAACGAGTCCCCGTTCAGGCTCGGCCACACCGGGTACGTGGACGACACGCCGCTGGCGGACCTGTTCGAGGTGGACACCAGCTCCACCTCGTACTTCGCGGGCCAGGTCACCGGTGTGGTCGGCTCGTTCGCGATCGACGGCTACGGCGCGGTCAAGGCGATCAGCGGCGGCGTCAAGGCCGTCAAGGCGATCAAGACGGCGGTGTCCGAGGGAGAGGACGTCGTTAGCGCGGTCAAGAAGCTGCTCTCCGGCGACCTGCCCACCACCACCAAGGCGGACCCGGCTCCGACCACGCCGAAGACGGAGAAGCCGAGCAGCCCGAAGTCCGGCACCGGCAAGGGCGGCGACGACCCGGGCGCTCCGGCCTCCGAGACGCCGGCGGCCGGCAAGGACGCCGGGCGCCCCAGCGGCGGCGGCTCGCCCGACAGCGGTGGCGGCGGCACCGGTACCAAGGGGCCGAAGCCCGGCAAGGCGGAGGACACCCTGGCGGGGGCGAACCCCGGCGGCTACACCGACAACTGCGGCGCCTGCGCCCAGGCCGGCGACAGCCGTCTCGCGGGCACCCACGACGGTGCCACGGCCTGGGACAGCGGCATCCTCGCCCCGGAGGAACTGGAGTACAAGTACGACTCCCTGTTCCACATGACCGAGGGGGTCGACGACATCAGCCACCAGCTGACCGTGCTCGGCTACGGCACCCGGGGCATCGTGTTCGGCTGGACCGACGGCGTCGACGTCGGCCACTACTTCAACGTGGTGAACGACGCCGGTGTGATCAAGTTCCTCGACTACCAGAGCGAGACGCACGCCGTGACCTCGCAGTGGGAGAATCTCGAAATGATGATCACATGGTGGTGAGCCAGGAGAGGAAGCGGATGGTGAGCATGGACCAGGAGTCGGCCCGGCTGGCGGCGGACGCGTACTGCCGCGAGCGGGTCCGCGGCTGGGACGAGCGCGCGTACCGGCTGCGGATCGACGAGACGGTCGCCGTCGAGGGCGCCTACGTCTTCGGCTACCTGCCGACGGTCCCCGACGCGCGCGGGCGACTGCGGGTCGGCGGGAACCTCCCGGTGATCGTGGACCGGGAGACCGGCGCGTGCCGCTTCGTCGCCGGCGTCACGGAGTACTTCGCACTCCGGGACGCGGCGAAGCCGCAGGACTGACCCCTCCCGAGGCCGGTGCCCGGGTGCGCTACGGCGCACCCGGGCACCGGCCTTTCGCGACGGCCCGAGCGGACCACCCCGTCGGAGGTGGCGAGGCCGGTGACCTGGGCATGGCTGGAATCTGTCGCGCAATATGACCTGTGACATTGTTCTGATGCCCATTCGATGGCAGGATCCGTGTCGATTTCCTTCGTTCAGCCCGACCTCACGTCAGGCTGCCCCCACTCGCAGAAGGACTCAGCGTGCAACTGCGCACACGGCTCTCCACCCTCGCGGCCGGCGTCATCGCCTGCTGCGCCACGGCCACCGCCGTGCTCCCGGCCCAGGCCTTCGCGGCACCCGCCGCCGACGGACCGATCCGGATCGCGACGGCCACCCCGGCCGCCGCGGCCGCCTTGAGGCCGGCCGGCCCCTCGGGCCCCGGCGGGGCGACAGCCCGGTCCGAGGACCTCGCCGCCCCCGCCGTCCCGATATCCCCGGCGCTGCTCAGCGAGACCCTCATGGGCGAGCCGGCCCCGGCCCGCCCCGATTCCGAGGCGGCGCGCTCCCGTTCGGCCGCGCTCGCGGGCGCCGCCGAGCAGAGCTGCACCCCGGCCGACTTCGCCGCCCGCTCCGGTGCCGACCTGGTCGCGTTCCTCAAGAGCTCGACCACGGACTGCGTCTCCTCGCTGTTCGGCAACGGCAGCGCCGACCCGGGCATCTTCAAGCAGGCCCGGATGCTGCCCGTCGCCGCCGCGTTCAAGGACCTGGCGGCCGGCTACACCGGCGACAACTCGACCGGCATCCTGCAACTGGTGCTCTTCCTGCGGGTGGGCTACTACATCCAGTCGTACTACCCCGACGCGACCGGCCCGTACGACGCCACGCTCACCAGCGGCGTCAAGGCCGGCCTGGACGCCTTCTTCGCCGGCGCCCGCTGGCACGACGTCACGGAGAACAACGGCGAGGTGCTCAGGGAGGTGCTGACGCTCACCGACAGCGCCAACATCCAGGGCGCCTACCTGAGCGTCTACCAGCGGGTGCTGGACGACTTCGACAACTCCTACAACGCCCTGCCGAAGATGGTCGGTGCGGTCAACTCCGTGCTGCGGTTCCCGCTCTGGCGGGGCAACACGAACCCGGCCTTCGTCAGCGCGCTCGGCGCCGACCCGCGGCTCGTCACCTCCCTCGCGAACTTCGCGGTCAACCACAAGGACCTGCTCAGCGGCCCCAACGCCGTCCTCGACACCAACGCGGGCAACGACCTGGCCCGGATGGCCGGGACGAGCGCCACCGTCGAGGCGGTGGCCAAGCCGCTGGTCAAGCGGGTGCTGGACGCCGCGCCGCTCCTCACGGCCGACGCGCCGCTGTACGTCCACACGGCCTTCCAGGCCACCGTCTACGACAACGGCCAGTGCTCGTACTACGGCATCTGCGACCTGCCCGCCAAGCTCACCGCGGTGGTCCTGCCGCACCAACTGGTCTGCGACAACCGCACCATCCAGACCCAGGCGCTGTCGGCAGCCGAGCTGGCCACCGTCTGCGCCAGCCTGCGCAACGAGGACGCGTTCTTCCACAACGTGGTCAAGGACAACGGTCCGATCCCGAACCAGTACGACAAGACCGTCACCCTCGGGGTCTTCGCCAACAAGACCGACTACACCACCTACTCGTGGGCGATCTTCGGCAACTCGACCGACAACGGCGGCCAGACCGTCATGGACCCGACCGACCCGAACAACCGGGCCGCGAACGTCATGTACCAGAAGGCGTGGAACAACGGCGACCCCGCCCGGGTGTGGAACCTCAACCACGAGTACACCCACTACCTGGACGGCATCTACGACATGAAGGGCAGCTTCGCCACCCAGACGTCCGTCCCGGACATCTGGTGGGTCGAGGGCCTCGCCGAGTACATGTCCTACAGCTACCGCGCCACCACCGACACCGACGCGATGGCCCAGGCCGCCAAGCACACCTACAAGCTCAGCACGGTCTTCCAGAACACCTACGGCAACTCGGACTCGACCCGTGTCTACGCCTGGGGCTACCTGGCCGTCCGCTACATGCTGGAGAAGCACCCCGCCGACGTCCAGGCCATGCTGGCCCGCTTCCGGGTCGGTGACTACACCGGCGGCTACGCGGTCTACAACGGCCTCGGCACCTCCTACGACGCCGACTTCGACGCCTGGCTCACCGCCTGCGCCGCCGGGGCCTGCTACGCGGCGGGCCCGACCGCGCTGTTCGACACGTCGGTGAACGGCGCCACCGTCAGCGCGACCGAGCGGTCCGTCCAGACCGGCCCGGGTCGGATCACCGCCTGGCACTGGACCTTCGGCGACGGCACCTCCTCGGACGAGCGCAACCCGAGCCACACCTACGCGGCCGCCGGCACCTACACCGTCGCCCTGACCGCGACCGACGACACCGGCAGGACCGCCACCACCCCGGCCTCGGTCACCGTGACCGCCGCCCCGGTCACCCTGCCGAACTGCACCGAGCAGCGCGCCGACGCGATGGGCCGGAACTGCTCGCGCACCGGCCGCGCCGCGACCGCCGGCAACACCGACTACCTGTACGTCTACCTGCCGGCCGGCACCTCCACGCTCAAGGTCACCACCTCCGGCGGCACCGGGACCGCGCACCTGTACTACAACCCGGGCACCTGGGCCTCGCCCAGCGCCTTCACCGTCTCCTCCACCGGCGCCGGGACCACTCAGTCCCTCACCGTCACCAACCCGACCGCCGGCTACCGCTACCTCAGCCTGTACGCCGTCACCGACTTCAGCGGCGTCACGGTCAGCACGCAGTTCTGACCCCGAGACCGTTCACGAGCGGCTCCCGGCGGGGTCCGACCGAATCCTCATCGGGACGTGTCGGCGCCGTCCGGGAGCCGCTCGGTCCGACGGCGTGATCCACATGCGGACCCTGCACCTCGGCCCGGAGGAACTGCTGGTCGCCGCCAAGATCGCGGTCAACGCG